>NZ_JAMYTF010000057.1:0-27883 GCF_040322295.1 Mesorhizobium sp. M0159
CGCTTCTTTGGGTTCGATTGAGAGGAAAGATCATTAAAGAAGATCGTGGTGAGATAAATTGCGGGTCGGCACAACGTGAGCCAGGGCAAGCGCTGTCTCGCCGGAAATTTCTTAAGGTGTCGATGACCGGCGCGGCGATTTGCCGGTGCAGGTGTCCTTCCTGCATGACAGGTCAGCCTGCGGCGCGCGGCGCCGAAACAACCCCAAAGCCTGTGGCGCTTTATTAGGATGTTCCAAACAAAGGTCGCCGCTGTGCCGGGTGCACCCATTTCCTGAAGCCGAATGCATCCGAGATTGTCGCGGGTGAAATCAGCCCCGATGGTTGGTGCCGCTTTTACAAAGCACGGCCTACCTGATCGGCAGAGCCCAGCGGAGACTTTCGTTGTCTGCTGCGCTGCGGGTGATGGTCTGCAGGCATCGCGTCGAGGATGTCGGGTCACATTAGGCATTCGACAAGTCCGGAGTCAGAGCCGAAGTGATCGACGACCTTTCCAACATTTGCCTTCGCGATTGACCCCTCCCGCTCAAGAAATATCAGCGTTCCTCTGGCGGCTTGACGTTCTGGAACTGCATCAGCAGCAGCAGATCATAAATGATTTTGAGTGTGCCGCAGATGAGGAGGGGCCATGCCCGGAACGAGGCAGCGAACAGAGCGCCCGCCAGGGCGGGACTGGCTGCGGCAGCCAAACTGCGCGGGACCGATGTGAAGCTCGCGGCGGCTGCCCGCTCCGCCTCCGTGACGACCGCCATGACGTAAGATGAGCGCGTCGGGACGTCCATCTGCGAAAGCGCGGCACGGATCAGCAGCAGGGCGAGCGCCAGAGGGAGCGTCGGCGCAAGCGCCGCCAGCATCAGGGCGATGCTGGACGGAATGTGTGTGAACACCATCGTGTTGATGAGTCCGATGTGCCGCGACAGCCAGGCGGCAACGGGGAATGAGAACGCCGAAAGGACGCCGGACCAGAAGAAGAAAAAGCCCGCTTCCGAAAGCGACAGGTCGAATTTTTCGAAAAGCCACAGGGCAAGCAGCGACTGGACGAGGAAGCCGCCGGCAAAGGCATCAAGGCTAAAAAGGGCCGCAAGCTTGAAAACGATATTCCGCGAGGGGCCAAGCGCGGACGTGCTGCCGGGGTCCGACGTTGGACGGCGCTGCGGGATCTGCGCGTAAAGGAGACCGCCGAGCAGGCCCAGCAACGCATAGAGCACGAACATCGCCTTGATGCCGGTGAGTTGATCGAGGCCGGCTGGAGCCAGAAGATCAGGTGTCGCCGAAGCGAGCGCGCCAACCGCGGCTGCGAGCGCACCCACAAGGCTGTAGCGCGCGAACATCTTGGTCCGCGCGGCGTGGGTGACTTCGCGTGTGAGCACGGCATGCTCTAAGGGCACGAATACGCTGACGCTGCCGGCCGACGGATTGATGGTGCCTGCGAAGGCGATCACCAAAAGCAGCGCGTAGTCGTGGACCACAGCAAAGGCCACACCCGTGGCGACCATCAGACTGGCGGCGGCAAGCAGGAGTTGGCGGTGATCGTGTCGGGCACCAAGGAGTCCGACGGCGATGGTCAAGAGCGCTGAACCGAGCAGCGATGCGGTTGCAATGATGCCGACCTGCAGAGGCGCGAAGCCTAATGCGAGGAGATAGACCGGCAACAGAACGGCCACGAAGCCGTCGCCCATGTCGCGCAAGGCTCGGGCCGCGAAAAGATAAGTCGCCGGGCGGATCTGCTGCACTGATCTAGCCTGCCCTCATCACCTGCGTTGGCGTCAACGGCTTTGGCAGCGTCGCTCGACAGGGCCGGAAGATCATGACGGAGTCGCGTTAGACTTCCAACGAGGTGAATATCGGTTTCAATCCTCAGGCTGCTGCCCAACAATGCTGAATCATATCGTGTCAACGGCTTGCAACGACCGAAGACGCAACTGGCGCATATTGCGCTTGGCTGTCAAGGTCGGGAATAGGGGCAGAACCTGCCCGTGACCTTGCATACAGGGCGTGCGGACACCAAGCTCCACCCACTTCACCGTGCCGATCGTCATATACACCAACGCGCGTCGCCCCGGTTGTCCTCAGGTCGTCCTCGAGTTGGCCCGCGTGAATTCGCGGCGCGGGACGGTCGGCAACGGAGATGGCGGCGCGCTCTGTCTCGAAGAGGTCCTGCGTCTGTCGCAACTTGAAAAGAAGGCTGCCATCGCGGAAGAAGTTCCGTCAGATCGCGGTCTCGGAAGCGGACGTTGCGTCGCAGTCATGACCAATTGAACCGGACAATCCAACCTACCCACGTCTTACCAAGTTAGGACCGGTGATCCCAGCAGCGCCCTCCGCAACAAATTCGAACCTGGTTATCAAGCGTCACCGCCCTGCGCGGCAGGGAAGATTCGTCACCTGATGCGCGAACACGATCTACAGCCGAGGATCAGGCGGCCCTTCGTCCTCACGACCGGACAGCGATCACGACCGCCCTTCCGCAGTCCCTGTACGACTCACTTGCGAAACGCAGCCGGTGCACGTCTTCACCTCCAGCCTGATGATGCCCTTCAAAGGCTTCGGTGATTTTCTCGTATTCCGATTGCGACATCTCTGGAAGACGTCGGGTAAAGGCCACCATCGCCCATAGCTCTTCCTGGTTGTGCGTTGGACCAAACGCAGGCATCCCGGTCATTTTATGCCGTTTTGCATGATCCAATAGAGCTCAGCATCATCCAACAAGGCGTAATCGAGTCGACCGTCGGCATGTACGGCGATTTGCAAGGTATCGCTGGAAACGTGATGCAAGAAATTGAGGGCTTAGAGGTCCTGGCCATTGAAGCATCTCCGCCCGGTGCCGAATAGGCAATCGGTGTGCAGCTCAACAGGAAAACGATTGGCAATCTGGAGCGTGTCGTCCACACGGGTGCGCACCTCAAGGTGTTGGACGAAACGCCCAGATTGCCGGCAGCTGCTCTCCGCTCGCTCGAACCGCGAGAAGAAGCAGGTCAAGCGCGGGAACAAAGAGCGAAGTGCGTGCACCGGACGCAGTCGGAATATGCGCGATGCGTCGATATGGCGGGTCCCAGGTATCCATCACGTCAATGAATCCGTCTCCGCAGCTGATGTAGGCTCGCTGCCGTTTCGAATCGACGAAAACATCGTCGGCATCACCGCAAATCTTCGCAGTCGCGACGAGCGAACCGTCTCCCATGGAGAAGATGCCGAGCCACGCAGGGTGGCGAAAAGCTATAAGGACGTGCTGGTGAGGGTCGTCCAACGCCATCGGAAAATTACCGGCTAAACCGGCGGTCGGCCAGGTTGCGATTTGAGCCAGTGATGTGCGGTCGACGACCGCGATTGAATGTATGTCCGGCAGGTTCACAAAGGCGTGGCTCGTCCTCGCGTCGAGCTGAAAACTTTCGGGATGCGCCTTTAGCGGCACATCGCCGGTTTTCCGGTTAGTCGTGGGATTGATGACAGCCAGCGCACCGCTGCCATACCCTACAAAGACCCGATTGGTCGCGCTATCCACGCGAACATTGTCGGCATCTTCCCCTAGGTCGACTTTCCCGATAGCGGCATAATCGGCTCCTCGAAACAATCGAACCGAGCCGTCGCCGGCATTCGCGACATACAGGGTGTCGGTCCCTTGCAGGTAGGCGACACCTTGTGGTTCCCGTAATCCCTTGATTGTGCGAAGCACGGTTCGATGGGTGAGATCGACCACCGCCATGCTGTTGTTGCCGAGTTCTGCAACGAACAAGCGCCGCCTCTTTAAATCGATCGCCATGTGATCGATGCGGCCGCGCACATCTCCGAGTGGGATTCTGGCCTCGAGCCGTAATGGCGGCTCCGTGCCTTGGCCCGCAGCGTCAAACGTCGCAACCGGCAGGTTTGCCGCAGCCATCAAAGCAGTTGCGACAATTCGCGACAATAAGTGAGGTGCAATCGAAAGGAACGTACCATTCACGCGCGCCATCCCTCAATAGGATCTTGCGCAGTGCTTGGACGGAAGCCGTCTGACGGGGAGACTGCTCATCCCCTCAGTTCAGATTAGGCCAATGACCTCTTGATTACAAGCGACGGGCAATTGGATAGTGTCGCGGATAGAACTTCGGCTTTGGGTGGTCGACTCCGACCGTTCGACCTCTGATGTCCAGCATCAGATTTTTACCATGACGTAACCAAGCGATAGCGGCACTGATTACTGATAGCGCGGAGCCAAGGACGCAGCCATGCCCGCTGATGGTCGTATCAGGCTGTAGCGCGAACGGCAGGTTTGGAGAAACGCAATGAAGGTCGGCAAATGGCGCCACCATGACCTCCAGTGGGGTCGCCTGCGATGTCAGTTTTCAGGAAACGGCAAAGCTGATCTCAAAGTGCGATATCAGGCGCGTTGCCGCCTGGCGGTTTTGGGCCGAATAGCGGACCGGCAGTTTTCAGGCAGAAATAGTCGGAAGCGCACATTTAGGCACGCCGCTTGCATAGTAGTTAACTGACCGAAGCGGTACGGGAGCAGGTCGACTGCCCCACCAAGCCTCAGGCTCCTGTCACTGGCATCGCAACCAGGATGGAGCCCTCTTCGACCCTCGCAGGATAGGTCCTGAGATTGACACAAGGCGGCAGCCGCTTTGCCGCGCCGGTGCGATAGTCAAAGGCGCCCGCGTGCTTGGGGCATTCGACCTCGTAATCCATGACCAGTCCGTCGGCGATGTGTACCGCTTCGTGCGTGCATAGGCCGTCGGTGCAGAACACTTCATCATAGGGCGAGCGGAAGATGGCGTAGGTACGGCCTTCATGGTCAAAACGGCGGGCACCTTCCTGTTCGATATCGTCGAGGCCGCAGACCGTGATCCAGCTGGACATTTTTTCCTCTATGAGTTGCGGTCGGGCCTCCGGAACGGCAATGCCGCCCGGAGGCTCCGGTCCTGGGATCAGTTCTTGTCGAGGTAGTCGGCGGCGTTGGCCGAGGTCACCAGTTCGAACGGCACGTAGACGACGCGTTCGACCTTCTCGCCCTTGGCCAGCGCGAGTGCGGCGTCGACGCCGCCGCCACCCTGGCCCTTGGCGTTCTGGAACACGGTGACCGCGAGATCGCCGGCCTTCATCGCCTGCAAGCCGTCCTGTGTGGCGTCGATGCCGCCGACGACGACGTTCTTCATGTCGACGCCGTTGGCCTTGAGCGCCAGGATGGCACCGATGGCGGATTCGTCATTGTTGGCGATGACGGCGTCCGGCGCGCCGCCGGCGGTCAACCAGTTGGTCATCAGGGTCTGGGCATTGTCGCGCGACCATTCGGACGACTGCTTGTCGACGATCTTGATGAAGTTGCACATGTCGGTGCCGAAGATCTGCTCGACATCCTTGGTCCGCTGCAGGGCCGCCTGGTGGACGAGGCTGCCCATGACGATGTAGGCTTTGGCACCTGCCGACTTGCCCTTGGCGCGCAGCATCTTGCACACCTCGAACGCTTCCAGCGTGCCGGACTCCACCTCGTTGGAGCCGACATAGACCTGTTTCTCCGGCAGATTCGCCATGTCTGACGGTTCGAGGTTGACGAAGACCAGTGGGATGCCGGCCTTGGCAGCTTCCTCGCTGAGCGTCCTTGACGCATTGGTGTCGACCAGCGTGACGATGATGGCGTCTACACCGGTGGCGATGAAGTTCTTCACCTGGTCGAGTTGCTTGGCGACGTCATTCTGCGCGTCCTCGACCTGGATGCCGGCGCCCTTCTCCTTGGCGCGGGCCTGCATGCCGTCCCTCAGCAACGTCTGAAAATTGTTGTCGAAGTTGACGATGCTGACGCCAATTTTTGCAGCCATCGCATTGGTCGACATCAAGGCCGCCAACGCGGTCGAAATGAAAAGCTTCTTCACGGTTTTCCTCCCTTGTGGATGGAGTGCCGGTTCACCCCTCCTTTGACTTCCGGCCCTTGCGGGATGGCTTGCGCGGACGCCTCGCTCGGCTGTCTGATCGGGCTGTCATTGGGCGGCGTTGGCGCGCGCCTTCTTCTTCTCGTAGCGGGCCTGCATGCGGGCCTCGCCTTCCTTGCTGCCGTCGTGGAAAGTGCCCAACCATCGGTCGAACGGAATGAGGCCGTCGCCGTAGTTCACCTCGAAATATTTGTGATGGAGGTAATGGATGTAGGCGTGGCTATCGATGCTGGTGTCCTCGCCGAGTTCGACCTTGTCGAAGCCGACATGACCGGGAATGGCGCCGAAGCCGGCATAGTGGAGCTGGTAGAGCGCAAGCAGCGGGTTCGACGGGATGACCAGGTGCCAGAGTGCAACGCCGAGATAACCGAACTGCTCGACGGGATGCATCGACAGCGATGACCAGGGCGACGGGTTGACGGAGTTGTGGTGCACCGAATGCACCCATTTGTAGAGCGGCGGCCAGTGGATTGCCCGGTGCAGCAAGAAGAAATGCGTCTCGTGGATGATTGGCACTACCAGCGCCAGGCAAAACAGGTAGACGGGATGCTCGGCGACTGTCAGCCACGGCGCGTAGCCATTGGCATAGGCGTAGAGGATCGCGACCTCGATCGCCGTCCAGATCGGCATGCCGGTGCCGAAGGTACGCAGCATGTTGTCGAGGTTCTGGTTCTCGAAGAAGAAAGCCTTGCTCTTCTGCTCGGAGGGCCATTTGCCGTTGTATTTGAAGCGATTGCCCTGGACTCTCAAAATGTAGAGCCTGAGCTCGAAGACGCCGAAGAAGACAAGCAGCGCCGCGCAGTTGACGAGGAAGAGCCTGAAGATCCATCCGACGCTCAGCGTCTTCATGACCTCGACGTCGGGCAGCACGTAGTGCCACCACGCGACCGCCGAGAGCGCGAACAGCAGATTGTAGGGCAGGAAATAGTGCGGCAGCCATTTCAACAGCGCCAGCGGACGAGGCGGAAAGGCGAACAGCGGCGCGGTGCCTGCCGGCTCGCTCGGAGCCCAGTCGCCTCTTTTGTTGCGCGTGCCGTATTTCAGGTCGTCCATGTCGATCTCACAGGGATTGGGAAAGGGTGAGGAAGCGGTCATAGGCGGCATCGTCCATGTCGACCTGGTGCTTCGCTTCGGGATAGGCGCCGGCTGTCACATCGCGGCCGAAGGCGCGGAAGGCGGCGATGCGCTTTTCCTGCAGTTCGGCGTCTAGTGTCACGAAATCGGCATAGCGTTTGGCGTGGCGCGGATAGTGACCGGTGTGGGTGCCGAGCACGTCACTGGAAAACAGGTACTGCGTGTCGCAGGCGCTGCCGCAGCCCATGCCCATGGTGATCAGTGGGGTCGAGCGCGTGATGTGATCGGCAAGCCGCACCGGCACGACCTCGACCTCGATGCAGGCGGCACCGGCATTCTCAAGGTCCTTGGCCGCGCGGAGCACCTTGAAGGCTTCTTCGGCGGTCTTTCCAACGGCGCGAAAATTCGTCCAAGTAGCGCGGTTCGGCACCAGGCCGACATGGCCGGTAACCGGAATGCCCTCGGCCGCCATCGCCTCGATGAAGCGCGGTGAATGCGAGCAATAGACGGCGTCGGCGCCGCGCTCGATCATGTCAAAGCCGAGCCGTACCGCCTCGTCGGGCGAGGCGACCGCGCCATGCGGCATGCCGACCGACAAGAAGGCGAAAGGCGCCGCCTCACGGATCAATTCCAGATTGTGGTCGGACTCGCTGGAGAGGATTACGATATCGCAGGCGACAGCCGCGGCGGCCTCAGCCGGGGTGTCGACGTGAAGCTGCAGCCATTTGCGGCTGCCCTTGGCGCTCCTCAGATCGTAGGCCGTCAGCCGTCTCGTCACTAGTCGTCCTCCCTTCGCGGAGCGCCATTGCATGTGAAAGAATGCCCCCTCACCCGGATTGCCATCCGATTTGTGGCAATCCGACCTTTCCTCGAGGGGAAAGGGAGATCGTCTGCGCTTGGCGCCAGCCTCTTCTCCCAACGGGGAAGGCGGATGCAAAGCGGCTGGATGAGGGGGCGAACTTCATATGCGATCCCCGTCCGTTCGCAGGGAGTTAGCACCGTGACGGAGGCGAAGCTCGCTCTATCTTGATCAAATCAGATCAAAGGTTCTCGGCAGTGAAGGTGACGAAGCGGATCGGCGGGTTTTCGACTTGCAGGTCGTGCAGGTTCAATGTCGCCAGCACGAGGTCCATGGCTCGCCTCGCCTGCGCCTCGGGTGCCTGGTCGAGCACGACATCCATCGTACCCTCGCGAAGTGCAACGGCGCTGCGCTCGGTGAGCTCGTGGCCGACGAAGAAGACCTGGCGTCCGAGCGGATTTCGGCGCAGGACATCGTTGAGCGCCGAATTGGCGCCGCCTGCATTATAGAAACCGGCAAGGTCCGGCCAGCGCTTCAAGGCTTCAAGAAGCTGCTCAGCGTTGCGGTCTCCATCGTCATGGCCGAACAGCGCCCCGATCGGTTCGAAATGTTCGGTCGCCGTCTCCATCAGGTAGTCGAAGAAGCCGCGCACGCGGTCGCGGTGCACGCGGTAGATCTGGCTGTGGCAGACCGCCACCACCTTGCCTGGCCGCCTTTGCATGCGCGACAACAACAGCCCTGCCATGCGCCCGGCGGCATAATTGTCGATACCGACATAGGCCCCGCTGGTGCCGGAAATCTCAGTGACAATCTGCACGGTCGGGATGTTTTCGGCCTCGAGTTTCCTCAAGGCGGCGCCAACCAGCGGGTGGTCGGGAACTGCGAGGATCAGGCCGGCGCGGCGCATGTCCGGATCAAGGATGCGCCTGGCGATCGCCGCCGGGTCCGCCTCGTCGAGAAAGGTGCGGTGGACGGCGATGGAACGATCGAGCGTCGCGGCGATGCGCTCGAAAGCGCGAGACAGTCGGGCAAAGAAGGTGGCGTCCGGACGCACCAGGATGACCTCGATCCTGATCACCCCGTGATGAGCTTCCGGCAAGCGGCGAGGATAGTCGAGCGAGCGAGCGGCGGCGACGACCTTCTCGACAGTGGCAGGCGTGACGCCACCCCTGCCGTTCAGCACGCGCTCAACCGTCGCCGTGCCAACCCCGGCGCGGCGGGCGATGTCAAGAAAGGTGGGCTTTGGAATCTGGTCACCTCCCAGTCACGAAGCCGAAGCCTAGCCAGCCGACTCCGCTTTTCCAAGACCGATGATTTGCCGACTCCTCAAAGGGCCCATCCCAGGGATCTACGTCATCGAATGCACCGGTCCGGCTGTCGGTTGCTCCTGAGCTTTGAGAATGTCGGCTTCTGGGTTACCCGTGCATTCCGGGAACGAGAAAATTGAAGCCCGGCCACTCTGCGGGGCGCGACAATCATCGAAGCACACCGTCAGTCCAAGGCCGCTCGCGGAGATAGCCAGCCATCATGCCCATATCTATTAAAGGGGTCGGAACTCGGTCGTTTTAGAGTGATTTGGGTTTTGGCGGCTAGAGCGGCCCCGCATGAGGTGGTCCGGACTGTGAACGAGGGGGTCGGCAGAGCGCGTCTCATAGGAGGCCCACCCCCGCCGAACAAACCGCGGCGGGCGGGTCCTCGGGGACACGATGGTAGATCGCCAATGCGTTTATGGGTGTGGCCTTAAGTCGCAAACTATTGGCTTCAGAAGCAGGGCGTCGGGCTTCATTGACGGTGCTGCCAACACCATATGGTGATCCATAGCCTCCCAAACGAGAGAAGCTCGCCCCTGACGGGTCGCACTGCGGCCGTCAGCCGGCAATTGCTGTGAACTAGGAAACCATCATGATGCCTGAAAATATCAGACTAACTTCGCGAGACGTCCCCCTCATTCAGCTAGGCCTCTATCAGTGCCGCTTCCCGGTGAGCGAAGACCCTTCTGTACCCGGCGGTTATCGTTTTTGTGCTGGGCCAACTTCGCCGGATCGCGTCTACTGCGATCACCACCACAACATTGTGACCGCCGTGGACCCTCGTCGAGCCCGTTCGGGTCTCCACCTCGCTCAACGACGCGCCGCGTAAGTCTGACTGGCGGCGGCCTCCCGGCCAGGCGCTATCCGCTCCAACGCCTTGGCTACGACCTTTCCGTCGGCTCGGTCTGGCGCATCCTCCCTTATGCCGTCTTCGCCGATGTATCCCCCGTCGCCCGATTGAGAACGACGACTTCTCGCCGAAGCGATCGCTTCGGAATGCCGTCGTAGCCCGACCGGAAGCTTAGTGTGCTTTTGTAGAGGTCGAGGGTCCAATCCAACGTCTGGACTCCACTGGAGTGCCTGCACTCGAGAGCGATTGGCTCTCCGGCAGCCGATAAGGACCCAAATGCGCCAGGAGCTGCCATTCCCGGCGCTTCTCCAAACCTGACCTTCGCGCTAGGGCTTGAGTCGACCCGATTGAGACGTAGGACGCTCCATCGCGGTATAATCAGAGCCCATGCGCCAACGCAGTGTCGATGATGAAGGCTTTATGCGGTATTGCGCGAGCAAGCTGGACTGCGATGCGTGTTCGCTGAAGCTGCGGTGTTGTCCGAAGGCGCCAGCGCGCAAAGAGGGTCGTTGGCTAGCGCGGAACGTCTGCCAACGAGCTTAGTGCCCGGCGGATGGAATCGCGCGAAAACGGCTTCTCGACAACTGGTCGACCGGCCCGTTCAAGGAAGCGCGCCGCAGCGCCGCCGAGCGTGTCGCCGGTAACGAAAACGAATCGCTCCGCTATGCCCGGGCTTGCCTGACAGGCCCAGTCGAACAAGGCGGGGCCGTCGATGTTCGGCATCCGCAGATCGCAAAAGATCACATCGAAAACAGCACTCATCAGCGCTGCCTTGGCGCCGGCGCCGTCCTCGACGATCCTGACGGCAAAACCTTCAGCCTGTAGTAGTTCTGCCATCGTTTCTCCAACCTCCCGCTCGTCATCGACCACAAGGGCGGTGCAACCGATGCCCGCGACCGAGTGCGCCGCAACACCTTCGACTGAATCTGACGAAGTGCAGGCCTCCACCGGCAAAAGCAATCGGAAATGCGCGCCGTCCGCACGGTCAAGCAGGGCCAGCCGTCCATTGTGCGACTGCACCACGCCGAGCGAGAAAGCGAGCCCGATCCCGGTGCCCGCACCCTGAGCCTTGGTGGTAAAAAACGGATCGAAAATGCGATTCCGGATCTCGGCGGGCACACCGGGGCCATTGTCGGCGATCACGATCTGGAGGTCATTGCCTTCAAGCGCCGTTTCGATCTCGATCCGCCGCGGTCCCGGTATCTCCTGCAGGGCGTGTTGCGCGTTGACGATCAGGTTGTAGAACACCTGATGCATCTGGTCAGGGTCAAGTTCCAGAGGCGGCAGGCCCTCGGCGAGCCGGCATTGCACCTCGATGCCTGCCGTGCGCAAACCGTAGCCGGCGATATCCAGAACCGCGCGGATCAGATCGTTGACGTCGATACTGCGGCGCTCCGGCTGGCGTTGTCGCGCCATTGCCAGGAAGGTCTTCACGATGCGCGCGCAGCGCTCGGCGGCGAGCCTGATCTTGCCGGCCCGCTGTGCGTGGGCGGTTCCGGCTACAAATTCTTCCAGCAACTGGGCCTGCGCGACGACGACCGCCAGGGGGTTGTTGAGTTCGTGCGAGACGCCGGCAAGCAGCGAACCAAGTGCGTTGAGCCGCTCGCTCTGCGCCAATGCCTCGCGCGACCGCGCCAGTTCGGCTTCAGCCGCCTTGGTTGCGGTGAGATCAAGAATGCTGCCGACGATCACCGGTCGGTCGTCCATCTCGATGTGGCGCCAACTCAGCGACACGGGAAACGCGGAGCCGTCCAGACGCCGAAGTTGAGCCTCCACGCCGTCGGCGCGCGGCTGCTGACGTGACAGGGCTTTGAGGCGCCGATAGTCTTCCCGTGTGGCGAACCAGCGGTGCTGCCGGAAGCGGTCCTCGTCATCCGGGCCTATGCCCATGATCTCGCGGAAGGCGGGATTGGCGCTAATCAGCTGCCTCGTTCGCGAGTCTATGAACACGACCGGAACCGGATGATGGTGAGTGAGGTCTCGGAAGCGCCGCTCGCTTCGCAGCAGGCGCTCGGCCGCGCGCTTCTGCTCGGAAATGTCAATATCGAAGCCGCCGATGCGCGCCTGCTGCTGATCGGCCCCCAGAACGGGAAAGCGGACGACAAGGCTCCAGGCATAGTCGACCGCGTTGTTTAGAAATTCCTCGATTGCAATCGCCTGTCCCGATTCCAGGACGCGGCGATCGTTTTCCGCGATCATCGCGGCCTCCTGGGGTCCGAAAATGTCGGCCGCGCTTAATCCGATCGCGCTCTCGGCCGGCCGGCCGAAGACCTTTCCCATTTCGGGATTGGCGATCAGATAGCGCCCGTCGGTATCCTTCAGGTACATGCCTACGGGAGCATGCTTCATGAACGCCGCCAACCGGGCTTCGCTGGCACGCAGAGCGGCGTCGGCAGCGTGGCGCTGCGACAGGTCGCGCAAGCTCGCCGTGAAGAAACGACGTTTGCCGCTCCGGGCTTCGGTGATCGTTAGTTCCACCGGAAACTCGGTGCCGTTCGCTCGCATGGCAGTCTGCTCTGTTCGACGCCCGAGCAACCGCGGGGCGCCACCCGCAAGATATGCCGCAAGCCCGTTTGCGTGCGCCTTGCGCAGATGCGGCGGGACGATGAGCTCCGAGATCTGTCTGCCGACCGCTTCAGCGCGCGAATAGCCGAAGGTCGCCTCGGCCGCTGGGTTGAATTCCACAACCAATCCGGCTTCGTCCGTGACGATCACGCAGTCGAGCGATGAGCGAACCACCGAAGCGAGGATCGCCTCTTGGAATGCGTTTTCGGCGTCGTCTTCTTGCAAGGGCGGGCGCTCCGTGACGACCCGTCGGAACGCTGGCCGTCGGGCAGGCAAGAATGTCGATTATCGTGAGTTCCGGCAAGATGCTGAATCCGACCGCAGTACGGTGCGGAGGTGGGGAAGCGCTTGCACCAGCAGGACGAGGAGCGCCAAGCCTTGCCGTTTGAATCGGTCGTCGGCAACGAGCACAGAGCGCCATTTGCTGCCAGTCATTGTGCGGCTGAACAGCGGAAGTCGGACTCATACGGGCCATTCGCCAAGGGCAAGCCGAGCGACCAAAGTTGGCGCTGCGACCGCACGGCAATTGGCTCACCCAACCCCAGCGTCCAGCTCCAAAGTGTGGAGAAGTGTTCTGGCGGCCCGTAGATCGGCTGTGTCGAAGTCCTCGATAAACCAAGATTGGACCGGCGAGAGGACTTCGAGGGCCTGAGCCTTATCTCCTCGCGGCGTGTAGCCGTGCAAGGCTTGTGGCGGCGCGGAGCTCCCACGACTTCGCCTTTTGAGCCCGCGCGATCTCAACCGCTCTGCAGAACTCGATCTCTGCTTCCTTGACTGCGCCCCTTTGCCAGAGCAAGTCGCCGCGGAGGCGGTGAAGCTCCACCTCGTACGCTTTCTCGCCGTACTGGTCGACGGCCCGGAATGCCTTCGAGAGTACGTCCATCGCCTCCCCGACTTTACCCGCCGACGCAAGCGCCCAGGCGAGGTGGCCGAGATGAGCCGTCCAAAGGATCCGAAAGTTGATCTTGTCCATGCCGGACATCCCGGCTCGCATCAGGTCGAGTCCGTTGTGGTGTTCTCCATGGCGCACTTGCGCCAGGCCGCAGTAGAATTGTCCCCATGAGATGTATGATCTGAGGTCGTGCTCCATGCAGAACTCGAGGGCGAATTTTTCGGCCCGCTACCTCGCTCGAACCATCCTCGGCATCCGACAAGACGGCTTGCTTAATGGCCATGCTCGTCATGCCTCGGCAAAGTCAGCCCAAAAACCCGAACGAGATCGCTGACCTGCTCCGGCGAAAGGTAGCGGGGGTTTAGGCCGCGCAACAGCAGATAGAGTTTTGCAGTCTCCTCCAGCTCTTCGGTGGCGAATACGGCCGCCTCGAGCGTTACGCCCGCGACCACGGGACCGTGGTTTGCCAGCAGCACTGAGGAGTAGCGTCCGGCAAGGCCCTTGATCGCATCCGCGACAGCCGGGTCTCCGGGGCGGAAGTAGGGAACCAGCGCCGTCTGGCCGGCCCGCATCAGATAATAGGGCGTCATCGGCGGCAATACCGCCTTGGGATCGATTTCGGGCAGCATGGTGATGGCCACTGCATGGGTCGAATGCAAATGAACTATGGCGCGGGCCCCTGCCCGCGTCTCATAGAGAGCCGTGTGCAAGGGAATTTCCTTGGTCGGAGCATCGCCCGAGACAAGTTTTCCCTGTGCGTCGAGGCGGGCAATGCGGGCGGGATCGAGAAATCCCAGCGAAGCATTGGTGGGCGTGACCAGCCAGCCACCGTCATCCAGCCGCAGGCTGATATTGCCTGACGATCCCGGCGTCAGACCGCGCTCGAACAGCGAACGCCCGAACCGGCAGATCTCTTCCCTCAACCTCACGTCGGTCATGTCGTGTCTCCCTCGACCAGTTCGAACCCGAGATCGACCACCGTCGGTGGTCCGTCAGAGCACACCAGCCGCGCGCCCATCTCCCCTATGGCGACGCGGGGCGTGAGAATAGTCGACAGCGGCTGCGGGGCGCTGCGCGCCACGTCGAGACCATTATAGCCGAAGATCGCCAGCCGGTCGGGGATGGTGATGCCGCGGGTGAGGCAGTGGAAATAGCCGCCGATCGCCATGTCGTCGTTGGAAAAGTAGACAGCGTCCAAATTCGTGCTGCACTCCAGCAGGCGCGCCAGCCCGTCGCGCCCAGCTTGGATCGAAGACGAGGCAGGAATGATTTCTTCTCCGGCGAGATCGAGGCCTGCCTCGACAAGTGCCGAGCGAAATCCTGCGAAGCGCTTGGCGGCGCGCAGGTCGCGGTTAAGGTCGTGGCCGACATAGCCGATCTGCCGGTAGCCGCGCGAAACCAGATGGCCCGCGGTGGCGCGTCCCGCCTCGCGGTTGGAGAAGCCGACGACGATGTCGATACCGTCGCCGTCGGTATCGAGCAGTTCGGCGACGCGGATACCAGAGTTGCGCAGCATTGCGCCCGCGCGCTCGGTGTGTTCGAGCCCCGCTACCATGACGCCGGCTGGGCGCCAGCTCAGCAGCGACTCGATGAGGCTCTCCTCACGTCCTAATTCATAGTCGGTTACCGCGATGACGGGTTGAAAGCCGGCGCCGACGAGGACTGTGTTCGCCCCCCGCAGCATGTCGGGAAAGACGATGTTGCTGAGCGAGGGGATGACAATCCCTACGAGCCTGGAACCGGTGGAAGCCAGCGTTCCGGCAATGCGGTTCGGCACATAGCCGAGGCTTGTCGCGGCATTGAGAACGCTCTCGCGCGTCTTTGCCGAGAAGGATCCATGCCCCCGTAGCACGCGCGAGGCGGTGCTCTCGCCAACGCCGGCTGCGCGCGCGACGTCGGTGAGGGTAATCATCGGCACCGCTCCCATCCCTCGGCTATTTCGTCGACCATTTCCGAGCCCCTAATCCACCGCCGCCTCTGAGCTGTCTGGCCGCCCCATTTTGGCACGTCGCAGTGGCCAACTCAACAAACTTTTGGCAGCGCTGCCACTTTTCTGTTGGCAGCGCTGCCAATCCATGTTATCCGTCAATGCAAGCGCTGCCAAAAGTGAGGATGAGTGGCGCGAAACTGGCGACGAACGCCCTCAATCAGGGAGGAATGAAATGACGGTGCTCACCCCAACGCTGCCAGCTGAAACAGTGGCAGGAATCGAGACCCGAAGAATCGCCTACAGCAAGGTCTTCTGGCGAATCGTGCCGTTTCTGATGCTGTGTTACGTCGTCGCCTATCTAGACCGCGTCAATGTCGGCTTCGCCAAGCTCGACATGTCCGCCGAACTCGGCTTCAGCGAAACGGTCTACGGCCTCGGCGCCGGCATCTTTTTCATCGGCTATTTTCTGTTTGAGGTGCCGAGCAACATCATCCTGCACAAGGTTGGTGCGCGCATGTGGATCGCGCGCATCATGATCACCTGGGGTCTGATCTCGGCAGGCTTCATGTTCGTCGAATCGGCTCCGATGTTCTATTTGCTGCGCTTCCTGTTGGGCGTTGCCGAGGCAGGCTTCTATCCGGGGATAATTCTTTTCCTGACCTATTGGTATCCTTCGCACCGCCGCGCCAAGATCATCGCTGTCTTCATGTCCGCAATTCCGATATCCGGCATCTTCGGCAACCCGCTTTCCGGCTGGATCATGGATTCGTTCCACGGCGATAGCGGTCTTGCCGGCTGGCAGTGGATGTTCCTCATCGAGGCGGTTCCCGCTGTGCTGCTCGGCATCGCCGTCTTCTTCTTCCTCGACAATGGCATCCGTGACGCCAAGTGGCTGAGCGAAGCGGAAAAGCGGGTGCTCGAAGAAGAGATCGAGCGCGAGGAACGCCGCAAGGAGGAAGCGCATTCGGTCGCCGGGGTATTCCGCGACGGCCGCATCTGGCTGATGTGCCTGATCTATTTCTGCTTCGTGATGGGCCAATACGGGCTGACGTTCTGGATGCCGACCCTGGTCAAGGCGACCGGCGTCACCGGCAATCTCAACATCGGGCTGATCAGCGCCATCCCATTCATCTGTGCCGTCGTCACCATGAACCTGTTCGGTCGCAGCGCCGACTGGCACCGCGAGCGCCGCTGGCACCTGGTCGTGCCGGCGCTGCTCGGAGCCGTCGGCTTTATCGTCGCCGCAACGTCCTCGAACCCGACGATCGCCATCGCCTTCCTGTCGCTGGCAGCGGCTGGAGCAATCACCTGCGCGCCGCTCTTCTGGTCTTTGCCGACAGCCTTTCTGGGGGGAACCGGCGCCGCAGCGGGCATTGCGCTGATCAATTCGGTAGGCAATCTGGCCGGCTTCGCCAGTCCCTACCTTGTGGGCTACCTCAAGGACCTGACCGGGACGACGCACGTCGCCATGTACGCGCTCGCCGCCATCCTCGTGGCCGGCGCGATCCTGGTGCTGACGACGCCCGCCAAGCTGGTCAACAAGTGATGACACCGACGGAAAATGGAGTTTCCATGATGACTGTTCAGGCTGTGCAAAGGGAAAACCCCGCGGTGACCAAAGCGACCAGGGTCGCCGTGATCGGCCTCGGCTCGATGGGGTTCGGGATGGCCCAGTCGCTGCAGCGCGCAGCATTCGAGGTGACCGGCTTCGACGTCGATGAAGCTGCGGTTACGCGTTTCGTCGCCCAAGGCGGGCGGGGTGCTTCGACCCCCGCCCAGGCGGCTCAGGATGCGGATGTCGTGGTTTCGGTCGTCGTCAACGCGGCACAAACCGAAGCCATCCTTTTTGGTGAGCATGGCGTTGGCGAGACACTGCCCGAAGGAGCGGTCTTCGTCTCCTCGGCCACGATGGACCCCGATCTCGCACGCAAGTTCGCGGCCCGCCTGGAAGAGACGGGGCGGCTCTATCTCGACGCGCCAATCAGTGGCGGCTCGGTCCGGGCCGCGGAAGGCGCCCTCACCATTCTCGCGTCCGGCAGCCCTGCCGCGTTCGCAAAGGCGCGCCCGTTGCTCGATGCCATGGCAGCCAAACTCTATGAACTGGGGGACGAACCGGGCACCGGCGCCGCATTCAAGATGATTAATCAGTTGCTCGCTGGCGTACATATCGCCGCAGCGAGCGAAGCCATCGTGTTTGCCGCCCGCCAGGGGCTAGACCTCCGCAAGGTCTACGAGGTGATTACGGCCTCGGCCGGCAACTCCTGGATGTTCGAGAACCGGATGCCGCACGTGCTCGACGGAGACTACACGCAGCGCAGCGCGGTCGATATCTTCGTCAAGGATCTCGGCATCATCCAGGACATGGCCCGCAGCGCCAAATACCCGGTGCCGGTTGCAGCCGCCGCGCTGCAGATGTTCCTGATGACGTCGGCTGGCGGAATGGGACGCGACGACGATGCCTCGGTCGCCCGGGTCTACGCCCGCATCACCGGCATCGATCTGCCCGGCACAACGCAACCCTGACCAGGAACGCATGATCATGCCTCGCTTCGCCGCCAATCTGACCATGATGTTCAACGAATGGCCATTCCTCGACCGGTTTGAAGCGGCCGCGGCCGCCGGCTTCACGGCGGTAGAGTTCCTGTTCCCTTACGAGCACACGCCGGAAGCGATCGGCGAGCGCCTGGCGCGGAACGGTCTGACCCAGGCCCTGTTCAATCTCCCGTCTGGCGATTGGGCCGCAGGTGAACGCGGCCTTGCCGCGTTGCCCGAGCGCTTCGATGAGCTAAAGGCCGGCGTGGAGACCGCGCTCTCTTACGCCGAAGCCACCGCCGCACAGCGCCTCCATCTGATGTCCGGGCTCGGCTCGCGCGAGGACAAGGGCGCCGTCGATGCCTATCGAGAAGCGTTGACCTGGACCGCCGAAAAACTGGCGGATCGCGGCATGGACCTGGTGATCGAACCGATCAATGGCCGCGACATGCCGGGCTATTTTCTGAACGATTTCGCCTTTGCGGAATCGCTGATCCACGACCTTGCGCTGCCCAATCTCAAGCTTCAGTTCGACATCTACCACCGTCAGATCCTGCATGGGGATGTCACCATGGCTCTGCGGAGCCTGTTGCCGATTATTGGCCACATCCAGATCGCAAGCGTGCCCTCTAGGCACGAACCCACCTGTGAAGAACTTGACGATCGATTCATCTTCGCGGAGTTGGACCGGCTGGGCTATGGCGGTTTTGTTGGCTGCGAATATCGTCCCAAGGCCAAGACGCTTGACGGGCTCGGCTGGTTCGCCTCCTTTGCCGTGGAGCAGGACCGGGTCTCAAAAGCTGTTGGATCTCTTCTATGACCCTCGCCCTTGGTTGCATAGCGGACGACTATACCGGCGCGTCAGACTTGGCGAACACCCTGGCGAAACAAGGCTTACGTACGGTTCAGACCATCGGGATTCCATCGGCTGACCTGCCGCTACCCGAAGTCGATGCTATCGTCATCTCGCTGAAAATCCGTTCGGTTGGCGCATCTGATGCGGTTGAACGAGCCCGCGCTGCCCAAGATTGGCTCCGCACCCGCGGCGCGGCGCACGTGATGTACAAGATCTGCTCGACCTTCGATTCTACCGATGCAGGCAATATCGGCCCGGTTCTCGATGCCTTGCGCGCTGATGCCCTTGAAACATCCGTCCTTGTAACACCGGCCTTTCCTGAAACCGATCGCACCGTCTACAAGGGCAATCTATTCGTCGGTGCGGTTCCGCTGAATGAGAGCTCGCTCAGGGATCATCCTCTCAATCCCATGCGCGATGCCAATCTGGTCCGCGTGCTGGCTCGGCAGAGCACCGCGGCAGTTGGACTTGTCGAGCTCGCTACAGTTGCTCAGGGCGCGGATGCAATCCGCACTAGACTAGAGCTGCTTTCTACCAGCGGGACCGGAGCGGCTATTGCCGACGCCGTCTTCGAGACGGACCTCGAAGCAATCGGCACGGCAGCGTTAGCCCAGCGCCTGTCGGTCGGAGCGTCCGGGCTGGGATTGGGCCTCGCTCGCGGCCTGATCGCCGCCGGCACCGCACGGCGCCAACAAAGGGTAACCATTCGTGAACAACCGATCGGAGGTCCGGCAGCGTGCCTTGCCGGCAGCTGCTCACGGGCGACGCTGGCGCAGATTGCCAAAGCCGAGCAGACCATGCCTGTACTGAGGCTTGATCCGGAAAAGCTGGTAACCGATCCTTCGGAGACAGTAGAACGTGCCCTCACTTGGGCGACGGAGCACCTTACCAAAGGTCCTATTCTGATCTCCAGCAGCGCGCCCCCGGATGAGGTTTCCAGGCTCCAGGAGCGCCATGGACGGGAGGCGGCCGGCCACACTATCGAGCGCACCCTCGCGATGATTGCAGGGGGGCTGGTCGAGCTGGGAGTCCGCAGGCTGGTCGTTGCCGGTGGCGAGACATCTGGCGCGGTCGTCGATCGCCTGGCGATTCCGGCGTTCGAATTAGGCACGGAAATCGCGGCGGGCGTACCCGTGTTGCGAACATTGGGAACTCAGTACGGCGAAATGGCGCTGGCCCTCAAATCAGGCAATTTCGGTGGCGAAGGCTTCTTTGCGGACGCCTTGGCCATCATTGCGTAAGCGCCAAATCGCGCAATTGGCTGTCCCGCTTGTCGGACCTCCCCCTAGCCTGTAGTGAATGCCGACGCGGTGGGTGATCAGCCCGCTGACGTCCAGATCATCCTCACGATCGGCGGGGCACCTCCGGACGAAGCACACGGTCCGTCTGAATGTGCTACAGAGTTCAGCGGCAAGCAAGTTGGGAGCGACAGCCTCGGCCTGGGCGGATGTGCCGGCCGCCAAGCATCAAAGATGCGCGATCGCCGGCCGTCCAGATGCGGTCCACAGACGTCCTGCTCATGGGCCGCAGGTGCAGCTGGGCTACCCGACATCGACCCCGCACGCATCGCCATCGGTGCCGCCAGCGCCGGCGGCGGTCTGGCCGCCGCGCTGGCGCTGCTGGCGAAGGAACGTGGCGTGATCCATCCGGTTCTGCAACTGCTGTCCTACCCAATGCTGGATGACCGGACCACCACCCGCACCGACATCGACCCGCGGCGGCTCCGCCTCTGGAGCCCGGCCAGCAACCGGTTCGGCTGGCGCTCCTACCTCGGCCCCACCACCGCGGACGGCAACGTGCCCCCGCTGGCCGCCCGGCCCGCTACGACGACCTCTCCGGCCTGCCGCCCGCATGGATCGGCGTCGGCACCAACGACCTGTTCCACGACGAGGACGTCACCTACGCCCGGCGACTGCAGCAGGCCGGCGTCGCCAGCACCCTGCACGTAGTGCCCGGCGCCTACCACAACTTCGACTCCATCGAAGCGAAAGCCGCCATCTCCCGGGCCTTCGTCAACGCCCAGACGACGGCACTGGACGAAGCACTCAAGGACGGCTGAACGGACGCACGCGACAGGTCAGCCGCCCGCGCCTACCTCGCGCGGCTGAAGGAACGCACGACAGGGCGCGACAAGCCGACCAGCCCCGGGGACGTACCGCGCGAGATATGGCTCTCTCCGGGTTGACGCAGGACAAGCAATGCTCTCGACGCTGAGGTTGTGGGCTGCCCGGATAGGGTCGGGGCGCCTCGGAGATCCAAAACCAACTGTTCAGCCACGATCAGCCCGTGAGGCGCGCACGAAACAACGTGGAGCCGTCCGTCAGGCGCGACCTGGAGATATCCCGGAATCCAGCCTCGGTCATCCATGCGCGATATTGACCTTCAGTGTACGATTCACCGTGGCGGTAGAGGTTCAAGAAGGTGAGATTCAGAAAGACACCCTCAGGCGGGCCAAGGCGGTCGTCATCGACGACGCCCGGCCCCGCAATTGCGATCTCGCCTCCGAGTGTTAGGCAACGCGCCGCGTTCAGGATCGAACTGCGCGCCTGGTCCGGCGGAAGGACCTGGACGACGGCCTTCAGGATCGCCAGATCGTGCCGACCGATCGATGGCGCGACAGTTATGTCCCCCTCTTCGACAACCACGTCGTCGGCACCGTATTCTGACAGGATATCTGGCGCGACCGCTGCGACCGTTGGCAGTTCCATCAGCGTCGCCGCAATCTGCGGCCGCTGCTCGCGAAGTCCGACGAGAATGGTCCCGCGCCCCCCGCCGATGTCGATCACCGAACCGATCGTCGAGAGGTCCATCGCCCGGGCCAGATGTCGGCCGAAAATCACCCCGCCCGGTGCGAGCATGCGGCTGAAGGCCGCCGCGGCCTCGGGCCCCGCTTCGGAAAAGTCGTGCAGCGCAGCCGGCCGGTTCTGTCGCAGCGACTCCGCGGTCAGTAGATCGGCTCGCCAGAGCTCGAGCAGGAGCGCATGATCGCCGGCGCGATATGTCGGCTTGGACGCGTCGAGGAAGGCTGACGCTTCGGCTCCGTTGCGAAATTGACCATCCTTGACTTCGAGGAGACCAATGCTGGCGAGCGCGTAGAGGGCGCGGCCCCAAGGCTGTCAGCAGTCATCGCGCTGCCACCGAGCCCGGTGAAGATGCCGAGGTCCAGCCCGGCGCGAAGCGCCAAGGCGGGGGGCACCGCTGCGATCAGGTTGTCGATCCGATCAGAATCCACCATACCATATCCCTTCCACGATCCAGGACCGGCGATCAGAAGTTTGTCACGGAACCGACGAGCGTTTGAAGTAGCATGGTCGACCAGACCGATATACGTGCCCAGTTGGTATTCGACGTCGAAACCGTGACTAGCTGGCTGACTGTTGATCAAGCCCTGCGTAAATCCAGGCACGCGTCTGTTCCAGCACCTCATCGGAAAACGCAGGGTCGTCAACCGCCCGGGCGAGGATCACTGCCCGACCATCGCGGCTGGATGTCCTGAGTGCTCGTGCGAGCAAGGCCGAGCGGCGCGCACCCAAAACGGCTTCGGGCAGCAAGGGGATCTGGAAGAAAACCGCGTAACTGCTCCGCAGAAACTGCGTCGGAGATCGTAGGGCATGGGTAAACAGCACCTCGGGATGTGGCGCATTCAGGATGACGAGCTTGTCCAGGCGATGAGTCAACTTTGCCCCGGCGGCCCAAGCGACGATGCCGCCCCAGTCATGGCCGACGAGGTGAAACCTTCCGATGCCGAGCGCGTCGGCCAGGGCGACGACATCGCCGAGGAGCTTGGGGAGCGTGTACTCGCGGATGCCCTCTGGCTTGTCGCTGGTGTTGTAGCCCCTCTTGGTCGGGAACGATGACCCGATATCCGGCGGAAGCGAGCGTACCGATCTGCCGTCTCCAGCCGATCCAGAAGTCCGGGAAGCCGTGCAGGAGCATGACCGGCTTACCCCGGCAGGCCCGGCCTGAACGACATGAAGCCGAATGCTTCCGGCGTCGACGAACTGATGTTCAGGCGCGAGTGAGATCATGGCTGGAAACGCGGGTGTCCTAAAACTGATCCAGCGCAATGAGGATTTAGATCAGGCTGCGTCGTCCCGACAACATGCACGCTCAGCCGTCGCATCCCCCCGGCAGATGGGCATGGGAGCCGAAGGTCCAAGTGGGATGACGCCAGTGTTTCTGCAGCCGGGATGTTATTTTGCAAGCGCAGGTCTGCACCTGCATCCTTTGGCGCTATTATACGTTTCCCCGCGACGAAGGTGCTCCGGACCGGCGGCCATGTCGAAGAAAACAACCGAGGACCCTTACGAAGGTAAAGTGCAACTTGAGCGGCCGCCCGACCCGGAGGGCCGCGGACGCAATGCCGAATGGCCGTCAGAGATTCCTGGCCGCGGCTGGAAGGACGTGCTGTGGCGGGTCTTCGCTGAGCTCACAGAGGACCGTGTTATGCTTATCGCGGCCGGGGCCGCATTCTATCTGCTTCTTGCCCTCTTTCCAGCGCTTGCCGCCTTCGTGTCCATCTACGGTTTCGTCGCCGATCCTCAGACCATCGCTGAGCACGTTGCGTTCCTTGGCGGCGTACTGCCCTCGGGAGGTCTGGATATCATCAGATCTCAGCTTGCGTCCTTAGCCGCTCAGAAGACTGGCGCGCTCAGCTTCGGCTTCATCTTCGGCCTTGCCGTCACACTGTGGAGCGCCAGTAACGGCATAAAGACGCTATTCGAAGCCATGAACATCGCCTACGAGGAGAGAGAAAAGCGCGGCTTCATCCACCTGAATCTCCTGGCCTTGGGCTTCACACTTGGCGCCATCCTCATTGGGATCGGCTTTATCGTCTCGGTGGGGATTGTGCCGGCCGTGCTTGCGCTGCTGAACCTCGGCGGCTGGATCGAAGCCCTTGTGCGGATCCTTCGGTGGCCGATGATGCTCATCATGGTTGGCGTCGGGACCACGCTGATTTACCGCTACGGGCCCAGCCGTGAAAGGGCAAAGTGGAAATGGGCGACATGGGGCGCCTTCCTCGCGGCTGTGGTCTGGATCGCAGTCTCGATAGGATTCTCCTACTATCTTGAAAACTTCGCCAACTACAACGCGACGTATGGAGCCCTTGGGGCAGTCATCGGCTTGATGATGTGGACTTGGATTTCTGTGATTATCCTGGTTGTAGGTGCGGAGCTAAATTCAGAGATGGAGCATCAGACAGCGATGGACACCACCACAGGTGCGCAGCAGCCGATGGGTGCGCGAGGTGCCACGGTCGCCGACACGCTGGGCGGATCGGCCGATGCCGCCGACCAGCAGTCGCGTTTTGACGAGCGCAACGCGTAGCGCGCAGATCACTTTGCACGCCATGGTCAAGCGGCTGTAACCAACGCCGCGGAGCGTGGCCAGAACGGCTCAAGGCGCTGATCGCCCGGCTTGCCCAGGTGACTGGCGATCTCACCATCCAGAAGCAACGCAAAAGCGCCGTCGCCGATGCCGAACCCCTCGCCAGCCTCGACGAGGTCATTGTTCTGCTCAAGCGTCAGAGCCGCCGACTTGAAGGGCGAGATCGCCTCGCTAATCGACGACGACCCGCTGTGGGCTGTCTCGATTAGGTCTTCCGTTCGGTCAAGGGTGTCGCCCGATACTCCTGATGGCCGAGTTGCCCGAGATTGGCACCCTTTCCAATAAGGCCATCGCCAAACTCGTAGGCTTGGCGCCGATCGCCAGTGACAGCGGCAGGCGCAGCGGTCGAAGACCGGTGCGCGGCGGCCGTGAAGGTCCGCGCTCCAGCCTCTCCCTCGTCGCGCTCACCGTCGCCAGATATGGTCCCCACCCCGGCGCCTTCCATCAGAGTTGAAGCAGGCAGGAAAGGAAAAGATGGTGATTCGCATTGCGCTCGCCCGCAAGCTACTCGTCATTCCGAATGCAAAGGCACGCGATGCGCGCACCGAGTTGGAAAATGCAACTTGGACACCCCAGCCAGTCGCTCATTGGGAACCAACGGGCCTTACCTCCGTTTGCTCCTCGAATGGAGGAAACCATGAACAACCGGAATTCTGAACGGCGTCCCCCGACTGCGGTAAGAGCTGGTGACGGTACCTCGGAAGACATAGGAGCGACCGTAAGCGGCGCGTTATCCAAAGCGTCGGACATAGCACAAGGGGCAGCGGGAACCGCCAAACGGGCGGCCGCTGGTGGCGCGTCGACCGTGACCAATCAGGTGAAGGAGATGTTGGACCGTCAGGTCGGCAGCGGCGCCGAGGTGATCGGCCAGCTGGCGAGCTCGACCAAACGTGCGGCCGAGGACCTCGACACAAATGCACCGATAGTCGCTGGGGTCGTGCGCACCTTCGCGAATAGGCTTGATGGATACGCAGACGACCTGCGAGACAGATCCGTCGATCAACTGGTTCTTGCAGCGTCCGATTTGGCCAGGCGCAAGCCGGGTTTGGTGTTTGGGCTGGCCGCCGTAGCGGGTTTTTTGACATTTCGCACACTGAAGAGCGCGCCTCCCGCTCCAGAATCCATCAAGGAAAGGCGGCAGGGAGCGAACTGATCTGATGGCACAGGAACAACTGAAGAATTCGCCTCTCCCTCAAGCACTGTCGGCAGTGTTGGCGGACGTCGCGGACCTCTTTCAGAAAGAGTTGCGCCTGGCGCATGCGGAGCTGTCCGCCAACGTCTCAACGAAGCTCCAAGCAGGTGTGTGGATGTCTGCTGCTGGCGCGCTGGGAGTGGTCGCCGCTCTGCTTCTAATGCAAGCCCTCGTACTTGGAATCGCGAGCTTAGGGATAGCTCTGCACTGGTCGTGTCTGATCGTCGCGGCCGCAACGGCGGCTGCCGCTGCTTTCGCCTACTATAGGGGCCGCGCTGATGCGCAAAAAGAACTTCTGCCGACACACTCCATAAGCCAGATAAAGCAGGATATTGCGACAACCAAGGAGCAACTAACATGAGCCGCAATTCACAGGTCCAGGATTTTGGAACGAAAGAATGGCTTCTCAGCTCCGCTAGGAACAATCCCGAAGGCCTTCTGCTCGTCGCAGCAGGGTGCGCGCTGCTAATGCGCAGCCGCGGTTCAAGTGCCGGGCATCGCGAGCAATCCCGTGGAACCAACGGGCGCCAAAATGCTCCGCACGTACGCACCGCCAGCGGCGGGGCGTCAAAAACGCAGGAAGAGGCTAGCGAGACAGCAGAGGCCATGCGCGACAATTTAGCCGGCATTGGGGAGAAGGTGAGTGAAACCGCAAGTCACTACGCATCATCGGCCGCGGCATACGCAGAACAGGCCGGTCGCACCGTATCCGAGAAGTCAGGGCGCGTGGTGCAGCAAGCCCAATCAACGTTCCAGGACACGATTGGCCGCATGGTGGAAGAACAACCATTGGCTTTTGTCCTGGCCGGCTTCGCAGCCGGTGCCGCTATAGCTGCTGCTTTACCGGCCAGCGATGTCGAGAGGCGCACGCTCGGCCCAGTAGGAGAGCGATTGACGGATGCTGCTGAAAAAGCTGGGGACCGATTGAAGTCTTCGACAGCAAAGGCGGGCGAACGGCTCAAGAGCGCAGCCGAGGAACGTGGGCTGAATTCGGACGGCCTCAAGGAGGTCGCAAGGGACGTTGCGGGCGCCTTTGGAAGCGCCTTATCAGAAGAGCAATCAAGTGAACCCGTGCAGCCGTCTTCGCCAAGCCCAAGTGGATCGAGCGGTCCATCCACCGCCAAGCTGCAACCGGGCAGCGCCACCCCTTCGGAAGGAATAACGGCCAAATCGCAGCGGTCGGACAACCCTCGGTCGAGCAAACCTGCCCGCCCCGGTGGCAAGAGAGATTTATGATGGCCGATCCGCAACTTGAGCATCTTGAATACGAAGTTGAGGCTGCCCGGGCTAAGCTCGCCGAGGATTTGTCGACACTTCGGTCGCCAAACATGCTCTCCGAGTTTACCGACGATTTGAAACACGAAGCGCTTGAGGCAAAGGATGCGCTAGTGGAGAAAGCAAGAGCCTCAATGCAATCGGTGGCGCAGGCGATTATTGACGATCTCAAGGCAAAGGCGGCTGCCAATCCGAGCGCTGCTTTGGCGATTGGGGCCGGTTTGGGGTGGCGTTTCCTCCGCCGTCCGCCGATCGCAACCGCACTTGTCGGAGCGGGATTGTTCAGCTTATTGCGGACCAATTCAGCCCGGCCACCCGGCGAGCAGCAGGTGGATCACCTATCGTACGCCAAGGAGCGCCTGAAGGAGCAATCTAGTGATTTGGCGGAAAGCGTCAGTGATTTCGCTCTTGAAACGGCTGGTAAAATAAAACGCGAAGCTGCCGAGTTGACCGGCGTGGCCACGGAAACTGTTAAAGAGAAGACAGAACGCCTGGCTGCGGGTATCCGCCATAGCGGCGTTGGGCCGCACGAGGGCGAGACTGCCGCAAGAGCATCCGCACCCTTCGATGAAGCTTCGTTAGCTGTTCAAGACGCATCGGGCGATGAGCATACCGAGGACAAACTCCTTCTGGCGGCGGCAGGTTTAGCAGTCGCCGCGGCTGTCGGCTTTGCCTATCAACGACGTCTGAATGAGCAGATGGACACCGACCGAACTGGAAGAGCGTAGACAGAGGTCATTGCAGAGAAACAGTCGTCCTGAAGGCAAAGTATGATGCCGCGCTCACATTTATCGAGTCCCGACGAGTTCAGCCATCGGATTGCATATTCTGGAACCACGAACGGCGCAATGACGTTGCGCACGGCGGAGAAGATCGGACAAAGCGGTCAACCCCTTCGAGCATGATGATCGTCGGCCGGTCGGTCACGGCTTTCAGCGAAACCGCCGAAAGCGTTTGACACGTCTCTGGCTTGTTTTTCTTTCTCGGTAGCCAACTTCCTACACTCCGATGTGCCAGCACGGTCGGCTGTCGGCGACCACGGTCGCCATACCGTGTTCCACGCCAACAGAAAAAACCCGCCTCGACTGCCGCTGAGCGCGCGCATCCCCGCGTCTGGAACGCTTCAATACTTTGCCGTTGTTAAAGGCACTTGCAGGAGCCGGGCATGAGAGTATTCCAACGAATTTTGCCGCTCGCCGTGTTCGCGTTGCAACTCTTTGCCGTGCAGTCATTTGGTACGCCTCCGGCGAGGGCCGCCTTGCGGGAGCATGGCCCGGTAGCGAAGCTGCGCTCTTAAGGTCGTCCTTTCGAGCGTAGTT
>NZ_JAMYTF010000058.1:0-27110 GCF_040322295.1 Mesorhizobium sp. M0159
CCGCCGTGGCGGCCGCAAACGGGCGATCGGGACCAGGGCGCCGATGGTGGTGCCGCTGAGGCCCGACGAGCGCTGGTCGCTCGACTTCGTATCCGACCAGCTCACAGACGGGCGCCGCTTCCGCATCCTGGCCGTCGTCGACGACTGCACGAGAGAGTGCCTGGCACTCATCATTGATACGTCTCTCTCGGGCATGCGGGTTGCCCGCGAATTGGACCGGCTCATCACCGAGCGCGGCCGGCCGAGAATGGTCGTCAGCGACAATGGCAGCGAGTTCACCTCGAACGCCATCCTCTCCTGGGCGGATCAGAACCGCGTCGAATGGCATTACATTGCGCCCGGCAAGCCGATGCAGACGGATGTTGTAGAATAGCCCGTTCTTCTCATTCGGCGGCTTTTTCCACAGCCTTCTGCCTTTCCGGCCTCGTTCGCCATCGGGAAGTCGCTGCTGCATAGGCAGCTTCCGCCTTCTCGACGCGGGATCGTTCTTGGGCGCGCTTGGCCGGGATGTGTAGTCGAAGGCGGTGCCGCGTCTGGCATGGCTGGTCGGAAGGCCGGCACGCAGCTCGACCGATCTGAACTTGCGGGCGAGCAAGGCCGGCCGGGCCCAGATGTAGTCGGTATCCTTGCTCAGCATGTGCCAGATGATCATTGCAAGCTTGCGCGCAGTGGCGACGGCCGCGATGTGCTTCCCGCGGCGCGAGGCGATCCGCTTGTGGAAGGCGCGAAGAGGTCCTGGCGATCGCACAGCCGCCCATGCGGCCTCGACCAGCATCCCCCGCGCATGGCCGCGGCCCTGCTTCGTGATGCGCCCGTGATAGGCTGGCCCCTCACCGGACTGCCGCACGCTCGGATTGAGGCCAAGATAGGCAACGAGCTTCTGTGGATCGCTGAAGCGCCGTATGTCGCCGATTGCCGCGGCAACGCTCGCAGCCACGGTGACGTCGAGGCCGGGCAAGGTCATCAGGCGGCGGATTGTCGGATCCTGGAGGGCATGCACGGCGATATCCGCCTCGACCACCGTCAACGCCTCGTTGATCTGGTTAATCAAGCCGAGGTGGCGCTCGATGGCGGCGCGCTCATCCGCAGGCAATATTTGCCTCGTCAGCCATTTGCGCCCGCTGATCCCGACGAGGTTCCCATGCGGACACGGCGGGATCAGGTGGGCGTGGAGGATTGACTGGATCAGGTTCTTCAGCCGCGAACGCTGGCGAACCAGCTGTGTCCGCCTGGTGACCTGTCTTCGGAGGGCAAGGGTCCCCGGATCCGGAACCCAGACCTCCGGCAGAAAGCCCGAGGCGTAGAGCTTCGCAAGGACAGTGGCGTCGATCGTGTCAGTCTTCACCTTCGCGTGCGCGATCATGTGCACCTGCTTGGGATTGGCGATCACGATCCGATCGACGTAGGGCGACAGCACTTCAGCGACGGCAGCAGCATTGCCCGTGGCCTCGATCACCACATGATCATCGTGGGTGAGTTCCTTCCTGGCGAACTCCTCGAGCTTGTTGCGCAGCATTTGAACGCGGCCGAGCTTGACGACCTTGCCATCAAGCAACGACACGACCTCGGCGGCTACGCGGTGTATATCCATGCCGATAATACGCACGGTTCCCTCCATCGTTGGTCACGAACAGGGAGCGAGCGGGCAACACGACAAATACGGATCCGCGCTCGCAGCGCATCCGGGCGAGTCGTAGGGGCGGCCAGATAATGTGCTCGAACTCGCAGTTCATCTGCATACGACGGCCTGCCCGCACTTGCGTGCTCCCGGTGCCCCGTGGCCCGGATGCGCCAAGCTTAACGAACCTGACGACGGAACAAACGATGGCACCAAGAACATCATGCCGGATAATGGCTTCATCGAGAGCTTCAACGGCCGACTACGCGATGAACTGCTCAATGAGACGCTGTTTACTTCGCTGGCTCAGGCACGCGTCGCCATCGCCCTGTGGCGCGCTGACTACAATCCTGTTTCATAACACCCATCTGTCTATGTCGTTGAAGTGAATAGGTTTTGCTGATCTGGATGCGATCCCGTGGGGTATTTTGGGTTTTGCCGCGCGCGATGAACGATGCGCTGTGCCGCAGGTTCGCCAAGCGTTGATCGGCTGAAGACCCATGGACCATCCGGCAGAGGATGAACGCCTTCGATCTCGCCCGCCTCGGCGGCGAGCCTGAGGGTCTTCGGTGCAACGCCGAGAAGGCGCGCCGCCTTGTTCAGGTTAAGCCATGGCTCTTTGCCGTCCGCCGCTGGCCGGAAGACAGGGATCTTATGATGCGACCTGTGCGCGGTGACCCGTTCGCGTGTCCATTGATTGCCGTGGCCGGTCACCAGTCCATTGCGGTTGAGGATGCCAGCAATCAGATCATCATTGGCGATGAGCACCAGTTGGCGGACGGCCGCGATGATATCGCCGGACGTGCTGTTGCGCTGTCCACGGCGCCGCTTCGGCAGGCGCAGTTCAGTATGGACGCCGCCAACCCAATGGATCAGAAGAACGATCTCTGACGCTTCGTCATCGATATCGGCGACCACCTCCCGGATGACGGTGCGAACGATGCGCTTCTTGAGCCTTGCATCCGTCGTCGGCGCCGCCCATACAGCCTTGAGATCGGCGGCGAGCGCGGTGACGTGTATTGGCGACAGAAGTGATGGCTCCGATGTCGAGGCATCATGCGCGGCAATCCTGCTCTCGATCTCGCCGACACGCGTAAGCGCCCGGTTCCATCGCAACTCCAGTTCCGCCGCGACCAGCCGGTTCTGCGGATCGATGGCGTCGTATTGCCGGAACGCCCGATCGGCGTTGTAGCGTGCCGCCTCGCGATCGCGCATCAGAGCATCGCGGACCTGATCGCGGCGACTGGCCGCTTGCGCTTCGGCCTCGACGGCCGCGGCTATCGCTGCCGGCTCGACAACCCGCAGAAGAGCTTCCTCGATGGCGTCGTCGACGCGTAGTCCACCGAAGGCGATGCAACGCGGCTCGCCATTGTCAAGCAGACCACGCCAGCAGGAATAGCGCGGAATGTTGTGCTTGGTTCCCGTGTAGCGGACCGTCAGCTTGCGGCCGCAGCGCCGGCAGCGGACAAGGCCGGCGAGCAGAGCGTCGCCATGCTTGGGCGCCCCGTGATGCCGGCTCGTGGGCACGTTGTCGCTCACCATCTTGCGGATCGCTTCCGCCCTTTCCCAGCTGACGTAGCCTTCGTGTGCACCCGGGATCAGCGCCAGCCATTCATCACGCGCCTTACGGCGGCTGCGCGAACGAATGGCTGTTGCATCATATCCCGACGCAGCACGAGTCTTACCATAGGCGTAGGCGCCGCCGTAGATCGGGTTCTCGATCATTCGGTGGATGGTCGCATAGCTTGGCCTGCGCCAGACCACATCGCCATTGTTGCGCTTGGCAGGCAAATCCAGCCCATGTTCGAGGAACCAGAGCAGGGCCTGGCGGGCACTGCCGAGTTCCGCCACCTTGTCAAACACAAGGGTGATGGCCTCCTGCATGCGACGGTCGGGATCCTTCTCCAGCCGGTCGCCGACCTTCACGAAGCCGACCGGGGAAGCGACGACGAGTTCACCGCGCCGGGCCTTCTCATAGCGGGCCGACAAGGAGCGCTGACGCAGAAGATCGAGCTCATACTCGTTGAGACTGCCCTTCAATCCCAGCAGCAGCCGGTCATTGCCCTGGCGCGGTGCGTAGACCGTCTCCTGGTCGATCAGCACGGTATCGACGACGCGGCACATCTCGATGAGCTGCTGCCAGTCGCGGCTGTTGCGGGCGAAGCGCGATACCTCCCGCGCCGCAACCGCCCCAACCTTGCCGAGACAGACTGCTGCGACCATCCGATCGAAGCCCGCTCGCGCGACACCGCCAGCAGCAGAGCGGCCGAGATCGTCATCGACCGTCTCGATGCAAGACCAGCCGAGCGCGACCAGGCGATCGCGCATCGCATACTGCAGGGCGCTGCTCTCACGATTGTGCAGAACCTGATGGGCCGAGGACTGCCGCACATAAAGGATCGCCTTTCGCTCCAGATGGTGGGGCCGGATCTTCTCATGCATCATGGCGTGCCTCCTCCCGTGGAACGGCGCGCTCGCCGTCGACGTGGTCGAGGATCAGGCGCACCATCAGCTTTGTCAGCGTCAGGCGCGTCTCTTCCGGCAGCGCCTGCCATGGTGGCATCTGCGCGGTCTCCGCATCGTGCGGGTTGGAGAACAGATCGAACTGATATGTCGTGGGCTGGCGCGGCATGGACCTCTCCCCGATTCGCGTCGTGAGGATCCGATGCTGCGCCCGAAACCTCCAATTGCGATGGGGTGTGGGAATTGGCCGTCGCGTCCTGCAGCAGTGTCACCAAGACGCCAAGCGTTCTGGGATCGACATGTGGGGCAGCGGCAATGCGCCACGCGGTGCAGACCGCGCGATCAAACATCCAGGCCGGAACCTCCAGCCACCGATCGGAGGCGTGGCCAGAGAGACTGCAGCGGAAAACCTCCCGGTCAGCCTTCTCGATCACCTCATGAACGTGAACACAACGCCCGGCCCAGGGATGCCATGGATAAAGAAACTTGCGTTCCTCGGTCCCGTGGGCGTTCTCTCGTCGTGTTGTACAACACCGCCCGGCCGCATTCCCAAATCGCCTGGCAGACACCGGCCGAGTTCGCCACCACCTTCAATCTGCGACGGTCGCTCGCGCTGCGCGATGCCAAAGGCTCCGCGCCAGCGCCCGTCGCTTCACCCGCCCAGCAGGGCACAACCCACGCCGGAAACGAACTCAAAACTGGATAGAAACTGGGGGCAACGTCAAGCTGTTCGAAGAACCGGAGCGCCTGTTCCGGCGGGCCGCCGCCTTTCTTCCTCGCCTTTAGGGCATCGACGAAGCGCCACCTCGAATGGGCCATGCATCCAAGATGCGTTGCCCCTTCCAGCGTGCGCCAGGCGGAATAGCCGTCGCTCATCACGATGCCGCGTAATCGCCGAGGAAGGCCTGCGGGTGTATCTGGCCGCGGCCCGGCTGATAATCGAGCAGCACGATCGGCTCGTCACTGTCCTGGCCGCTCCGGTATGCCCACATGCACGAGGTGCTGGCGGCCTCTCTGTTCATTTCCTTCAGCACCTGGACCGTGGTCTCGTCGCCATGGATGAGGGGCTGCGATCTGAGCCGCAGCTTCAGGGCGTCATAGATGCGAGAGAGATGCTTTTCGCTCGACCCGATCACCCAGTGGCCCAGAGCGCCACGGCTGACAGGAACACCCGCGCGCTCGAAGGCCTGCGCCAGGCGGTAGAGCGGCGTGTCGAGGATCCATATGTGGACGGCCGTCGGCACCGTCGAGATCATGCGCCGCACCGGCAAGTCGAAGACCTGCGTCCGGCGCTGGCAGGAGCGCTTTGCCGCGGAAGGCTGTGACGGGCTGCTGCGCGACAAGACGCGGCCGTCGCGCATTCCGCCGCTCGGTCCCGATGTCGGAGAGCGCGTGTCGTGGCACTGACGCTTGCCGATCGCCGGGCAAGACGACCCACTGGACCGCCGACATGATTGCGCAAGCCGCCGCAATCAACGCCAGCGCCGTCAGGCGCATCTGGAAGGCGCATGGTCTCGCACCCCACCGGTGGCGCCAGTTCAAGCTCTCCAATGACCCTAAGTTCGTCGACAAGCTGCGCGACGTCGTCGGCCTCTATCTCGATCCGCCGGCCCACGCCATCGTGCTGTCGCTCGACGAAAAGAGCCAGATCCAGGCGCTCGACCGCACCCAGCCCGGCCTGCCGATGAAGAAGGGGCGGCTCGGTACGATGACGCACGACTACAAGCGCAACGGCACCAGCACCCTGTTCGCCGCCCTCAACGTCCTCGACGGCACCGTCATAGGCAGGAACATGCAGCGCCATCGCCATCAGGAGTTCATCCGCTTTCTCAATGCCTTCAACGCCGAGGTTCCCGCAGACAAGGCGGTGCAGTGGTCCTCGACAACTATGCTCCCCACCAGCACCCCAAGGTGCGCGCCTGGCTCGACCGTCACGAGCGCTTCACCTTCCACTTCACTCCGACATCATGCTCATGGCTCAACGCGGTAGAAGGCTTCTTCGCCAAGCTGTCCAAGCGCCGCCTGAAACGCGGCGTCTTCCACTCCGTCGTCGATCTCCAGGCCGCCATCAACCGCTTCCTCGCCGAGCACAACCAGCAGCCAAAGCCCTTCACCTGGACCGCCGATCCCGACAAGATCATCGCCGCCGTCAAGCGCGGGCACCAAGCGTTAGATTCCATCCAATAGTTCAGGCAGGGATTGATCAGCTGCTATTCGCTCCAGCAATGGTTCGATCCGGCACATGCCTTTGGCCGCGACGACACCGAACTCCATGGCAAAACCGCGTATGGCATTGGCGAGTTGTGTCCGATTGTGGATCAGCCCCTCTCGCACACCGACCAGCATCAAGGCCGCCTGCTGGTCCGTGGTCTTCACCGGCACGAATCGCGTGGTGGGTCGGCTCATCGCCTCACACAAGGCTTCCGCATCAGCCGCGTCGTTCTTGCCGCGTTTCACATAAGCTTCGCCAGCTGAGGCGCGATCAACTTTACTCTATGGCCGAATGAACTCAACAACCTCGCCCAATGATGCGGGCCACCGCATGCCTCAAGCGCAACAGTGGTCGGCGGCGTTTTCTTGAAGAACTTCACCATTTCTCTACGTTACAGCTTCTTGCGAAGAACCGGTTGTTCGCTTGCATTCACGCCGTGAAATTGAAACACGCTCTTTGACGTAGATGCCAATTCGGACTGTTCCACGGACGGTCTCCCTCGATTGATAGGAAAACACACCCACCATTAGCATCGCAAGAACATGGTCTCACTCCAGAGATGGGATGACGAAAGCCACGGACATGTCCGCTCGTGTCACCCATGCCAGTATGCGCGAAGGCGATGGATGGCATGCTAGACTGCCTTTGACGACTATCCGCATGGGGTTCGAACAGGCTGGCCAACTTCTCGCCGGCCGGCACCGGCTCACCGACCAACACCCGCCGCTCGCTCTGTTGGATACGCATTCGATCAGCGGTCGATAGTGACGAACCCGGGCCTGCCAGGGTTCGACGAACGGATTGGCCGCCACAGCCAGTCGCATTTCCGCCTGTCGTACATACGCCAAGGTCGCAGGGGCGATCGCGATCAGCTCGCGGTAGAGTTGGACACGGTTAGGGCGACCACGCGTGAACTGAATCTTGCGGGCGCGCTTCTTGGCTGCGGGGCAATGATCGCGCGCCATGCCAAGCCGGCGCCGCCGATCAAGGCATCAGCTTGCTTGAGCAGGCGCACCATGACCTGCACAGCATCCCACAGCAGGCTGCTATCGCTCGATTCGTGCATGAGCGCTGAGGTCACAGTGCTGTCCAGCCGCACAACAGTGCCGTCCTCCTGCTTCGCTTTCCGAGCACTCGACAGCAGTGCCCGATTGATCTCCTCCCATGTCTCGGGCCGGATCGCGCTGATCGTCTTTTGCAGCACCGACTTCTGCGGGCTCCAAGGCCATGGCAGGGGGGCAAAGGCTCGCAATGACGCGGAGTCCTCGCGGTGGTACGCCAACTCCTGATAGCTCAACTGGCGGTATTGCTTGAGGAGCGCGCAAGGCAAGACCGCTTCGGCGGATAGGCCTTGTCGTCCCGTGGCCTTGACGGCGTGCCGGCTGTTCGAGACAGCGGCACCAACATCCCGCTTGCGGCGGACAAGGGCTCAGGAGGACGAGACCATTCTGGCTTACGGCCATTTCAGGGCCATGCATATTCCCGGTTCGTCCCACCTGGATCCGCCAGGACTGATCGGATCCTGGAAGATTTGCAGAATTCAGTTCGGCTAACGCATCAGGCCGTCTTCATGACTGCACTCTCTATGACGACGCCGGCGCTGACGTATTTCCACAGCGCGACGAGCAGCTTGCGGGCGAGCGCCACAATCATCGCCTTCTTGAGACGGCCGCCGTTGTGTTTGACCCGGTCCTGGAACCACAAGGTGAGCGCCGATCGCGGTTGATGGCGAAGCCAGAGCCAGGCCGTCTGGATCAGCGTCGTTCGCAACCTTGGATTGCCGGCTTTCGATACCCCCTGGTCGTGATCGACCGAGCCGCTCTGTTTCGGACAGACCATGTTCTACCATCAGCTCGAAGCGCAGCACCTCCATGACCGTTCCGCCCAGACGGGGCGCAAGCCGAACACCCCATCTTGGACGGTGCGTTCTTGGCGCATTGTCGCTCCGGCAGTGGCAGGGCTTTGGACTCAGTGGCATGATGCAAAATACCTGAAACCGCCGGGCCTTGCTCGCGCAAAAACCAAGATTCTCTAAACAAAATCAACCGTCTCATCAGCTCTCCCCACTGGCTGGCAAGAAGATTGATGACGTTTACGCCCTCCGCGGCACCTTCCAGCATAGCTGTTGCCGGAGACAGGAAATGGACGTGCGTATCGGCGGCAACCCAACCCCTTTCACGCCAATGAAGAGCCTTTTCTATCCCAACTGTGATCTGTTTGGTTTCTCGTGTGATTTCGAACGTTTTCCGAACGGGCTTAACCTCGAATCCTTTTGTAATTTCTAGGAAGATCTCGCCCAACGGCAGATCAATCATCGCAAATCCCGAAATATATGTGGAGAGATGATTGCCATGGAAAAAGTCCGGGCTGTAGTTCTCGAACCATCCTGGATTCGGGTTTCGCATCCGGTCAACCGGAGCGAGGTACTCACCCACCTTACCATGCACGTGAAGCTTGACCGGAAGGAGCTTATTTGTCCCTGCCTCAACCACGCGAAGAATCACTCGCTGGTCCGCAGCGGCTATCGGCTCCAAGATGAAGTCATTCTGAGAGGTATGCTTTTCAAGGTCGCGGACAGCGATGCGAGTGCCGTCCGCCAAATGAAATTCAGCGTCTTCGTGAGCGGCATACTCGACGACCACTTCATTGAATGTCGTACCGGGCTCCAGGTTTTGACGTGTCTTTTCCCAGCCCTCCGTAGGATAAATGAGCCGTGGGCTGGCAGAAATAACTTGGCCGAGATCGATTTGTACCGGGTTCAAACGACTATCATCATCGAGAGCGGGACCGAAGCTCAATTCGGGCGGCACCCTGAGCAACGCTTTCTTGCGCTTCTCCCAACGGAGCGGCATAGAGTGGGCGTTGCCTGCTGCAACCCCAAAAATAATCAAAGTGCCGCACACGTGTTCGAACCTGAGTGCCTTCACTGCTTTCTCAGGATGCGGATTTTCGAGGGCCCACAGAAAGCTATGCCATGGTGCCGGCTCCTCAAAAAGGAGTTGTGTCTGACGCTCGCCCCAAGTGGGACCGTGAGCAGTGGTGTCGTTGATCAGCGTAGATTGGTGGCCGCCATTGAGCGACAGAGGCCGAGGTTTCTTGGCCGTTACTGCCTGGAGACATTGCTCTCCCCACCGGAACTGAAACGAACCGACCTGATGCCGCCGCCGAATTTCTGTCCTTTGCTCGGAGCCATCTTCGTAAATCAAGACGTAGTCAGCTGCGTGTTCGCCGAGCTGGCCGCTTCCTCGCATCGGGGAGACAACGAAGCGGCAGCAAGCGAACGTATATCCGAAGTATGCAAGAAGACGAACCACTGAGCTGCCGTCGGCGAAATCATAACTGTAACTCCGGAGAAGAACCGGGCGCCCAATTTCGAAAGGGATGCCCCACGCCACACACGAGCCGGAATGCGCAAACGGGACGGCCTTAGCCAACTCGGCCGAAACTTGTGGATGTCGTGCAAGCTCCTCGAGCGAGACCGTGCCCTCAACGCTGACAGGCCGGAACATCGACGAAGCTGGGCCGTCTCGATAAGCACTCATGTTGAAGTCCTTCATCTCTTTCTCTTCAGCCTCGGCGGCACCCGAAAACCATCAGCAGGTCTCCGTTCGAATCCCGTGTCACGCGGAGCTTCATTGCGACTGCGGAAACACAGTAATCCATTCGTTTTCGATGACATACAAAGTGCCGATGGTCTGTAGTTCCCAATGGAGAACGCAAGAAGTAAATCGATTTCGATCAGTGGCCGCTAATTGGGTTCGGTTGTCGTTCATCGTTTTGCCGCTCGGCTAAGTCTATTCCTTCATCTGGAGAGAGTTGTTTCTGTCCTGCGCTCTTGAACCATTCTCCAATCCCTCTTCAGATATTCAGATGCTCATACTGGTCTTGATCTTTGAATAGCTCGCGATCGCAGCTGTCACCGTTTCAGGGAAAGCCCCGCGCGGCCCCGCTTGTTGCCCCGCTTCTACAAGCGCGTGCGCCGAGCATGCGCAGAGACTTCATGCGCAATTGTCACAGGAAGGCGCCAGAGACGCCGCGCCTATGCCTTGTGCCGACTTCTATCTGGATATTTGAATGTTCGGTATGATTAGAGCTCTTCCCGGGTTCGTGGGTCTCAGGCCTGCGTTAATCCAGCCGGAGAAATCTGCGACACCGGTCGCTCTAACGCTACGTCGGTTTCGCGCTCCAGCGGGAAATGGCATTTGAAGCTGTGATGCGCGTCATCTGGGCTTGCTGTAGGTTCGGGGAAGACGCGGCTGCAGATATCCTGCGCGTAGCGGCAACGGGTATGGAACTCGCAGCCGGATGGCCGCCTCATCAAGCTCGGGACCTCACCCTTGAGCTCGATCCTGTTGAGCACCGCATCCGGGTCAGGCTCGGGATTGGCTGCAAGCAACGCCTCGGTGTAGGGATGACGCGGGTGCTCAAAGATACGCTCGGTCGAGCCGACCTCAATAAAGCGGCCGAGATACATGATCGCCATGCGATCGGTCATGTGGCGCACGACGTTAAGATTGTGCGAGATGATCAGGATCGCCATGCCGAGTTCGTCCTGAAGCCGCGCGAGAAGATTGAGCACATCGCCCTGCACTGAGACGTCGAGGCCTGCGGTCGGCTCATCGGCGATGATCAAATCGGGTTTGAGCGCAAGGGCTCGCGCGATACCCACGCGCCTGGCCTGACCACCGGAAAGTTGATGGGGATAGCGGCGAGCAAAATCAGCTGGCAAGCCGACCATCCGCAGCAGGCGCTCGGCTTCGCTTCCGGCATCGCGATCCTTTACTCCATGGATGCGAAACGGCTCTGTCAGGAGTGATCGCACGGTCAGCCTCGGCGAGAGTGAACCGACCGGATCCTGGAACATCATCGCCATGCGCCGCAAGTAGGGCTTGCGTTCAGCCCCGCTGAGCTCCTCAATTTCCTGTCCGTCGAAGCTGATGCTGCCGCTCACAGCCCGCTGCAAGCCGATGATCGTGCGCGCGATGGTGGATTTGCCTGAGCCGCTTTCACCGACAAGGGCGAGTGTCTCGCCCTTACGGATTTCAAAGGACACACCGCATACTGCGTCGATGAAAGGGGCTTTCGTCCCGGTTGCGAGCGCCTTCAGCGGACCCATGGTGCGGAAGCGGACGCGCAGGTCCTCAACCCGAAGCAGCGCGCTCATACCGAAACCAGCCGCTCTTCGTCGAGGAGATGGCATCGGGCGAGTTGGTCCACGCCGATGCGGTATCCGACCGGGTTCTCTTGGACACAGCGGTTGAACGCATGTCGGCAACGGGTACGAAAGATGCATCCTACCTTGCTGCCCAGGAGACTCGGCACCTCACCGGGAATGGTCGGCAAAGTGCGCGTGCTTTTTTTGATACGCCCGGGATCGCACTCAAGCAGCGCGCGCGTGTAGGGGTGAGCAGGATTGTGGAAGATGTCCCGCACCGCCCCCTGCTCCACCACTTCGCCCGCATACATGACGGCGACTCGGTCGCACAACTCAGCCACCGCGCCGAGGTGGTGGGAGACGAACAGAATCGAGCAACCAATTTCTTCTTGCAGCTCCTTGAGCAGATGAATGATTTGCACTTCTAGCGTTGCATCGAGCGCAGTGGTTGGCTCGTCGGCGACGAGGAGCGCTGGTTTCACAAGAAGCGCCATGGCAATGCAAACGCGCTGGCGCATGCCGCCGGAGAAGTGATGCGGATAGGCGCCAATACGACTTTCCGGATCAGGAATTCCGACCCGGTGAAGCATCTTGAGGGCATGAGCGCGCTTTTCGCTCCGGCTCCCTTGTTCGTGGTGCTGGATATCGATCATCTGGCTCTCGATGGTCCGCACCGGATTGAGCGCGGTCATCGGATCCTGAAAGATCATCGAGAGACGATCGCCGAGCAGGCTCCGACGCGCTGGAGCGGGCATTTTGAGCAGGTCTTTACCTTCGAACAGGATGCTGCCGGCTGTCACATCTGCGTTTTCAGAAAGGAGGCCCATCACCGTATAGGCAAGCGTCGACTTCCCAGATCCGCTTTCCCCGACGATGCCAACCACCTGTCCGGCTGGCACATCGAGCGAAACGTTTCGTAGCGCATGAACACGGCCGCGCGGCGTCCCAAAGTCGAGATCGAGCCCACGGATCTCAAGAAGTGGTCGGGCGGACGTATGTGGTGTAAGATCGTCGCGTCTCATAAGTCTTTCCGCAGCTTGGGATCAAAAATGTCGCGTAGCGCTTCACCCAGAAATGTAAAGCCAAGCGTTGCAAGGACGATGGGAATGCCGCTGGCGATCACCAGCCAAGGGGTCTGGTTGATGTAGCTATAGCCATCGTTGAGGATCGCTCCCCAGTCAGGCGTCGGGGGCCGCACGCCCATCCCGAGGAAGCTAAGACCTGCTTCCCAGGCGATGACCGCTGGCACGTCCATGCTCACGAGGATGAGGAGGGGGCCGATCACATTGGGCAGGACATGCACGCCAAGGATGCGCGTCATGCCTGCGCCCATGCTGCGCTCTGCGGCTATGTACTCACTGCTGCGTAGTGCTTGGGTCTGGGTGCGCACGACGCGCGCATAAATCGGCACCGACGTTATTGCGATGACAAAAATGATACTGGCCAGACTCGGGCCCAGAAGCGCGATGATGGCCAGCGCAAAGATGATGCCCGGAAAGGAGCGGATCGTATCGAAGACAAGCAAAAGCAAATTGTCGAGCCAGCGAGGACCGAATCCAGCAATCAAACCAAGCACGACGCCGACCGCCAGCGCACTGCCGAGGGAGGCGAAAGCAACGAGGAGCGGGATGCGGCCGCCCATTATGGTGCGAGAAAACGTGTCGCGGCCCAGTTGGTCCGTACCCAGCAGAAAATCCAGTGAAGGTGCGGCCAGACGCGGCCCGACCATGATCCGGATCGGATCATGCGTGATTATCAGCGGAGCGAAGAGCGCGCTTGCTGCTATGAGTATGACAAGCACTGCTCCGAGTATGCCCAGGCGGTTTTTACGAAATTGCCGCCAAAAAGTGCGAGAGGCGCCGGTAGCCGTTGCATCGTTGGATTCGGGACGGATGATTTCAACGATCGCCATCTCAGAGCTTTTCCCTGGTTCGCGGATCGAGGAACGCGTTGACAAGATCCGAGAGCGTCGTAGCGGCAACGATAAGGAACGTGGTGACCAGCACGACGCCCATCACAATCGGATAGTTGCGCGTATTGACCGCGTTCACGATCAAAGCCCCGATGCCAGGTCTCGCGAAAACCACCTCGATAAAGACAGCGGACGAAAGCAGCCACGCGATGCCTACCCCGAGTATGGTCACGGTTGGCAGGATCGCGAGCGGCAGCGCGTAGCGCGCAACGATACGCCATTCCGAGATTCCGAAAGAGCGGGCCATCCGTATGTGGTTTTCCCCCAAGACCTCGAGCATGGATGCCCGGACCAGCCGGGAAATGTAGCCGACCCAGCCAATCCCTACGGCGAAAGCTGGGAGAATGAGATAGATAAGTCCATCCCAGAATCCATTGCCGGCTCCGATTGCTGGCAACCAGCGCAGCGTTACGGCAAAAATCAGCAGCGCGTAGACCGCCACGACGAAGGAAGGAATTGCGATCGTCGCGACCGTCAGGACGCCGGCCACCTGGTCGACCACCGAGTTACGCCTTATCGCCGAGTAACAGCCGAGCGGCACGGCTATCACGATCGCCCATAAGATCGAGATCAAAATCAGTTCGATCGTATAAGGCAGTTGGTCGAAGATTATGTCGGCGACAGGCCTCTGGCTGAATACGTCATAACCGAGATTGCCATGAAGCAATCCGCCGAAGAACGTGATGATCTGCACAACGAGCGGTTTGTCGAGTCCCATCTGCTGATGCAACAGCGCCTTCACTTCGGGCGTTGCCCGTGGTCCGAGCATAACCGCGGCAGGATCGCCCGGCACCGCATGAATCATCAGGAACAGAAGCGTCACCGCGATCACAATGATTGCGATAGAGAGGGCGATCCGTCGCACGAAATAGAGCCACATCTCGGTCAGACCATTCGAGCCTAAACCGGCGAGAAATCGAGAAACAACGGGTATCCATCCGGCCGCGTTGCGGCTTGCATTTGCGTGGTGCGATACATGACTGCATGGGCCCCATGGGTCAGAAACCGGAAGGCGCCGGATTCTTCCATTATATCCTGCATCTCACGGTAAAGCTTCGCCCGCTCGTTGGAATCCTCAACCGTAATCGCTTCGGCGTAGAGCTCATCAAAGCGCTCGCTGCGGAAGCGCATCCAATTCCAGACGCCAACCTGATCTTGGAGGAAGCTGCCGGTTGCATAGGAGGGTTCAGGCAGACCGGAGAAGGCCAGTATGACAAGCTGCATGTCCTTCCAGCGTTCACCTTCAGATTCCATGCCGAGAGTCTGGAACGAGCCGGAATCCTGGACATTGACCTCGACCGTGATGCCGATCTGCGACAATTGTGCCTGCACGATCTGGGCAATGGTCGAATGAGTGCTCGTGTTCCGGCAATCGATGGTCAAGCTCAGATCGCTCACCCCCGCTTTGTCCAGGAACTCCTTGGCCTTTTCGAGATCGCCTTCCGGTGGGACGAGCGCCTTGTCGCGGTGCCCGACAATACCTGGAGGAATGGTGCCCGTCGCGACGTCGACCTCACCGGAAAAGGCGGCATCCAGTATCTGCGGCACATTGATCGCCCATTGGATCGCCTTGCGGATATTGATGTCCTTCAGCTTCGGGTGATCCATATTCATGCCGATCCAGTGATACCAAAGTGAGGACGTTTTCTCGACCTTGGTGTCGGCAGGTGGGTTGCTCCTAAAGGTTGGAAGCGAATCCAGACTGATTTCAGTAAAATCGATGTCGCCCGCCTGATAGGCGCGCTCGGCCGCCTTGTCGTCGTCGATCGGCAGGATGCGGATTTCATCAAATCCCGGCTTCGGCCCTGACCAGTCCGGATTGCGTGTCAACAGCACATACTGGTTCGGCTTCCACTCGGCGAGCACATACGGGCCTGAGAAAGCGGGCGGCTTCATGCCGAAATTACCGCCGTCCGTGGTTGCCTTCATCACCGCATTCTCAGATACGATATGGCCAGCGCCAAAGGGAAGCGCGATGTTCCAGAGCGGGACGTAAGGCGTATTGAGTACGATCACGCCAGTATAGTCATCTTCTATCTCGACACGGTCGAGCGGCCCCCAATCCGACTTTGCCGCCGAATTGTGCTTCATGATGCGCTCGAAAGAGAATTTGACGTCCTTGGCGGTCATCTCACCATATCCGCCAGTGAACGCGATGCCTTTCTTCAGGCGGAAGCGGATATGCGTCGGGTCCACCTGCTCGAGCTTTTCCGCCGCCTCGAGTTCCCAGCCCCATTCGGAACCTGGCTTGAAATGCGTGAGCTTCGAATAAATGCATTCCATCACTTGGACATCGATTGTACCCTGGAAGAACGCTGGATCGAACGTGACGATGTCACGACTGGAACGCCCTTTAAGCACCTTGCCCTCCGCTGCCCAGATGGCCTGCGAGAGCGGCATGCCGGAGGCTATGATGCCTCCTCCGAGCGCGGCTCCAGTTTTCAGAAGAGTTCGGCGGCTCAAGCTGCGCGCAATAACATCCATGATCTATTCCCCTTTCTTAAGCTTCTGTTAGAGAGAGCGTGCCCTCAAGGGAACCATGACGTTTCGTGGAAGTCCACAATCTTCTCAAAAAAACGGGAACAAGTATTCCGAAATTTGATAATTTAACTGCGCCCGACCCGGACTAAGCGTTTACCGTCGGAGTAACGCATATTTGCCGTAGATGCCTTGTCGCGGCCGACGACGCTCCACAAGTTCGGTCCTATTTTGTTCCCTCCCTTTGCCTCGGCGTTGTGGCAACGGTCACACGCGCGGGTAGTGTAGGTTCGGCTTTTCTCGACATCGGCAGAAGCCAACTTCATCGAGATCGGGGCTGCTATTGGCAAGACATGCCGTGCGATATGAGATAGTCGGCAACTTCGCGTTGCCCCCCGCGTTTTGCCAGATGGAGTGGTGTCTTGCCGTCCATTGACTTCGCATTCACGTCTGCGCCGGCCTCGACCAGTGCCTTCACGCAGTCGAGACAACCGAGAGTGAGGGCGACATGAAGGGCGAATTCGCCGCCACGGTCGGAATTTGGATCTGCGTCCCGCTCCAGCAACAGATTTAACAGATCGATCTTGCCTATCCCCACAGCCGCCATCAGCGGGGGACCCCAAGTTGTCTTGGCGTTGACATCCGCACCACGTTCTATGAGCAGTTTTGCCGCTTCGATGTGGCCCATCCAGACCGCAAAATAGAGCGGCGTTGCGTTTCCATCACTCTTATCTATGTCGGCGCCTGCATCGAGCGCCGCCGTGATCGCCGCGACATCGCGCTTCATGGCGGCGTCGTGAATGTCGGCGGCATGCGATAAAATCGGGATGTGTACAAGCAGTAATGGAATGAAGAGCCAGGACACGCGCATTTGGCATCTCCCAAGGCAACCGCAGTAAGCGTCACGCTTTCAAGACGGCAAAAGTATACCGCGAATGCCTGATCGTAACCACGCCCATCGATGGCAATCGATGGCTCAATGAATGTTGGCAGTCCTTGAAAGAATGAAAGTTTTCAGGAAGACCGGCCTACCATAATCGGTCGACCCGCCTTGCCGATCGGATGACGATATCTGGAGGCGGAGCCGATATTTGAATGTGGGCTTGCCGGCGTGATTCAAGCTCCGAAAAGGAACCTGAACATGCGATACGCCTTCACCGAGGCCGAATGGCTATTGATTGCCCGATCCTTCCTTGCAAGCCGCGAGGCGTCCCGCGCGTGGATGACAGGCGCGTCCTGAATGGCATCTTCTGGGTCTTGAGGTCTGGAGCGCCATGGCGTGATCTGCCCAAGTGGACCATATACCACCTGTTACAATCGCTTTGTGCGTTGGCGCTGCGCGGGTGTTTGGGATCGTATCCTGACTGCCATCTCGTATCGAGACGATGCCGAGATTCAGATGATCGACAGCACGATAGTCCGCGCTCACCAGCACGCGACTTGCATCCAGAATGGCTCCGGCGAAGACCTTGGACGCTCCTGCGGAGGGCTGACGACCAAAATCCACGCCGTGGTCGACGCGAATGGCCCCTACCGCTCCACGTCTCAATCACCGGCGGTCAGCAGCATGATAGCTGTCGCACGCGCTCTGCTCGAAGGTTTACCGCGCGGCGGGATGGTTCTCGCCGACAAGGCTTACGACGCGACCGAGATACGAACCTTTGTGAGTTCACGTGGAGGCTGGGCGAACATCCCGCCCCGTCGGAACCGGCGTGGTCCAATCTGCTTCAGCCCGTACCTATCGCCACCGAAACCAGGGCGAACGGTTCTTCAACCGGATCAAGCACTGTCGGCGCATCGCGACGGGCTATGGGAAACACGCCGCTAACTTCCTCGCCTTCGTTAGGCTCGCGGCCATCCAGCTCTGGCTTCGGGTTTATAGTCATCGGGTAATTTGTGGCCGCTTCCCTCGGAGCTGAAACATTGCTCACAGTTCTGGCTGTCGAAGCTGAAGGAAGGAAGCAGCCATGAAACACTATGCCGGACCGGACCTGTCGATGGAAAGCACGCAGGTCTGCATCGTCGACGAAACGGGTCGCAAGATCTCCACGATGAAGGTCGACAGCGTCCCGACATGATTGCTCATGCTTTGAATGCAGCCGGCGGCGTTGAGCGAGCGGTGATTGAAACAGGCCGCATGCCGCATGTCTCCGGCAATCTGTCACGGCCTGCAGGCTTTAGGCGTTCGTGTCGTTTGTATTGACGCGCGGCAAGCCCACCAGAGCCTGAAAGCATTGAAGGCGAACAAGACCGACCCTCATGACGCAGCCGGGCTGGCTCAACTTGCCAGGACCGGCTTCTACAAGGAGGTGCATGTCAAATCTCCTGCCGCTCATTGCGTGCGGAGCGTCATCACGGCACGAAACCATCTGATAGAAGCACGAGTGCGGCTCGTGCAACCTTCGGTTTCAAGCCTGGTCCAGGTCAGGGCAAGGCATTCATCGACCGCGTGATGGAGGCAGCCAACATACCCGGCCTTGGCCAGAGTATCATCGCGCTGATTGCAGTGAGAACAGGGCTGATGGAGCAAATCTGGGAACCTGGATCGGATATTGCGCGAGTTCGCTCACCGATTCCAGTCCTGACGGCTACTCATGAGCATCCTCGGTGTCGGTGTTCAAACCTCTCCCGCTTTTGCCGCAGCCGTCGATGAAGCCGGCCCCTTCGACAATCGAGGAAGCGTTCGAGCCTTGCAGTCGCGCAATTCGACACGCTGCGTTTGCGCCTCATCAAGATCGGGTTCTTCCGCATATTTGGTGCAGGTTGCGGGATTCACGGACGGTGCGATAAGTCCATAGAGTCGGAATCGCAGTCGCGCCGTGATTTGCCCGTGCTCCATGCCTTCCGCTCGTTGATTTCGCTCGAGCTTTCGATTGTCCAAATTCTGCCGCGGGCCGACAGGGTTGTGCTTGTTGCCCGGCCGAAGGCGATGGAATCGTGCTGTCCATGTTGCGGCTGCCGAACCCGCCGCGTCCAGAGTCACTACATGCGCCGGTTGACCGATCTGCCCTGGCAGGGGCGGATTGTCGAAATCCAGCTTCACGCACGACGGTTTCGATGCGCTGATCCACAATGCCCGCGACGGATCTTCACCGAGAGGCTTCCTGAGACGGTTCAACCGAAAGCTCGACGCACGGTTCGACTCGGCGAGAGCCAGCTGGCGATCGGCTTCGCGGTGGGTGGCGAGCCGGGCTCACGCTGTCGGACAGGCTCGCCATGCCGGTGAGCGTCGACACACTGTTGCGGATGATCCGCGCGGCCGGGTTCGAGCCGCCGCAAGCGCCGCGTGTGGTCGGCATCGACGACTGGGCCTGGCGCAAGGGGCAGTGCGTCACTAACTTCTTCATCCAGAGCCTGTAGGTCGTCGTAAAATCCAACGATTGCTACTTCGCCATTCGCATGAGGTTGACGGAATTCGCAGCAATTGCCAAAGCCGATCAAGACTGGCGTTCAGGTTGGCGTCTGCGTGCCTAAGACCCGTTCAACGGTTTGCGGGGATACCCCGTGACTCCCCTCAAGGTAAGACTTTTCCTTTGACGACAGACCGTCTTCCGTTCAAGGGGCGAGCGTCGCGCTCCAATGCTCGCAGTTGTCGCACGCGATAGCTGAGATCTGCTGTTGGTGTCCCGTTCGTTGAACTGCTTCGGAATGACTGAACTGATCGTGTTGCCATCATACGGCGGCCTCGCCAATGCCCCAATGTCGGCGGCACCTTGGACGCCGGCTCGACCTTCCAAAAGCATGTCCACTCGCCCGCTGCGTGCAACCCATATGAAGTTAATGGGTGTCAAAAAACTCCTGAATCTTCGCTGGATCGGTGGTTTTGGTCAGCGCCAACATCAGCAGGATGCGGGCTTTCTGCGGATTGAGCGAGTCAGCCGTGACGAAGCCGAGCGTGTCATCGTCAACTTCGTCATTACGCTCGACAACGACGAAATTGACGCGCGATGCACGGACAAACACCAGCCCCCGCCGTACGGCCTCACCAGCTGCCGCCCGGAGCGACTTTGGGAGGTTACCGTTGCCGGTCCCGGCCCAAACCACGCCTTCGTAACCAGAAACCGCCGCTGCTTCTAATAGATCCGGCGTCACACCTGCGTAGCTGTAAAGGACCGCAACGCGAGGCAAGCTGCTTGAGCTCAAGTGGAGTTTGCTCGCTGATGTGTGTATTCGTGTCGGCATACGAAAGAAAAGCGGATTTGCAGATTTAACATAGCCAAGAGGACCAAGACCTGGTGCCTTAAACGCGTCCAAATTGGATGTCGTCTTTGTCACATCGCGCGCTGAATGAATTTCGGAATTCAGCGTCACGAGCACGCCTTTGCCTCTCGCGTTAGGATTACAAGCGATGGCTACAGCATTGGAAAGATTCGCTGAACCGTCAGCACCGAGGGAATACGGGCGGCGCATGGCTCCAACGACAACGACTGGCTTTTCACTTTCGACAACAAGATTGAGGAAGTATGCTGTTTCTTCCAATGTGTCGGTGCCGTGCGTAACCACCACGCCTTGGATGTCGTCTTCGGACAGCGCGCTATTGATTCGACATGCCAGTTTTAGCCAGTCCTCGACTGAGATGTCGGAGCTTAAAACCTGAGCGACCTGCTCCACCGAGATGGAGGCCATATCCCTGAGCTCGGGAACTGCCTGAACCAGATCGTCCCCACTTAAGGTCGGATCCATTGGCGATGTTTGTGCGATCGATCCTCCTGTTGTGAGAATAAGGATTTTGGGGGCGTTAGATTCCATGCTTTCAACCTCTTCTGCCTCTGGATTTCCCGTTGGAATGGTCTATTGCCGGTTTTCCGGCGCCTCCCTACGCACGGAGCGCACATGAATTGTCGACCTCACTAACTAAAATCCAGCTTTTGAAGAGCCCGAGACGCGGCAAGTGACGATACTCGACGAGATGTTTCTGCGACGCAAGGACGCGGAGAATTGGCGCTCCACATCGAGCGCCGGATCTCGACAGCAAGAGCTGAAGTCACCTGCAATTCACGACATACGAGCTCTTTCGCGACGTCGTGGCCGCTTCTCAAGACAGTGGAGTACCGAGACCACGGCATCGCCCACGAGTATCGATACGGACGCAGCTACGATCCGTATTACAACCTCAGCACCGCCGCTGTCGGGATGCGCCGGCGTTTTGAACACTTCCGCTTCTTTGCCATCTACGGTTGTTTTACTCAGACAAGCATGCGCGGGATTGTACGATTCCAGGTCTTGGTGAAGACTTCCGCTTCGTGTTCGAAGGCCTTGATCTGACCCACAAGCAAATAATCGTCTTTGGACACGCTCACCCGCACAGAGCTCTCGACACGAACGTTCCATTCGTCGCGTTTGAACGCCGTAATGTACTGCGCTTCGATCTTGGCGCTGGTCGGGTCGTGGTCAAGTATTTCCTTGACCTCGCTTTCTGTCGACCACGATTCGGTACCTATGGCGTCAATCCTGGCTCGTCCGCTGCTTTGGGCGTTGCGTATCGTAAGTTTGCCCGTTGCGGCATCCCATTCAGAGACTCTGGTTGGCTCTGGCGCTTCCTCTAACACCGTGCGTCCGGAGGTGGGCTCCGGCGAGAAGGGCGGGCCGAAGGGTTTCAATTCTCGGTCCTCGGCCCGCGGCGGTCGTACCGGCAGCTCGAGTTCGGACAGTCCGGCATAAAGCGTCAGGGTCACCGGCTCGGGCGAGGGCCAGTACAATGGCCAATGTGACGTTGACACGGCAACACGAATGCGCCTGCCCGATTTGAAAACATGGGCACAATCCTCCAGCGGCAGGCGGATGCGATAACGTTTGCCGGGCTCCAGCGCTTCGGGGAACTCATGACTGTCCCGGTGTGTCAGATTCAGCACGTTATAGGTGACGCGCTTTGAAAGACCGTCCGGATCGACCTCGTTGAGCCGAATGGACAAGAGGGCAACCGGCTTGTCGACCGCTAGATCGAGGGTGACCACCGGGGCGCCTAGTATCTCGAAATTGCCCTCGATCGGCTCGGAATCGAATGTCAGCGAGCGAGCGTCGTCAATGCGTTGATCGCCCGGTGCATCCTTGATGCGTCTCGCCGCCCGATCAGGCGCCGTTATTCCGACCGTCTGCAAAGGCTTGAGGACACGCGCTGTTTCAGTCCCGGCATTGCTCTCCAGTCCGTGTTTGGTGAGATAGAGTTTGCGCGGCGTGATGCGCAAGGAAGGCCAACTATCCTCGGCCACCCACCGGCCGGGAATCTGATGCACACCGCGCATGATCGGCTCTTCCTGCATCCATACCTGATACATCGGCTCGTCCATGATGCCGGTATCGATATCCTTGAGCCAGTGATCCCACCAGCGCAGCGACTCGGCGAGCCAGTCTATCGCCGGGCCCGGACCCCGGTCGCTATAGTTCGGATATTCATGGCCCCATGGGCCGACAAGTCCCTTGCGTGGACATTTGAGGTTGGCGAGCATGCGCGCAACCGTGCTGCGATAAGGATCGAACCAGCCACCGACCGCATAGACCGGGCATTCAAACGCACCGTAGTCTTCGCTGATCGAAGCATGCTTCCAGTATGCATCGCGGTGCTGGTGGGTAAGCCAGATCGCGGGGTAGTAGTCCACTTTCTTGAGACGCTCCATCCACATGTCGCGCCAGCGGTCCCCAACAATTGCTGGATCGGGAGGACGGCAACAATAAGCGGGATAAAGGATACCCCATGCAAGCCCGAACATGCCGTCGGCGACCAAACCATTATGGTAGGGCTCTTCGGTATAGCGATCCTCTGTCGAACAAACGGTGATGATCGCCTTGAGTTCAGGGGGGCGGCGGGCAGCCACCTGCAGTGCACTGTAACCGCCCCAGGAGATCCCGAACATACCCACCTTGCCAGTACACCAAGACTGCCTGGCGAGCCACGCGATGATCTCGACGCCATCGTCCTGCTCCTGTTTAGCATACTCGTCCAGCGGCAGCCCCTCCGAATCCCCCGATCCGCGAATGTCCGGCCGCACACAGGCATATCCATGGGAAGCCAAGTAGGGATGGATGGTCTCATCACGTAAGCGCGAACTCCCGGTAAGGCTCGCACCGTCACGCTTGCGGTAAGGGATGTATTCCATGAGCACTGGCACTGGATTGCTCTCGGCGTCCTCCGGCAGCCACATGCGCGCCGCAATCTTGGTGCCGTCAGACATCGGAATCCAGATGTTCTCGATTTCACGCACTTTGCGTGGACCTGTTCGTATTCCGGCCTCGGGAGTTTGGGCGCCAACCGTCGTGGCGCTCAAAAACGCCCCAGCGTCGTTGCCGGCCAGAAGCGCCGCGTTCACATCTCGAGAAACCGTGTGAATTACCGAGCCATCATCGTTGTTCTTTGTGACGCTCATTTAAACACCTTTATCCGTCCATGCGCTGCAATCTAGCTGATAATTTCACAAGCATTCGCTTGTTCAAGAGGCGTAAACTGGCCATCGATGATGCCATCAGGATCTCCTGACCAAGAGTTCTCTCCGCGGCCCCCTACGGGATCGAGTTTGGCGATGTCAGGCGCGCCGCGTGCCTTGAGCATCTTGCCTTCAGAGGCCCAGATTGCCTGCGAGAGCGGCGTTCCGGACACAATGATGCCTCCCAAGCGCGGCTCCAGATTTCAGAACAGCTCAGCGACTTACGCTGCGCATAATGTTATACACGACCTATTCCTCCGTTTGCTTGGCTTTTAGGAGTGTTGGTTGCGCATTTGAGCGCTGGACGACATCTACACTCCCCAAAAACACTCGTGTTGAGCGCCGGCAGTGTCTTTTAAGTCGTCATAGGAATTGGCACGAAGGTACCGGTGCGTCCATCATTTTCTTACGATGCAGCAACTTTTAATCCAAAAAATGATAATTGCGCCTTCGCCGCCAAGGCGGGTGTGCTCGAGGCCCGACCGGCCCAGCCGGAAGTGATAGAGCAGATGGTCAACGGTGACCAGCAATTGTGAGGCCGAGGCGGGACACGTCGGTAAAATCCGACAGCGCCACACGGCCTGTTCATGTATCTGGCGGAAGATGACCTCCTGTTGCTGGTCATGAATAGCCCTCCATGACCGGATACCCGCCCAAGCGTGCGGCGGATGCCTGTCGACAGTTCCGGATGGCGCCGCAACATCTCTCGTAAATAGCGACTGCCCGGATTCCAGGAGCGGCCTTGAGGCGGAATGACAGCGTCAAAAATGTGCTCAAGATGAATCGGGGCGTCGCCGGCCACGCTGCGGATTGTCTTGCGAGGGAAGGCGCGCCTCTTGTCAATTCAGTAAGTTGTCGCCCGGCTAATCGACGCCTTGGCGGCGGATCTCCACAGAGTGTTTTTATTGGTACCTCATAAAGCACTCGTCTGATGATCGGTTCATGGCGACCCGGCACAAAGGTGATTCTCCATCCAGAAAACCAGCACCGCAGTGGACGGCGATCACAAAGACGGCGAGAAGTCGCACCGCGGCGGGAGGTATAACTTCCAGTAGGGCTACGCCCTCCCATCGTCAGACCAACGACGCCGACTCTCTCATGCTGATTGCTGCGCAAGCTGCCAAGCGACGACATACTCGCGAACTTGACGTTATTTGATCGGCAATCCGCCGGGTGCGAATCTGGCTTCTTTTCGGTAAGGCTGATTGCGCAGCGTGCCAAGCTCGGGCGTCGGTGCTTGGGCAACGGCTCCCGGTAAGATGGGAAGAAGAATTCTTGAAGGGTAAGTCTTCGAAGAATAGATGCGGTTGACCGAGGGAACCCCCACCGGCAGACTACCGGTCACCCTGTTGGACACTAGGCCCGGCGCACCGATGGTGAGTTCGAGGCTGTGTCCCTCCCGGACGACGTGTGCGATCGGTCCCAGCATCGACATTCGTATCTCGTAAATTTTGCCCGGTTCTAGCTTCTCGCTTTTGCGAAAGGTCGGAACGACTTCCTCAGCATTGGTTAGCGCCATGTCAATTTCGCGAAATGACGCACGCTGCAGTCCTGATTGAAGGAAAAGCACGTTGCCGTCGGGGTCGACATCTTTCAATGTCAACTCGAGGTCAGCGTCGTCGCCTTCGTCGATGCTGAGAAATAGCGTTACTTCTGGATTTCCAAGCAACGTCATGTCTAATGCTACCGGAGCCGTTCGGTAATTCAAGAGGCCCATGCGCGCGAGGGCGCCCTTAGTCGATTGGAACGAGTAATTGAGCGGGAGGGAGCCATTCGACTGGATTGTTCCCGTGCCGGGTGCTACTTCGGATTGCTTATTGTTGTCGAATTGCTCGGTTCCAATAGGGTAAAGGTACGCCCGCGAGCCTCCCTCCGGACCGGACCCGGGCTTGTCGAGTGAAAGGTTTGCATCCGCGGTGAGATAGAAGGGCCGACGCTTGACTGAAGGTTCCGGCCAAGTCTCATGCGTCGTGGTCCAACCAACAACTGCCTCCTTGGGATCGCCTTCGGGCTCCCGTACCTCCCAAAGTACCTTTACCGGTGGCTCATTTTCTATCCCGTTTTCGATTCCCTTAACCCAACGATCCAGAAACCGTATATGCTCCGCGACTACTTGAGCATAACCCTTGTGTGCTGATGCACTTGCGTGGGATCCGTTCAACAGAAGCAGCTTCTTGTTCTTCACGTCGGGCATGTATCGTGTGAAGACTCGGGGGCCTTCATTGCCAAGGCCCCACTCATCTTGGAACGCGAGGACGATCATCGTAGGCACAGTGATCTTGCCTGCGACCTCCGCTCGAGAGGGACATATCCAGTCCCACCACTCGTCCTTGAACGGATGCTGTCGTATCAAATCACTGAACAATGGATACCTATCGACGAACGCATCGCTCCCACGGTATATGGCGCATTCGGTATCGCCGTGACTGATACGCCATTGCGCGCCGCCCACCTGCATTTCAGCCTCGTTGATAAATGCCCACTGAAGCGCGCTGGGTTGTAGCATCCCGCCCAAATAGGCACAAGTATCGTAGCCGGTCCCAAGGCCTGACGGCACGATGGCCCTAAGATGGGGCGGACGCTCTGCAGCGACCCACATTTGAGTTGTTCCTCCGTACGAATAGCCCACCATCCCTACGGTGCCGTCGCTCCAAGGCTGTTTGGCGATCCACTCGACGACTTCGGCGCCGTGAACACCTTCGATTTTGGAAAACCACTGATCCAATGGGCCTGTCGAGCAACCTGTCCCGGTGGTGTTGGCGCCGACGAAAGCGTAGCCGGCATCGAGAAACGGCTTCGCGACTTCAAAGGGAGTCGCACTTGTTTGATAGCCAGTATACTCGAAGACAGTTGGATAACGCCCGGAAGTGGGACGATAGCAGATGTACGCGATGCGCGTTCCATCCGTCGTGGTCACATAAGATATATCCCGCACCACGTCGGCTTCAGAGAAATTCGGCGTCCTACTGGCGCTAGACTGTTTTGTCATCGTATCCTCCTATGACACTATTTTATTGACTCATTTTGAAGCGTTAGCTCCGCGGCTTCCGCCTGCGCGGACCGCATGCTGCGAAGCGCGCAGCCGGCTATTCGCTGGCAATCAAGGCACTCACTCAGTTTCCGCATTCAAGCAGGCGCACGTATTGACCCATCTGCCCAAGGCTACGGTCGAAACTGGAAGGGCGCGCATGACGTCGTACGCGCGTTATTTGTTCTGGTGTCGCAGGGCACTGCGCACGGAGGCTCCCGACGCGTCAATCATATTCTTATATTGTAACAATTATTATTCCGAAATGTGATAATAAGTCCATTCGCCATAGTTGGATTTCCATCCCGAATCCTCACAGTTCCTCGGCAGTTTGTGACGCTTCGCTCTCCTGACCCGTTAGGCGGCCAGCCCCGACACAAAGAAAAGAGTGTGAGCGCCGACGAAATGCGAAAAAGGAAGACTGTTGTTCTTGTAGAGGCAGTGGGGGCATTGTAGTTGTCGAATGAGGCGGTTCTGCCCTTACTCGCTTGGTCGGTTCGGATGTGGTCTGTGGCGCGGTGTCTCGCCGTCAGCCAGGGCCGCCTGTACAGCAGCCCGCGCGGATCCGGTCGAGTGTCTCGACCACGAGGATACCTTCTCGGACTGCCATGGGCGCGGCCTCCGTCCATCCGCTCGCGATACCGGTCAGAACTAAGCTGTGAACGTAGCTACCGCGGTTGACTGTCAATGCCGCTCGAATTTTCCCCAAAGTGTGCCGAAGTAAAATTCCCCAGTTTCGCCGCTCAGACTGTCGCGGAGGGGTGTC
>NZ_JAMYTF010000059.1:0-20000 GCF_040322295.1 Mesorhizobium sp. M0159
GCTCCGCGCCGCCTGGGTCCTCCTGTCCCGGCCCCCGCGCCGCCCCGGGCGGGCGGGGCGCGCTAGCCCCGGCCCGGGCACAAAACCCCCCGCGGCGGGGGCGCCGGGGGGCCCCCGCGCCCGTCTTTAGCCCCCACGAAGTCTTGGCACCCCCCGAAGTCTTGGCACCCCCTGCAAACGGCAATTCGAAATTGAGCGGCGCCATCACCGCACGTCCGTTGACGAGCTTGCCGTCGATGAGATTCATCGGCGGCGAGCCGACGAAGCTTGCCACGTAGGTGTCGCGCGGATTGTTATAGATCTCGTACGGCGTGCCGGTCTGGACGATGCGGCCATGGTTGAGCACGCCGACCTTGTCACCCATCGACATCGCCTCGATCTGATCATGCGTCACGAACAGGAAGGTGGCGCCAAGCTGCATCTGCAGGTTCTTCAATTCGGTGCGCAGCGCCTCGCGCAATTTGGCGTCGAGCGCCGACAACGGCTCGTCCATCAGGAATACCCGCGGCTTGCGCACGATGGCGCGACCGATCGAGACGCGCTGCATCTCGCCGCCTGAAAGCCTGTCGGTCTTGCGGTCGAGCAGATGCTCGATCCTCAGCGTCCTGGCCGCGCGGTCGACACGATCCTTGATCTCGGCATCGGGCAGCCGGCGGATCTTCGGCTTCAGCGGAAATTCGAGGTTCTGGCGCACCGTATAGCGCGGGTACAGCGAATATTGCTGCAGCACCAGCGCCACGTCACGCTCGGCCGCGCCCCAGTCGGCGACATCGACGCCGTCGATGAAGACCTGGCCTTCGCTCGGTTTTTCCAGGCCGGCAATCATGCGCAGCGTCGTCGTCTTGCCGGCGCCGGTCTCGCCAAGCAGAACGAAGAACTCGCCATCGGCGATGTCGAGATCGAGCCCGGTCAAAGCAGTATGGTTGCCGAACTTCTTCGAGATGTTCTTGAGCTGGATGTGGGCCATCAGAGTCTCACTCCCAGCGATTTGCCGCTCGCCGTGTCGAAGAAATGCGCCTGGCTGGGATCGATTCTGACGAAGACTCTTTCGCCGGGGCCGCCGATGAAGCCGCTCTTGGTGCGCGCACGCAGCATCTTGGAGCCGACCTTGAGGTCGACGATGTCGAAGGACCCGAGCGGCTCGACGATCTGCGTCTCCACCGGCAGGAACCCCTCGGCGGCTTCGCGGCGGACGAGGACGCCTTCCGGCCGGATGCCGAGCGCGAGTTGGCTGCCGGCATGGCCGTTGAGCTTCGACAGCAAGGCGCGCGGGAATTCGAAACCGGCGGCCGCATCGCCGACCGTGACCGAGGCCGATGAGGCTTTCTCGGTCACCGAAGTGTCGGCGACGTTCATCACCGGGCTGCCTACAAATTGCGCGACGAAAAGATTCGCCGGGTGCGAATAGACCTCGTCCGGCGAGCCGACCTGCTGCAGCACACCTTCATGCATGATGACGATGCGGTCGGCGAGGCTCATCGCCTCGATCTGGTCGTGGGTGACGTAGATGCTGGTCGAGCCCTGCTTGATGTGCAGCCGCTTGATCTCGGCCCGCATCTCCTCGCGCAGCTTGGCATCGAGCGCCCCGATCGGCTCGTCCATCAGCATCGCCTTCGGCCGCCGCACCAAGGCTCGGCCGATCGCCACGCGCTGCATGTCGCCGCCCGACAGCGCCGACGGTTTCTTGGCGAGGAGATCGCTGATCTGCAGCGTCTTGGCGACCGAGCGCACCTCGCTGTCGATCTCGGCCTTGCTCTTGCGCGTCGCCCTGAGCGGAAAGGCGATGTTCTCATAGACGCTCATATGCGGATAGAGCGAGAACGACTGGAAGACCATGGCGATATCGCGATCGGCGGCCTTGAGGTGCTGGACCGGCTTGCCGTCGATGAGGATGTCGCCGCCGTCGATCGTCTCCAGCCCGGCAATCGCCCTGAGCGTCGTCGTCTTCCCGCAGCCCGACTGGCCGAGCAGCACGATGAACTCGTTGTCGTCGATCTTCAGGTTGAGGTCCTTGATGACCTGGACGGCGCCGAAATATTTCTGGATGCCTCGAAGCTCGATCTGGGTCAATGCTGTGCCCCCGGATTTGCCCCTTGCCCGGTGCCGGCCTTCTCCTCCGGCGCGATCTTGGAGGTGATGTTGAAGCCGATCAGGCCGATCAGGATGATGGTCACGCCATAGCTGTGCAGCAGCATGTTCCATGGCTGGCAGAGCGCGATGATACCGAGCACCATCAGCACCTGGCTGCCCGGTTCGAGATATTTCTGGTTGATGTCGCGAAAGCTCATTTGCGGATCGCTCCAAACGACATGCCGCGCAACAGGTGGTTGCGGAGCAGGAAGGTGAAGATCGCGACCGGCAGCAGGAACAGGAAGGTTCCGGCGGCAATCACCGTCCAGTCCGGCAGGCCGGAACCGACCTGGCTGGGGATGAAGGGCGGTGCTGTCTGGGCACGGCGGCTGGTCATGATCAGTGCGAAGGCATATTCGTTCCACGCCGTGATAAAGCAGAACACGGCGGTGGCGGCGATGCCGGTGGCGGCCTCGGGCAGCACGATCTTGAAGAAGGCCTCCATGCGCGTATAGCCGTCGACGAGGGCCGCCTCCTCATACTCCTTGGGGATCTCGTCCATGAAGCCTTTCATCAGCCACACCGAGAAGGACAGGTTGAAGGCGGTGTAAAGGATGATCAGGCCGATATGGGAATCGTTGAGGCCGACCGCCCGGTACATCAGGAACATCGGAATGGCGACGACCACCGGCGGCAGCATGCGTGTCGACAGGATGAAGAACAGTAGGTCCGCCTCGCCTTTTACCTTGAAGCGCGAGAACCCATAGGCGGTGAAGGTGCCCATGCCGACGGCCAGGACGGTCGAGGTTATGGCAACGATCAGTGAGTTCATGAAACGGCTAGGATAGCCCGACCACTGCACCTGGCCCTTGCCGTCGCGCACGATCTTTTCGCCCCCATTGAAGACGACGCGCTCCCACCACGGCGCAGCCGCGTACTCCTCCGGCGACGGCGGGCTGCGCAGCTGCGAACGCTTGGTGAACAACTTGACGAAGGGCGATATCTCCGGCTGGAAAACCACCGTCGGCGGAATGGTGGTGGCGAGGTTGCGCGGCTTGAACGCCGTCGAGGCGATCCAGTAGATCGGCGCCAGGAAGATGATCGTCACCAGCAGGACAGCGACGATGGCGACCCGGTTGAAGGTGATTTCGGAAGAAGTGCGGACTGCGGCCATCTCAGCGCTCCTTCACCTTGTTGAGGTATTTGACATAGATGTTGGTGATCGCCAGCACCATGATCAGCACGATGTAGGCGAGCGCGCAGGAACGCCCGGTCTGCCATTCCTGGAACGCCATCTTGTAGAGCCGGATCGAGATCAGCTCGGCCGTCGGCTGGCTGGTCAGGATGTAGGCGAGGTCGAAGGTCTTGAACGCCTCCATGGTGCGGAAGATGACCGCGATCATCAGGATCGGCGCAACCAGCGGCAGCGTTATGCGGAAGAAGGTGTAGAACGGCCCGGCCCTGTCGATCGCGGCTGCCTCGTAGAGATGCTTGGGCACGGCCGACAGGCCGGCCAGCGACAACAGCATGACGAAGGGCGACCACATCCAGATGTCGGTCAGCGCGACCGCATAGAGCGCCATTTTCGGATCCGACAGCCATTCGAAGGTGCCGAGGCCCAGCGCATAATTGATGATGCCGAAGGACGGATCGTAGAGCAGCTTCCAGAACAGGCCGACGACGGCCATCGACAGCATCATCGGCAACAACAGGAGCGTCGTCAGCAGGCCCTTGAGCGGAATGTCGCGATTGAGCAGCATGGCCACGCCGAAGCCGACGAGCAGCTGGCCGGCGACCGAGATGATGACGTATTTTGCGGTGATGGCGAAGTTGGACCAGACATAGGGATCGCTGAGCAGGTCGCGGTAGTTTTGCAGCCCGACGAAATTCGCCGCCGCGCTGGTCGAGGCGCGGAAATCGGTGAACGAATAGCCCAGCGAATAGATCAGCGGGAAGATGTTGAAGACGATCAGAAACAGGATCGTCGGGATGATGAAGAGATTGCGGATCGAAATGTCGCTTAGACCGCGAGCGGCGGCCCGCGAGGACCTGTCCAGCGTGGTGATCATCGTGGTCGCCAAGACTCTGCTCCCGGTTCAAAAATCAGAAAAAGAAACGGAGGAGGCACGAACGCCCCCTCCGTGAAACTTCATACTTATTGGCCGCGGCCGTATTTCTTGAAGGTCGCGTTCCAGTCGGCTGCCAGTGCGTCCAGCGTCTCCTTGGCGGTGCCTTCGCCGCCGATCATGTAAGGATAGATGCGCTGGTTAAGCTGCTGCAGCAGTTCCGCGTATTCCGGAACCGCCCAGAAGTCCTTGACCTTGAACATGGTCTCGTAGAACGCCTTGTTGTAGGGCGTGGCGTTCTGGAATTCGGGCGACTTGAGCACGGCGGCACTGCAGGTGTAGCCGCCAAGCGCTGCCCATTTCTTCTGGGTCTCGTCCTTGATGAACCATTCCAGGAACTTCGTCGCCTCTTCCTGCTTCTGCGAGTAGGAAACGATGGAGATGCCCTGACCGCCGAGTGCGGCGAACTGGTCGCCGTTCGGGCCGGGAGGATTGGCGAAGAAACCGGTGTTCTTGGCATTCGGGTTCGACGCCTCGTTGATCAGTGAGGGGAAGAACGCGAAGTAGTTCATGCTCATCGCGGCCAGGTTTTCAGTGATCGCCTGGTTGTCCTCGACGAAGAACGACTTGGCCCAGCCCGGAGGCGTGAACTTGTAGAGTTCCTTGTAGGTGTCAAGCGCCGCGATCGCCTTGTCGGAGTTGATGAAGCCATCGACCTTGTAGGTCTTATAGTCACCCAGCTCGCCGCCGAAGGAGAACAGCGCGTTTTCGAAGCCCATCGCCATCGCGTCATAGGAATTGTCGGTGTAGATGGCGATGCCGTATTTTTTCTGGTCCGGCCGGTAGAAGAATTCGGCGATGTCGCGTAGCGCCTTGAAATCCTTCGGCACGTCGAGATCGTAGCCATACTTGGCCTTGAAGGCTTCCTTTTCCTTGGGGTCTTCGAACCAGTCCTTGCGATAGGACCAGCCGACGGCGTCGCCTTCGAGCGGAATGGCCCAGTACTTGCTGCTGCCGCCCGGATATTCGGCATAGTATTTCACCGTGGCCGGTGCCATCACTTCACCGACCTTGTGCTTGTTGAAGAAGTCGGTCAGGTCGACATAGTGGCCACCGGTCGAGCCGGCACCGAGCCATTGCGAGTCGCCGACGACCATATCGTAGGCGTCGCCATGGGCGTTGAACTCGGTGAAGGCCTTGGTCTGGAAGTCGGGCCACGGTGTGGTTTCCACCGTGATCTTGACGCCGGTTTCCTTCTCGTACTCGTTGCCGAGTTCCTGCAGGTAATTGGCCGGATCCCATTCCGCCCAGAAGATTGTAAGTTCCTTTTCCTGCGCGTAGACGGACGTTCCGCAGGCGAGCACTAGGCCGATACCAGCAAGCAAGCTGGTCATTGTCTTGCGCATAATGATTTCCTCCCTTGTGCGCATTCTACCGCGTCATGCGAGCCGGCGGCGAGGCCGGCCCTGGTAGTCCTCCCGTGACGGCACCGTTCCGGTTTTTGAGCCTCCTCGTTCGACCGAAACGGATCTTAGCCTTCACCCTTTGATCCGCTTTATTTGTCCTGATCTGGTATTACCAATTTCAGACGAACGTCAAGCTCTTTCTTGAACGGTGGCGGACACGCAGACAAGTTGGTTTCTGCGATATCTGTCTGTTTTCCCTGAATTTTCCTACTCCTTGATACATAAGTGCCTTACTTGGGCCGCTGCATCGCTAGTAGCACAAATGGTCAGGCTGAAAATCTGGTCGAACCAGATTGGCCTCATCTAACGGCCCTCGTCGGCGCGATCCCGTCACCTTCAGCCATCGATTCCGTCACCGCCGCACGCACCAGTGCGCCGGCCGCCCATTGCGCAACCGACATCATACTGCGGCTATCCAATCCCCATATATCCTTCAATACGATCAGCATCTCAACACCGAAGATCAATGACAGCGCCTGCGCGAGCCGCTTGAATTCGCGCGGCGGCAACCGGCCTTTGAGTGGCGCGATCGCATCTTTCAAAAGATCGACGCGATGGCCGCGCGTGAAGGCAGGTTCGCCGTCAAGCGTGCCTGCCTGTCGCTGCGCCCACTGGTCGAGCGACAGTTTCAGCGCCGCCTTGAACGTCGCTTCGAAGACCTCGATGCGCGGCATGGCGGTCTCGAACAGCTCAGCGACCCGGCGCTCGGGATCGGCAGAGCTCGATTTCCACGTAAGGATCGGCCCAAGCCCCTCATCGACCACCGCCTGCACCAACGCCGCCTGGCTCGGAAAATACCGATAGGCGGTGGCGCGCGAGACCTCCGCTGCCTCCGCCACCTCGCTGACGGAGGGCGTGGCGCCCGCCTGCATCAGCTTTGTCGCCGTCTCCAGCATGAGACGCCTGGTGCGCGCGCGGGCCCCGCGCTCTACCTGGGGGTTCGGCCCTTGGCTGGCATTGTCGTCCATTGCCGCTTGTTGACGTGAGACATTCATGTCAATACGATACGCGTGTCTCAAAAAATTGCAATGGCCCTTCGCGCCGTCGAACGGCCGGGCAAAAAGGGGCGGCAACGCCGAGCACGCCCAAGACCGGGGAAACGCGATGAAGCGCATCTATGTGGTGGGCACCGCCGACACCAAGGGCGAGGAACTCGCATTTCTGGCCGATGCGGTCGCGGCTACCGGCGCTTCGATTGCCCGTGTCGACATCGGAACACGCGGCGCGACCGTGCCGGTCGATGTTTCGGCAGACGAGGTCGCCAGCCATCATTCCGAGGGTCGCAATGCCGTGCTCGGCGTCGACGATCGCGGCACCGCGGTGGCGGCGATGGCTGCCGCCTTTGCCCGGTTTGTCCAGTCGCGCAGCGATATTGCCGGGATTATCGGCATTGGCGGCGGTGGCGGCACCTCGATCATCACCGCAGGCATGCGCACGCTGCCGCTCGGTCTGCCCAAGATCATGGTTTCGACGTTGGCCTCGGGTGACACCGCGCCTTACGTCGACGTCTCCGACATCGTCATGATGCCGTCGGTGACCGACATGGCCGGCCTCAACCGGCTTTCGCGTGTCGTGCTGCACAATGCCGCCCAGGCGATATCAGGCATGGCGACAAAGCCGGCGCCGCCGCCCGAGGGCAAACCGTCGCTCGGCCTCACCATGTTCGGCGTCACCACGCCATGCGTGACCGCGATCGCCGATGAGCTTCGTTCGACTTATGACTGCATGGTCTTTCATGCCACCGGCACCGGCGGCCGCACCATGGAAAAATTGGCCGACAGCGGCCTGTTGTCAGGCGTCATCGACATCACAACGACCGAAGTCTGCGACTTGGTGCTTGGCGGCGTGCTGCCGGCGACCGAAGATCGCTTTGGCGCCATCGCCCGCACCGGGCTGCCTTATGTCGGCTCGGTCGGCGCGCTCGACATGGTCAATTTCTGGGCGCCGCCGACAATTCCGGAACGCTATCGCGGCCGGCTGTTCTATGAGCACAATCCAAACGTCACACTGATGCGCACCACTGCCGACGAAAGCAGAACGATCGGCGAATGGATCGGCACAAGGCTGAGCCTCTGCCAGGGTCCGGTTCGTTTCCTCATTCCGGAGAAAGGCGTGTCGGCGCTCGACATTGAAGGCGGCGCCTTCTTCGACCCTGAAGCCGATGCCGCTTTGTTCGAGGCGATCGAGCGTACCATCAAACCCGCCAAAACGCGGCGCGTGCTGCGCCTGCCGCTTCATATCAACGACCCCGAATTCGCCTGGGCTGCCACAACGGCCTTCCTCGACATCGCCAGACAGTGAGACACCAAGACATGGCCGCCATACCGCGCAAGAAAATCCTGGAGAAATTCCGCAAGATGATCGCGGACGGCGTGCCGATCGTCGGCGGCGGTGCCGGCACCGGCCTGTCGGCCAAGGCAGAGGAAGCCGGCGGCATCGACCTGATCATCATCTACAATTCCGGCCGCTACCGCATGGCCGGGCGCGGCTCGGCCGCCGGCCTGCTCGCCTATGGCAACGCCAACGAGATCGTCAAGGAAATGGCCTACGAAGTGCTGCCGGTAGTGAAGAAGACGCCGGTGCTGGCCGGCGTCAACGGCACCGATCCCTTCGTCATCATGCCGCTGCTTTTGGCCGAGTTGAAGACGATGGGCTTTTCCGGTGTGCAGAACTTTCCGACCATCGGCCTGTTCGACGGCCAGATGCGGCAGAGTTTTGAAGAAACCGGCATGGGCTTCGGGCTCGAGGTCGACATGATCGCCGAGGCTCACAAACTCGACCTGTTGACCACGCCCTATGTCTTCAACCCAGACGAGGCGCGCGCCATGACAACAGCTGGCGCCGACATCGTCGTCGCCCATATGGGGGTGACCACCGGCGGCTCGATTGGCGCGACATCGGCTAAATCGCTGGACGACTGTGTGAGCGAGATCGACGCCATCGCCAAAGCGGCACGCTCAGTGCGCGAGGATATGATCCTGCTTTGCCATGGCGGGCCGATCTCGATCCCGGACGACGCCAGATATATTCTCGAGCGCTGCAAGGGCCTGCACGGGTTCTATGGCGCCAGTTCGATGGAGCGGCTGCCGGCGGAAGCCTCGATCGCCAGGCAGACGGCGGATTTCAAGGCCGTCACGTTCGGCGCTGCGTAGAGACCAGCAAAAAGAAGGGTGGGACGATGACCGACAACAGCAAGGTATTCGTATATCCAAAAGACGTTAGCGCCTTCGGCTTCGACTGGGGCAGGCTGTCGCTGACGGTCGCTCCCGAAGTGAACGGCGCAAAGCGATTTTCCGGTGGTGTCGTCGACCTACCGTCAGGCAAAGGCCATACGCGTCATAACCATCCGGGTGCGGAGGAGATCATCTTTGTCATCTCAGGCAATGGCGAGCAGATGGTCGAAGACGAGAAAGGCAACCCGGTCGTCGAGAAAGTCGGCCCCGGCTGCACCATCTATGTGCCGGAAAGCCGCTTCCACTCGACGCTCAATACCGGCGACGGGCCGATGCAGCTTTTCGTCGTCTATTCGCCGGCCGGGCCGGAACTGGCGTTGCGGGAGTTGCCGGATTTCAGGTTGATCCCGCCGGGCAGATAATGTCACAGGCTGAGGCCAATCTTCATCGCACGAGCGACCCTTGCTAGGTTGTTAGTATCGCTTCCCAGAGCGAGCCTATCCGGCAAAGTGGGGACATCGCGCTCTGATCGGAAAGCATCCGGCGAAGGTAAGCGCGCCACCCAATAGGACAAACAGTTTTCCGCTGCCTCTGGACCAAGCTGCCAGAGTACAAATCGAACAGCATTTTCAGGGAACATGAAGCCCGGAACTTCAGAACATGCGACCTGTTCGGCTAGTTTGCGCGGAACGTCGAAACGTTCGAAGAGCGGCAGGACAGTCGTTTGGATGTTGGCAACGATGTTCGCGATTTCAGCCTGGCGGGTATGCGGGTTTGCGATGTTCCATGTCCGCCAATGATGCGGGGTTCGCAAATTGCCAAGCTGTCCACCGGCGACCCAATCGCTGGCACTGGCGGGCCAAGCGCTTCGCTCGTCCCACTCCTTTATTGCCTTGCTGTAGACCGACGCATGCACGACGAGTTCGACGTACTCGCCGCCGACGTTCAGATAGTTTGATTGAAAGGAGATTTTGAATACCCAGTCGCCGGCCCGACGACTCGCATGAGGACCGCTTTTCGCAAAGCGGAACCCAATCGGTTCGAACTCCATGGAGATCTGCTCGCACCCGTCGATAAAGACCTGCTTGGGCAGTTCGGGTTCCATATCGGCAAATGCTCGCTGGCGTGACCAATTATTTGCTCGGACGAGGTAATCTCAAGAACGGGCTAGGTAACCAGCGCCTAAGCCGCCCCCGCCCCTGTTCCAGCCCCGGCCCCGATCGCCGAACATGACGTAACCGGCATCGGTCACCGCCACCGTGTCCTCCAGCTTGATGAAGCCGCGCGTCGGGTGGAGCATGGTCGTCTCGACCGAAAGCACCATGTTCTTCTCCAGCGGCTTTGCGGCATAGGTGCCTTCATAGGTCACCGGATGGTTGGTCATCAGGAACGGCGCTTCATGCGTGATCAGCCCCATGCCATGCGCGAAGAAATCAGTATAGGCCGCAACCTTGGATTTCTTCAGAACGCCTTCGGCACGAGAAATCATGTCACCGCCCAGCGTGCCCGCCTTGACCTTGGAGAAGGCCGCCTGCTGCACTGCCTCGATCTCGGCCAGCAGATCCTCGAGTTCGGCGTCAGGGTCGCCCAGCACGCCCATGCGGCAAAGATCGCCGATATAGCCGTGGTAGTTGCCGCCGGAATCGATCGACATCACCTCGCCCTTCCTCCACGCCTGCGGCGAGGCGGCGCGGTTGTGGCTGGAGCCTAGCGTCAACAGGCAATATTCGAAATGCGCGCCGCGATTGGTCTCCTCGCGCCTGAGCTGTTCGATGATCTCGCTCTTGGTCGTGCCTTCGCGTGCCCAGCCGATGGTCGCCAGCATGGAATCGGTGATCAGCTCCGAAGCGATGCGCAGCTCTTCCAGCTCCGCCTCGGTTTTGATTGCCCGCATGCGCTCCAGCATATCAGTCGCATCGATCAGCTTGGCATCCGGCAGCGCGTTGCGGATCAGCATATAGGCGTCGGACGGCAGGAAGGCGGGCTCGATGCCGATGCGGGCATTGCCCTTGCCGATCTTTCGCAAATGCTCGACCGCCAGATTGGCGGCATCGAGCGTACCCCAGCAGGCGGCATGCAGTGTCGGCGTCCAGAACGGATGATTCTGGTGCTCGCCGCCTTCCATGCGGTTGCCGATATAGGCGGCATGCTCCGGCCCACCTTTCTCATAGACGACGACAGGCAGATAACGGCTGTGGCCGATTGCATCCATGGCGGCGAAGAAGATGAACTTGTAGCCGCCAAGCAGATATTGCGTGTTGTGCTTGGAGGTGGCGAGCAGCACGTCGATGCCGGCCTCCTCCATCAGCCCGTCCACCCTGGCCTGGTCGAACGGCACGCTGCCGACGGCATTCTTGCCTGGGGCAATGTTCATGTCTCTCTCCCTGAAATCCCTTAGCCGGCCGCTCGCCGGCACCGGCTTTTCCGGCTCTGAACCTCGGCTATGCTTAAATCTGCATCATTTTGCCCGATCTGGTCCAGCCAGAACGGGCGAACCAGCCCCAAAAGCTGCTCCACCTGCTGCACTTTACTCCAGTCTGGTCCTGCTAGAACCGCGCGTCGAATCGTTTTCTGTACAACTGGTCCAGCGGACGGAAATTTCAAAGCCACGTAGAGATGCGCCAATTCCGTCTTTGGCGAAACCCCGCACAAGGCCCATAATCAGCTTTGCAGGATGCTTACGAGCGTCCGAGGGGTACGGCGGACCCGGCCGGGTCCGCGGAGAGGACGGAGTTCGATCATGCCAGAGTTCACCATTTCCAGACGTACAATGCTGGCCGGTTCGGCATTGCTGTTGGCCTCCACCGCCATGCCGACGATCGGCTCGGCGCAGACGCCGAGAAAGGGCGGACGACTGGTTGTCGCCGCCGATTCCGAGCCGCGCAATCTCAATCCGGCGATTGTCGCCTCGAACGGCGTCTTCTTCATTTCGAGCAAGATCGTGGAAACCTTGGCCGAGGCCTCCTTCGGCGGCAAGGACGGGCTCGATCCGCGCCTGGCGCTCAGCTGGGAAGGTGCCGCCGACGGCCTGTCGGTGACGTTCAAACTGCGCGAGGGCGTCAAATGGCATGATGGGAAGCCATTCACCTCAGCCGATGTCGCCTTCTCGGCGCTGCAGGTCTGGAAGCCGCTGCAGAATCTCGGCCGCACCGTGTTCAAGGATCTGGAGGCGGTCGACACGCCGGACGAAGCCACCGCCGTGTTCAAATTCGCCAAGCCGACACCGTTCCAGCTGATCCACAACGCCTTGCCGGCGCTGAGCAGCGTGGTGCCCAAGCACATCTACGAGACCGGAAAGATCGAGGACAACCCGGCCAACAACGCCCCGGTCGGCACCGGACCGTTCAAATTTGCCGAACACAAGCCCGGCGAATATTACCGGCTGGAGAAGAACACCGACTATTGGGGCAAGGACGAGCCCTATCTCGACGAGATCATCTATCAGGTGCTGCCGGACCGCACGTCGGCGGCCAGCGCCCTGGAAGCCGAAGAGATCCAGCTCGCCGCCTTCTCCGCCGTGCCCCTGGCCGATCTCGACCGCATCTCCAAAGTGCCCGGTCTCAAGGTGATCACCAAGGGTTATGAAGGGCTGACCTACCAGCTCGTCGTCGAGATCAATCATCGCCGCAAGGAGCTGGCCGACCTGAAAGTACGCCAGGCGATCGCTCACGCCATCGACAAGGATTTCGTCGTCAAGACGGTATTCCTTGGCTATGCCGCCACCGCCACTGGCCCGGTGCCGAAAAACGACCCGCAATTCTACACCGCCGACGTGCCGACCTACGCCTTCGACGTCGCCAAGGCCAACGCCTTGCTTGACGAGGCCGGCTACAGCCGGGGCGATGACGGCAAGCGCTTTTCACTGAGATTGCTGCCGGCGCCTTACTTCAACGAAACCAAGCAGTTCGGCGACTATCTGCGCCAGGCGCTCGCCGCCATCGGCATCGACGCCCAGCTGGTCAACAACGACTCTGCCGCGCACATCAAGGCGGTTTACACCGACCACGCCTTCGACCTTGCGGTCGGGCCGCCGGTGTTCCGCGGCGATCCGGCGATCTCGACCACCATCCTGGTGCAGAGCGGTATTCCCGACGGCGTGCCCTTCTCCAACCAGGGTGGCTACAAGAATGCCGATCTCGACGCCCTGATCGCCAAGGCATCGGAGACGCTCGACACCGCCGCCCGCACCGAACTCTACAAGGAGTTCCAGAGAAAAGTTGCCGCCGACCTGCCACTGATCAACGTCGCCGAATGGAGTTTCATCAGCGTCGCCCGCGATACGGTCAACAACATCGCCAACAACCCGCGCTGGGCGGTATCGAACTGGGCGGACACTTGGCTGGAGGGGTAAGGAAGTCTCTTCAGACTTGCGCGCCGCTTGTGTGGGTGCTCAGCTTCAGCGATGAGAGCTTTTTCGCGCCCCCCTCTGTCCTGCCCTCTTTGCCACCACTTGGCATCTCCCCCACGAGCGGGGAGATCGGCTGTCATTGTCGCTTTTGCCAATCTCCAGCGTTGCAAGACGGCCGGCAACGCCGAAACTGCCAATCTCCCTCCTTGTGGGGGAGATGTCCGGCAGGACAGAGGGGGGCGCCGTAGAGCGCGGCACCGAAGACTTGGCTCTCCTATCGGCGTTGCGCCATGACCCGCGCCGTCATCCTCCTTCGCCGCCGTCTCGTCGGCAGCATCTTCGTGCTGCTGATTGTCGTCATTGGCACCTTCCTGCTGCTCGAAGCCGCTCCCGGCGACGCGGTCGATGCCTATATCGTCTCGACCGGCGGCGACGCCGGCATGATCGAGCTGTTGCGTCACCGCTGGGGGCTCGACCAGTCTGAGCTGACGCGGCTGGCCAATTACCTTTGGGCGCTGCTGCATCTCGACCTTGGCCAGTCGGTCACCTTTTCGCGGCCGATCCGCGAAGTCGTCCTCGAGCGCCTGCCCAACACGCTTCTGTTGATGGGGAGCGCCACCGCGCTCTCCTTCGGCCTCGGCTCGGCGCTCGGCATCTATGCCGGCGCCAGACCCGGCAGCTTCCGTGATCGTTTCCTGTCCATCGGCTCGCTGGCGCTCTATGCCGTGCCGGGCTTCTGGCTCGGGCTTGTGCTGATCATTGTCTTCGCCGTCGACCTGCGCTGGTTTCCGATCGGCGGCATCGAGAGTATCGTCTCGGCCAGGACCGGCCTCGATCGCGCCGCCGATATCGCCCGCCATCTCGTCCTGCCGGTTTCGGCGCTCGGCTTCATTTATCTCGCGCTCTATCTGCGCATGACGCGCGCCGGCATGGCCGAGGTGTGGCGACAGGACTTTGTGCTGGCCGCCCGTGCCAGGGGACTTTCCCGCCGTCGCATCGTGCTCGCTCACGTCGCCCGTAACGCGCTGTTGCCGCTGGTCACCATGCTCGGCCTGCAATCCGCGCAGATGTTGGGCGGCAGCGTCGTGATCGAGAGCGTCTTTTCCGTCCCCGGCCTAGGCCGACTGGCGCAGGAAGCGGTGGCCGCGCGGGATACCCCACTACTGCTCGGCATTATTCTCACCAGCGCTGTCCTGGTCGTCATCATCAACGTTCTCGTCGACATCGCCTACGTCTTCCTCGATCCGCGCGTCGGCGCCAGTGAGGCCAGCGCATGAGTCCGCTTGCCCGCTTCCTGCGCACGCCGGAGGCTGTCGCCGGCGCGGTCATCCTGGCGGCGCTGTTTGCCATGGTTTTTGCCGCGCCTTTGTTCTTTCCCGGCGATCCGCAGGCGATTGCCGGACCGGCATTGCTGCCGCCCTTCCAGGATTGGTCGCTGCCGCTCGGCACCGACCGGCTCGGCCGCGACGTGCTAGCCGAGCTTCTCCACGGCGCCCGCACCTCGCTGGCGGTCGGGCTGGCAGCAGCAGCCGTCGCCCTTGCCGTCGGCGCCATAATCGGCACGTTGGCCGGTTTTGCTGGCGGCGTTGTCGACGAGATGCTGATGCGCATCGCCGACGCGTTCCAGACCGTGCCAGCCTTCCTGCTGGCTTTGGCTTTCGTGAGCATTGTCGGGCCGTCGCTCGGCGTCGTCGTCGCGGCGATCGCGCTTGGCGCCTGGACCGGACCGGCACGCGTGGCGCGGGCCGAAGTGCTGTCGATCCGCGAGCGCGATTTTGTTGCCGGCGCCCGCGTCATCGGCATGCATCCGTTGGAGATCGCCTTTCGGGAGGTGCTCCCCAATGCGCTGCCGCCGGTAATGGCTTTGTCGTCGGTGATCGTCGCCGCGGCGATTCTCACCGAAGCGGCATTGTCCTTTCTCGGCCTCGGCGATCCCAACCGGGTTACCTGGGGCGGCATGATCGCCGAAGGCCGCGCCGTGCTGCGCACCGCGCCCTTCCTGTCGATCATTCCGGGCGTAGCGCTCGTGCTCACCGTGCTCGGCGTCTATCTCGCCGGCGAAGGCGTCGTCGAGACCACGGCGATGAGGAGGAGCCTGTCGTGACGGCGCTTGCTTCGATCCGCAATCTGACGGTGACCTATCGCCGTGACGGCGCCGAGGTAGCGGCGCTGAAGAATGTCGGCTTCGACATCACCGCCGGCGAGCGCTTTGCCATCATCGGTGAAAGCGGTTCGGGCAAGAGCACGCTGGCGCTGGCCATTGCCGACCTGCTGCCGGCCACCGCCAGGATCGAAGGCCGCATCGATTGGCTCTTGCGCCCGCCACCAATGTTTGGTGCCAAGGCACCCCCCTCTGTCCTGCCGGACATCTCCCCCTCAAGGGGGGAGATCGGCAGTTCCGCAGCCGGTTCCTTTCCGCCAGCTTCGGTGATTGGCGAAGGCAGAGATGAAAGTGCAATCTCCCCCCTTGTGGGGGAGATGTCCGGCAGGACAGAGGGGGGTGCGACGGGACGCCAACCTGCAAGCCTTCGCGACCATGCTCCAATCGGTGGCCGTGACATCGGCTTCATTTTCCAGGACCCATCCGCAAGTCTCGACCCGGTGATGCCAATCGGCAAGCAGATCGCGGAAGTCGCGTGCACTCATCTCAGCCTCAGTTGGCGAGACGCCTATGCCAAGGCAAAAACCCTGCTCGAGCGCGTCCGCCTGCCCGATCCGGACGCTGCCCTCTGCGCCTTCCCGCACCAGCTCTCCGGCGGCCAGAAGCAGCGTGTGGCGATCGCCGCGGCGATTGCTGCCGGTCCGAAACTGCTGATCGCCGACGAGGCGACCAGCGCGCTGGATACGATCGTGCAGGCCGAGATCGTCGGGCTGATCCGGCGACTGGTGGCCGAGGACGGTATGACGCTGCTGTTCATCAGCCACGACATTGCGCTGGCCGCTGAGCTTGCGGAGCGCATCGCGGTGTTCCGGCATGGCGAGCTGCTCGAGCTCGGTTCGACAGCCCAAATCGTCAATGCGCCGCGTCACGCATACACTCGTGTGCTGCTTGACGCTCATCTCGGCCTCGACGCCGAGCCGCTGTTGCGGCGAACATGACCGACCCGCTGCTCGCCGTTTCCGGCCTGACCAAACGATACAGTCGCGGCGGCAAGATCATCGCCGCGGTCGACGACGTTTCCTTCCACATCGACCCCGGCGAGACGCTGGCGCTAGCCGGACCTTCCGGCAGCGGCAAGTCGACGATAGCTCGTCTAGTGCTCCGGCTCATCGAATTCGATACCGGCCGTATCGAATTTGAAGGCAGCGATTTCCTGTCGCTGAACGGCGCTGCCTTGCGCGGCCGGCGCGCCCGTCTTCAGATGGTGTTTCAGGATCCGCTCGCCGCCTTGAACCCACGCGCCACAGTCGCGCGTGTGCTCGACGACCCCTTGCGCATCCATCACATTGCCTCTGGCCCCGAGCGCCCGCGCCGTATTGCAGCTCTGCTGGAACGCGTCGGCCTCAGCCCCGGTCTCGCCGGCCGCGCCATTCACGAAATTTCCGGCGGTCAGCGCCAGCGCGTTGCAATCGCCCGCGCCATCGCCACGAAACCGTCGCTGGTCGTGCTCGACGAGGCCGTGTCGGCGCTCGACGTTTCGGTTCGTGCGCAGATCCTGCAACTGCTGCTCGACCTTCAACGCGAGGAGCGCATCGCCTATCTATTCATTTCGCACGATCTCGGCGTCGTCCGTGCCATCGCCCACCGCATGGCCATTCTGGACGCCGGGCGGATTGCCGAGAGCGGCGATGCCCGCACCGTCATCGACGCGCCGCAATCCGCGATCGGCAAGGCGCTGGTAGCGGCAGCGCCAAGACTGTCAAGGCTCGAACAGGACGCATCATGACCGACGCCGAAGCCCGAGCCGAAAAACTGTCGCGCGAACTCGATTCCGCCTTCCGCAACCGCGCCGATCTCTATCGTCTGTTCCTCGACGAGCTAACCGCGGAGTTGGGCGCGGAAAAAGCCGAGGCGATTATGATCCGTATAATCGAACAACGCGGCAAGGAGGTTGCGGCGGCGGCCTTTGCCGATTTCGGCCCGAACGATGCACCGGCGATCGGCGAGGCGTTCCTGGCCGTCAGCCCGGATGGCGGCCGCATGTATCCGACCGACGTCGAACGCAGCCAAGGCCGCATCGCCTTCAAGGTCAAGCGCTGTCCGCTGAAGGACGCCTGGGTCGAAGCCGGCGTCGGCGACGAGAAGCTCGCCACGCTCTGCCGAATCGCCGGCGCCTTCGACCGCGGCCTGTTCGAGGCCACCGGAGTGCGCTTCGACAACGTCACCTGGACGCCGGGCCACGGTTCCGGCTGCTGCCACATCGCCTTGACCAACCGGGATGCCGGCTAGAGCTGCATCCATGCAGCACATTCAGGTGCCGGCAGGACGTGGAACTTCGTCGCGGCGCGCGAGCTTCGGTGTTTGGCAGCACGCCCCAAAACAAAAAAACCCCGGCGCTGTAAGGCTACCGGGGTTTTTGCGGGGGCTGGACCTGCCTTGGTGTCTCGCTGTGTCTGCTTCGTGCGAGTCCCTGACGGGGATCGAACCAATCGGCCAGCAAAACGAAAACGGCCCGCACAAGGCGGGCCGTTTTCGAATTTGGTTGCGGGGACAGGATTTGAACCTGTGACCTTCAGGTTATGAGCCTGACGAGCTACCGGGCTGCTCCACCCCGCGTCAACCCTAGAAGTAAGCCTTGGCTCACTGGATTCAAGCTTCCGCCAAATGAAAAGGCCGCTTGCGCGGCCCGATATCCCGTTGGCGGGCCTGTTCGTAAGGAGAAGATTAAACAACGTGCGCTTGGCAGACCTGGCAGCGACCTACTCTCCCGCGTCTTGAGACGAAGTACCATCAGCGCTGGAGCGTTTCACGGCCGAGTTCGGAATGGGATCGGGTGCAGCCGCTCCGCCATAACCACCAGGTCGGCAAAACGCACGTTGCTCGAGAAGCTGTTTTCTGTGCCATCCATCTCGGCGCAATCCAAGGATTGTCACCAGAAATGGGCATTAGGAATGAGAACGATCAAGCCGATCGAACTATTAGTACCGGTAAGCTTCAAGCGTTGCCGCTCTTCCACACCCGGCCTATCAACGTGGTCGTCTTCCACGGTTCTCAGGGAATACTCGTTTTAAGGTGGGTTTCCCGCTTAGATGCCTTCAGCGGTTATCCCGTCCGGATATAGCTACCCTGCTATGCGGCTGGCGCCACAACAGGTCCACCAGAGATCCGTCCATCCCGGTCCTCTCGTACTAGGGACAGATCCTTTCAATATTCCTACACCCACGGCAGATAGGGACCGAACTGTCTCACGACGTTCTGAACCCAACTCACGTACCGCTTTAAATGGCGAACAGCCATACCCTTGGGACCTGCTCCAGCCCCAGGATGCGATGAGTCGACATCGAGGTGCCAAACAACCCCGTCGATATGGACTCTTGGGGGTCATCAGCCTGTTATCCCCGGCGTACCTTTTATCCGTTGAGCGATGGCCCTTCCACGCGGGACCACCGGATCACTATGACCGACTTTCGTCTCTGCTCGACTTGTCAGTCTCGCAGTCAGGCAGGCTTATGCCATTGCACTCAGCGAACGATTTCCGACCGTTCTGAGCCCACCATCGCGCGCCTCCGTTACTCTTTAGGAGGCGACCGCCCCAGTCAAACTACCCACCATACATTGTCCCGGACCCGGATAACGGGCCGCGGTTAGACATCCATAGTGATAAGGGTGGTATTTCAAGGGTGGCTCCGCCTGAGCTGGCGCCCAGGTTTCAAAGCCTACCACCTATCCTACACATGCCACTACGAATGCCAATGTAAAGCTATAGTAAAGGTGCACGGGGTCTTTCCGTCTAACCGCAGGAACCCCGCATCTTCACGGGGAATTCAATTTCACTGAGTCTATGCTGGAGACAGCGGGGAAGTCGTTACGCCATTCGTGCAGGTCGGAACTTACCCGACAAGGAATTTCGCTACCTTAGGACCGTTATAGTTACGGCCGCCGTTTACTGGGGCTTCGATTCAGAGCTTGCACCCCTCCTCTTAACCTTCCAGCACCGGGCAGGCGTCAGACCCTATACGTCGTCTTGCGACTTCGCAGAGCCCTGTGTTTTTGATAAACAGTCGCTACCCCCTGGTCTGTGCCACCCTCCCATGCTTGCGCATGAAAGGGTCACGCTTCTTCCGAAGTTACGCGTGCAATTTGCCGAGTTCCTTCAGCATAGTTCTCTCAAGCGCCTTGGTATACTCTACCAGTCCACCAGTGTCGGTTTCGGGTACGGTCTATAAGGAGGAGCTATTTCCTGGAACCACGCAGCAGCCCTTTCAATCCGATAAGATTGGACTACCTCAATGATCCGTCACTTCCTCCAGGCCCACGAATATTAACGTGGTTCCCATCGTCTACGCATTTCTGCCTCGACTTAGGGGCCGGCTAACCCTGCTCAGATTAGCTTTAAGCAGGAACCCTTGGACTTTCGGCGGGGGAGTCTCTCACTCCCCTTACGTTACTCATGTCAGCATTCGCACTTCTGATACCTCCACCACCCCTCACGGGTATGGCTTCATCAGCTTACAGAACGCTCCGCTACCGCTTGCATTGCTGCAAACCCTAAGCTTCGGTGTATGGCTTTAGCCCCGTTACATTTTCGGCGCAAAGACCCTTATTTAGACCAGTGAGCTGTTACGCTTTCTTTAAATGATGGCTGCTTCTAAGCCAACATCCTGGTTGTTTTGGGATCCTCACATCCTTTCCCACTTAGCCATAACTTGGGGACCTTAGCTGTAGGTCAGGGTTGTTTCCCTTTTCACGACGGACGTTAGCACCCGCCGTGTGTCT
>NZ_JAMYTF010000059.1:25000-26404 GCF_040322295.1 Mesorhizobium sp. M0159
CGCTCGACGACCACGACCAGTACGTGCCGGCGCAGGAGCCGGAGCCAAATCCCGAATTGCTGACGGCGTTCGACGATTCGCCTGCGCCCATAGTGCGCGGCAATCTGCCGAACATCTATGACGGCATCTACCGCACCGCCTATTCCTACGGCATGTCCAAGGCGATGACGCAACGGCTGATCAAGTTGCTGGCATCCGGTGTCGACTTTCAGTCGCGCCTCAATCCCACGGACCGCATCGAGGTGCTGTTCTCGCAGCCCGATGGCGACGACCAGGCGTCTGACGAATCCGAGCTGCTTTACGTCTCCGCGACTTTCGGCGGCACGACACGAAATTTCTATCGTTTCCAGATGCAGGACGGCAGCACCGACTACTTCGACGAAAACGGCAGCAGCGCCGAGCAGTTTCTGCTGCGCAATCCCTTGCCCAATGGCCGGTTTACGTCCGGGTTCGGTGCCAGGCGTCACCCCATTTTGGGGTATGTGAAAATGCACACCGGCACCGACTGGGCAGCTCCCGTGGGATCGCCGATCATTGCCGCGGGCAACGGCGTCGTCGAAAAGGCCGGCTGGGCCGGCGGCTATGGCAAGCAGATCATCTTGCGTCACGCCAATGGCTACGAGACGTCCTACAATCACCAGAGCGCCTTTGCCAAAGGCATCGAGCCGGGTGTTCGCGTTCGCCAGGGTCAGGTTATCGGCTATCTCGGCTCAACCGGCCTCTCCACCGGTCCGCATCTTCATTACGAACTGATCGTCAACGGCACAAAGGTCGATTCGATGCGCGTCCGCCTACCGGTCGGTAAGACGCTGAAGGGCGACGACCTCGTCGCCTTCAAGCGCGAGCGCGAACGCATCGACGACCTGCTCAAGCAGGAAGACAGCAATCAGTTGAAGGTCGCGAGCGCCAAGATCGAAGGCTGAGCCGACGTTTTTCGTCGTCAGCCCTGCTGATTCGCCGTGTCGCGCGCCCATGGCAGCCGCTCGCCGGAAACCGTCGTCCACGCGGTGATTGCCGAAAACAGGCAAAGCAGCGCGGTCACCGCGGCAACGGCGGCGAATGCCGCGTCGCTGGCGGCAAGTCGTGCCGTATCGAGGCCGGGCGCCAGGCCGGCTGGCGGCGGTTCGCCGAAACCCGGAATGCCGGAGCCGGCAGCGGTGCCGAGCACGCCAGCATAGACCCAGGCCGCCAGCGATCCCATCGCCGCCACGGCAATCAGGCCGCCGATGCGCGAGACGGCGTTGTTGATGCCCGAGGCCGCACCCGTATCCTTGTCCTCGACCCCCGTCATGACCGCCGTAGACACCGGCGAAACAACCACCGCCAAGCCCAACCCCAAAAAAACCAACACACGGAATACCCCCAAACACAAAAAGTATATTATAAACAACAGACGCAGCCCCC
>NZ_JAMYTF010000060.1:0-26293 GCF_040322295.1 Mesorhizobium sp. M0159
CTGTGCCAGCGCGAGCTCGTCGTGCGGCAAGGCGAAATGGTCGAGCCCGATCTCTCGGTAGCCGGCGGCAACCAGCGTCACGGCGGCAGCCGCATGCTGTTCAGCGCGGGCAGCGATGTGGGGAAGAAATTTCGCCTCGATGAGGCGCTGGTTCTTTATTTGGGATGGGATATGCGAGTAGCCGAACAAGGCAAGCCGGTCGGGGCGCATGGCGACCGCTGCCCTCGCCGTCTCGACCCACTACTCCACCGTTTGACGCGGCAGGCGTCCCATGGTGATAACAAACCACCTTGCCGCTGAGCTCGCCTGTGTCTTTGCGTTATGCCAGTCCGTTCCGCTTAGATGTCTTGGCTGTTCCCGCCGAGACCTCACGCGCACCGTTTTATTCCCACCATCCCTCCCCGTCAGCTCCGCCTGGGAAATTCTGCCAGCTTGCCGGATCCGACGAGATAATGCAGCACTGGGACGGACTTTGCTCGCCAGCTAGCGACCGTGGTGATCTCTGCCAAAAGGACGAGGCCATGAACGCGATCGGCGCTAACGGTGGCGGTTTGTATAAGCCTTGGGGTGGGAACTGGGCCTTCTATGCTGGCGCCACATACAAGCTCAACGAGACAACTTCGTTCTACCTTCGGCTCTCCCGGTGACCAGCTCTCAGTAGCGTCGCGGCAAACGTTGCCCATGGGCTTCTTTTCGATTTCACAGCTACGGCGACTCCAAACTCAGCAGTCGGCAAGATGGAAGCTTCCAACGGGAACTGCCCAATGCGAACAAGAAGAGCAGTGTCGGCAGTAATCCTGCGCCTCGAACGCTCATCCTAACGCCGTGAAGCGTTGAGCTCCGAGGTTGAGCAGACCAAGCCCGCAACACGCTCCAAGAGAACGGCGCATAGAAGCCATACGAGATTGCAGCCTAGCCTCGGGGCCGGGACGTTGTGTCATATCAGACCGGTGGGGATGAAGCCTGCCATCCAGCACCCAGTCAGTTTCAGGTCAAACTTGAACTCCCAGTCGGGTCAGAACGCGATCAACTGGCAGTCCGACGCACTTAAAAATGACAAATGGACCGGGCGCGAGAGAACAAGCTCACACAGCATAAGCGAAGCTCCAGGCGAATCTTGCGCTGGCCGAGGCAGAACCATGTTTAAAGCTGCCTGTTTTCCACCTCGAACCTGTCTGAGTCCGGCCGATCGTCATAGATCGGCCAAAGCATCGGCCAGATGGCTCCCCCAATTACGGTTTGTGCATAGTTGTCAGTGCGATAGGCCTGCCGAACATCGGCCATGATCATCATCGGCAGCATCGATTTGTGTCCAAGCTTGGCAGCGGTGGCAGTGCCGAGGCCCGCAAGTCCGCATGCCGACGATCGGCCAGAAGATCGGCCAAACAATCTGGTCAACTGAAAATTTATGTTTATAATCACGCATTTGGCGGAACCCAAGATCGGCCGATATGGAAGAGAGCGTACAGCGCATCGAACCGGCACGCCTACCCGATGTATCCGAAACTATCTCGGATGCGCTGGTAGAGCTGTCGGCGACGTCGGCTGTTTTGGGCAAAAGCCTGCACTCGCGTACCGCAGCCAACCTAGCCGATCTCGTGCGCATCATGAACACCTACTACAGCAACCTGATCGAAGGCCACGATACGCGCCCGCGCGACATCGAACGGGCGCTGGTCGGAAACTTCGATCGAGACGAGAACCGCCGCAATCTGCAGCTCGAGGCGGCCGCGCACGTTCGCCTGCAAGCCGAGATCGACCGCCTGGCTGCCGATGGGCAGTTGCCGGAACCAGCATCGGTAGGTTTTCTTCGATGGCTGCACGCGGAATTCTATCGCGATGCCGAAGCGCCCATGCTGACCATCAAGGGTGCCGGCCGTGAGTTCGTCATGGCGCCAGGTGAGTGGCGATCGAAGCCAGAGCATGACGTCGCCATCGGCCGGCATGAACCGCCTTCGAGCGATCGCGTCAACGATTTCATGCAATACTTTGCCATGCGTTATCGCTTCGATAAGCTGGGCAAGGCCGGACGCATCCTGACCATTCCTGCCGCGCATCACCGCTTCAACTACATTCACCCGTTTCCGGACGGCAACGGACGCGTCAGCCGATTGATGAGCCACGCCATGGCCCATCAGGCCGGGATCGCCGCGCACGGGCTGTGGTCGATCTCACGAGGCTTGGCACGTGGCGTGAAAAGCCGAATGGATTACAAGAGCATGATGGATCATGCCGATATGCCCCGCCAGGGTGATCTCGACGGACGTGGCAACCTCTCCGAACGCGCGCTCGGCGATTTTACCTTATGGTTCCTGCAGGCGTGTATCGATCAGGTGAGCTTCATGACCGGACTGTTCGATCTCGACACGTTGGCCAAGCGGCTGTATCGCCATGTGGAGCGCAGTGGTCTGAAGCCCGAAGCCGGCCGCCTCGTGGAGGAAGCGCTCACGCGCGGTGAGTTTGACCGCGGCGAGGCATCCCGTATTAGCGGACTACCCGAACGTACGGCGCGTCGACTGTTCAATGACGTAATCGCGCTCGGACTATTGGCGTCGGAAACGCCAAAGGGCCCAGTGTCCCTACGCTTTCCGGCGGACGCTCTGGACGCGCTGTTTCCGAAGCTTTTTCCGGAAACCTAAAAGCATAGGGCGCTCACGATCTTAAGCCACTTCTCCTCGGAACCGGAAAGATTGTCGCCGGATCGCCCGAAGCCGCAGACCACCTCGTCGACAGCATGAGGATGTCGTGTTTGCGCAGCACCGCCTGAACCTTTGGAAAATAATCCTCCTGTGGCACCAGCATGCCGCCGGCGCCCATGATCGGCTCGGCGAGCGGATCAGGGCGTCGAGTTCCTGGGCCAGGCGCGTTGTCCGCCGGCCGGCAGACCATCCAGATAGTGAAATGGCCGCGCCGCGAATATGACGGGAAGCGGCGGCAGGTTGAAGGACTTGTGCATGTGCGGCAGGCCACTCAGCGCCGCGCCCGTGAGCGCCAGCGAGTGGTCGTCGGCGGGCTCGATGGCGCTATCAGGTCGGGGACTCGACCTCTATGATCATCACCGATTTAATTCAAATTTGTCTGTATATATTGACGATTGCGCGACCTTCACCTCGTAAACGGCAATGCGGGCGGATAGAGAGGGTCCTATGATATGACAAGCGATTTTTCCGCCGCCCGAGGGCATTTAGATCGAGCGTATGACTACCTTTGTGGGGATGACCCGATGAGTCAAAGGGGCCGCGAAGCCTTGGATCTGCTAATTGAGGCGGTTGCCGTCGAAGAGTTCAAGCAGCCACGCCAAAGCGCGGAGGTGCTAAGGTTTCCGATCGGGCGCCGCTGCTGAGGTCATCTCCACGGCTGCCATGTAGCCTCAGGTGGCAGGGACTCGCCGCCCCGTGAGGGCCGGGAGAACGCATTGGCAAAAGGAAAGCCCACTTGCCAGACCCGCGCCGGCCGGCGTGGTAAGAAGGCCGGCGGATTCCCAAGCGGAGACATTGACGCCGGACTATGACGTTCTTTGCATCGGCAATGCAGCGCCGGCAACACCGCCGCCGGCGTAGGCAGCTTCGGCGGGCGCGCCGCCTTCTTCGGCAGGTGTGGAACGACCTCTCGGCGAGATCTACGCCCACGACATCCACGCCCAGGGCGTCGCCTTCGACACCGAACCGCTAGTGGGACAACCACCGACGGCATGCTCGATGATCTTCGTCACGCCCGATGGCGAGCGCTTATCTCGGCGCCTGCTTCGAACTCGGCCCCGACGATGTCGAACGGGACAAGGCTTCGGGCACCAAGGTCACTTATTTCGAGGGCTATCTGGGGGACCCGCCGCGCGCCAAGCAAGCGATCCGGCAGACCGCGCGGCTGGCGCATGCCGCTGGGCGCGAAGTGTCGATGACGCTGTCGTATTCGTTTTGAGTCGACCCCTACCGCGACGAGTTCGTCGAGCTGATCCGCTCCGGCACGGCAGCAGCAGGTCGTCTGGATCGCCGGGACTATCCGGGTGAGTACGTCGGGGTAGTGTGCTGAGAGTTCTGCAAATTCGCTGAGAGGGGGCGGTCATGGCAGGCTGGTGATTGTTCACGTCACCTGATTCCCGCGAAGGAACGCCACCATGACCAAGACTGAAGTTAAGACCGCCAGCGCTGCCGTCAAAGCAAGGGCATCGGGTTGGACGTGTCCGACGATCATGCCGGCCTGGTGGCAGCGATCGGCGAGGTGATCCCCGAAGCCGCCTGGCAACGCTGCTACGTGCACTTCCTCAGGAACGCGCTCGATCATCTGCCGAGGAAGCACGGCGACGACTGCCTGCAGGAATTGCGCTGGCTCTACGACCGGCGCGATCTCGCAGAGGCCAGGGCTGATCTTGCCGCATGGCTTGCCAAATGGTCGGCCCGCTATCCGGTCTGACAGGCTGGGCCGAGGATGCCATCGAACAAACCCTGACCTTCTTCAGGCTGCCGAGACAGCACCACAAGCATCTCAAATCCACCAACACGCTGGAGCGGCTCAACGAGGAAATCCGCCGGCGCACCTATGTCGTGCGCATCTTCCCCAATACCGAAAGCTGCCTGCGCCTGGTCAGGGCCTTGGCCGTCGAGACCAATGAAAACTGGAGGCCAACCGATACATCAACATGGACGACCTGCGCGAGCACAAGAAGCTCGCTCTGCGCCAAGCCGCATGACCAGCATCATGGCCGCCCCATTTTGCAGAACTTGACGCACACAACCCGCTTTGCTCTCTCTACAAAGGCATCGGAGTTGCCGAGCCGCCACCGCCTTACATGCCACTGAAAGCGCCAGCCCGATGCTGACTCGCGCCATGTGAATTGAGAAGGGAGATCGAGCCGGCTGCGAGTGAGCCCAGGCTGAGATCTAAGCTCATCCACGTGCATGATCAGCTTACGACGGGTAGTCACGGCGTGGATGTGCCCGCGGTTAGGGGGCGTATCCAAGTAAACCCGCTGGGTAGATTGCAGTTCGGAATCCGAGGCACGCTCGCTGCCCGTAGCGATTTGAGGACAGCATTGTACACGATCCAACGCAATGACCGGCCGTCCGGTCTCTCGTGCAATTTAAATTGAAACGTCTGTCTTGCCGCTGCAGGTCGGCCCGTAAATCAAATGGATTAGCATGTGTTTACCGCTTAGAAGCCCTTGTTTTTCGAACTAACTGCCGACAAGAAACTGGATAGGCTGTTCTCGTCGTTCGGTCCAGTTCACCTCGCCTATGTCGACATTTTACGGCGCTTCACTAACCGGGCACCGCACGATGGCAACTCGTTCTCTCCGGCAAAAGATACTCCCTGTGTTAGCTTCCGTGTTGTGTGCTTGCCCTCACCTGCGGGATACGTAAGGCCATCCCTAAAAGCATCGAATGCGGCAGCGACAGCGCGAACCCCAAAGCGATGCTCCCGCCGTACGCGGACAAAACCGTTTTCGAAGTCCACTATTCCGTCCTTGGCCAGCATCGCCAAACGCTCATCTGAACCGCGAAGACGGATCGGATCAGATCCGTGGGCGACACAGATTGCCGGCACGTCAGCCTCGAAATCGCACATTAATCGCTCGATGATTGCGGCTCGCAGGCGGTCGTCGTCTGTGAGGCGATGGCCCTTCGATGTCGCCAGTCGGCCAGCTGCGATGTGCCGGATGTAGAAATCCCGTGTAACTTCGTTTTGAACGTACCCCTGGCCGATGCGGCCGATAGCCGACGCGCCGAAACCGATCAGGGTTCTGCAGGTATCGGCAGAGTAGCCCAACGAGTTACGTCGCAAGCGACCTGTTTCCTGTGCCAGCGCGAGCTCGTCGTGCGGCAAGGCGAAATGGTCGAGCCCGATCTCTCGGTAGCCGGCGGCAACCAGCGTCACGGCGACAGCCGCATGCTGTTCAGCGCGGGCAGCGCTGTGGGGAAGAAATTCCGCCTCGATGAGGCGCTGGTTCTTTATTTGGGATGGGATATGCGAGTAGCCGAACAAGGCAAGCCGGTCGGGGCGCATGGCGACCGCTGCCCTCGCCGTCTCGACGCACGACTCCACCGTTTGACGCGGCAGGCCGTAGATGAGGTCGAAGTTGATCCGGTTTACTCCATGCCGGCGCAGCATTTCCACGGCAGCCGACGTCTGGGCCTCGCTCTGGATTCGGTTGATCGCTTTTTGAACAATGGGATCGAAGCTCTGTACGCCCAGGCTCGCGCGGTTCACGCCGGCCGCTCCCAAGCCTTCCGCCATCTCGGGCGTGAGCGTGCGTGGATCGATCTCGATGGCGACCGTAGCTGTTTTCGAGATGGCGAAGCGGCATCGCAGGAACTCCATCAGAGCGAGGAACTCGGCTGGTCCGATGAGAGACGGCGTTCCGCCGCCGAAATGTATGTCGCTCACGGGCAGCGTCTTCGGCACTCGCTCGCAAACCAGACGGATCTCGTCACGCAGCGCCGCCAGATAGTTGAGGATGGGCGCATCATGGCGGGTTATGGTGGTTGGGAAGCCGCAATACCAGCAGGCTGATCGGCAGAACGGAACGTGCAGATAGAGTGACACCGGATCCTCAGCCGGCAGGTTCCTGAGCCATGCCTCATAAGCCTCGGCGCCGACCGCCCCGGAGAACTCCGACACAGCCGGATAGATAGTGTACCAAGGCAGCCGGGCCTCTCGAAATTTCGTGGTCTGCAAAGGCACAATCCCATACTGATAACAACCAACCCTACCCACCGCGCCCGCCTGGGTCCTTGCGCTATGTCAGTCCGTTCCGTTTGGGCTCGAATCTAGATCTTTTTAGCAATGGGCGCCGTTCAGTCTTAGGCTGGGCAGCGATGGTCTGAGCACCTGGTCACCGACTGATGATGGTGATCCGTCAGACCCTCACGCGCCCCTTTTGTTCGACTATCCCATCCCTTCCCTTCACCTGCGCCTCGGAGATTCTACTGAGCGCAGCTGCCGCAATGGGCGAGACATACGGGCTTGGGACCAGATTTTGCTCGCCAGATAGTGCCGGCCCCCTTAGTGAACTCTGCCATGTCGATGAGCTCGTTGTTTGAATTGCTGGCAAGATGCATTAGCTGTGGCGCGCCGCTTTCAGGACGAGAACCTGCTCGGCGCGACAGTCCTGTCCGCCGCAATGCCAAGGCAGGCGCCCTACTGGCTTTGATGCAAAGCTGCAGCGCGTAGTTGTCGACCATCAGCTCGCCAAAATGACGGCGTCGTGCCGAGCGGTCCCGCCGCATGATGCCTCAACGTCGGGCTCACCACAAACAATGCTCTCCCCATGAACGAAACTGTCGCGAAGCGAACAGTCGAACCGTAGCCGAAACGTTTTCCGTTCGTGCTTGGGTGGATCCGCAAGGCAAAAACAAGGAAGTGCGAACCAAGGTCCGCCCGCACAATTGAGCTTCAAGCCGCAGCTGGTCGTCAGGCTGGCACGTCATTTGCGGTCGAATGCAGGACCGTTTGTGACGCCTACCTCTACCAGCTGAGTTGACTGTGATGATTGTACAAAACTTTGCACACCTCCATTTCGGCGATAATTACGTTATCGGCAGCTAAAACCAAATATTTTACAACAATGACCAGAGTACATTCTAGTCCTTCCTTCAGGGCTTAGCTGACGGCCCAGCACAACTGCGCGCGTTTCAAAGTTGTTCGTGTCCATCACTTTATTATTAAAGCGGAGATCGACAATGACCATTAGGAGCCTCCTCCTCGGCTCAACTGCGGCACTGATTGCCGTTTCCAACGCTCGCGCCGTCACCACCGCCGCCGAGCCTGACCCGACTGAGTACGTCAAGATCTGCAACGTCTACGGCTCGGGCTACGTCTACATTTCAGGCACCGAGACCTGCCTGCGAATCGGCGGCTCTGTCCGTTACAACGTCGGATTGTTTGATCACGCAAGAACCTCGGATGTGAGGACTGGTGAGCATCAGGGCACATGGCAAAACAACACGCGCTTCACATTGAAAACTTGGACCGGCCAGGAGACCGAACTCGGCACGTTGAAGACCTACACCGAAACCCGAATGAACTTCGGCAACCGCCACACTTCGGTTTCGGACAGTTCTCGGTCCTATGCCTTCAACGGAGACAGCACCTTGACTTTCGCCTGGATTCAGCTTGGTGGCCTCCGAGTTGGTAAGGACTGGTCGGCCTTCGACATGTTTATTGGCGGCGCGGGTGACGTACTCAACCAGACGCCGGTTCCGTACGGCTCTTTCGATACCAATGTGGTTCAGTACTACTTCGACGCCGGGAACGGCTTTTCGGCCGTGGTTTCGCTCGAAGAAGGCTCGGGCGTGGTCGGCACAATCGACAGCTACGCACCGCACGTAGTCGGCGGCTTGAAATACACACATGGCTGGGGCGCGATCACCGGCGTTGCCGCTTATGATAGCAACTACGAATCGGTGGCCGCCAAGGTCCGTGTCGACATCAATGTCACCAACGAACTGTTGCTGTTCGGAATGCTCGGCTACGGTTCCAACGGCAAGCTCAACGACGACTCCACGAACGCCATCGACGCTCATGGTCGCGGCTTCTATAAGAGTTGGGGCGGGAACTGGGCTTTCTGGGCTGGCGCCACTTACAAACTCAACGAGACAACTTCGTTCAACCTTCAGCTCTCCGGTAATCAGCTCAAGAACCATGGTGTCGCTGCAAACGTCGCGTATGCGTTTCTTCCAGATTTCACAGTTACGGCGGAACTCGACTATGGCCGATACGGTAACTTCGCCGTCGGCAAGGTGGACGGCGCTTCCAACATGAATTGGACCAACGCCAACAAGAAGAGCAGTGTCGGCGGAATGCTGCGTTTCGAACGCTCATTCTAACGGATGAAAGGGCGCTGAGGCAGGCATCGCATGTACTTGTCGTCGGCGGATCGGACTCCAGTGGGGGTGCCGGAATCGCGCGCGATATCGAGACGCTCTCCTCCATGGGCGTGCGCAGCTGCCTTGCCGTCACTGCGGTGACGGTGCAAACACACGACAGCGTCACGGACATCCTTCATCTGCAACCCGGTCTGGTGGCCGATCAGATGCGTGCAGCGATCTCGCGGGCGTCGCGGCGTAGTGAGCGCGGGCGCGGCCGTGATGATCGTGGCGGGAGGGAGAGGTAAGGAGCGTCTTTCCTTTGAGAATTCGCGTTTACGGGTACCCACGATGCACAACGGGCGAGTTTTTCAAAGAGGCGCGTCCTCCTTCGAAGCGCTTCGGAGGGCCAGGCTCTAGGCTCGCCCCGAGCCCCTGCGTAGCCTGCGGGGGAGCTGGGTCTCGGCGCATCCGGGTAACGATCCTTCGCGCGGCTATGGAAACGATCGCATTTGCCGATTGTCGCATAAAAAACTTGTTATCGCCCGACTAAAAAAACTTGCAACTCCACAGCATCATTGACTTGTCGCCTATCAGCACTATATACTTGGAGTCGCACAGCTCTAAAAACTTGCAAAGGCACGGCCATGGCCAAGCCCCATGAAAAACTCGCTGTATCACTGGCCGGCCTCAAAGAGCTGCAGGAGGGTGGGCGGCGCATATTCAAATCAGATGAGCTGACCCGCGTCCACCGGGAGCGGCTGCTGCAGAACGGGTTCCTGCGCGATGTTATCAAAGGCTGGCTCATGTCGACCGGCCCGCAGGCACGGCAGCAAGACACCACCCCTTGGTACGCGAGCTTCTGGGAGTTCTGCTCCCTTTACTGCAATGACCGGTTCGGCAAGGACTGGTTCCTCTCACCGAAGCAGTCGCTGCTTCTGCACGCGGAAGCGCCCACTATTCCGCCTCAGGTGGTGGTGAACACCCCCAAAGGCACGAATAACAAAATCGACCTGCTGTTCGGCACTTCGCTCTATGACCTCAAGGTCAAGGAGATGCCGGCCGAACTGACAGAGAAAAACGGCCAGCGCGTGTTCACTGTCGAGGCCGCCCTTACCCGGGTGCCGGAAGCGTTCTTCCAGCGCGCCCCTATCGAGATGCAGATCGCCATGGCGTCGGTGCGCGACGTATCAACCGTTCTGGCCCTGCTGCTTGATGGCGGCCATTCCGCCGTGGCGGGACGGCTTGCGGGGGCCTTCCGTCGCGTAGGACGCGACTCTTTTGCCGATGAAATCGTGGCCGCCTTCAAAGCCGCCGGCTATGACGTGCGCGAATCCGATCCGTTCGCGGGACAAATTGGAGTGACAACTATTGCGGCGGGCGTACCGCCGTTGGTCGCCCGCCTGCGCGCGATCTGGCAATCGCAGCGCGAAGTCATCATCGAGATATTCCCGAAGGCACCCGGACTGCCGTCCGACAAAGACGCCTATATGAAGTTCGTCGAGGATATCTACGAAAGCGACGCCTACCATTCGCTGTCGATAGAAGGGTACAGCGTCACCCCGGAACTCATCGACCGGGTGCGCGAGGGGAGCTGGAATCCGGAGATTGATGAAGAGGACCGCAAGAACCGGGATGCGCTTGCCGCGCGTGGCTACTACCTCGCATTCCAGAAGGTCAAAGACTCTGTTGCCGCGATCATCAACGGCAAGCCAGCCGGCGCGTTGACGCGGGACACTCACCGGGAGTGGTACCGGGAGCTGTTCGCGCCGTCAGTGACCGCCGGCATCCTCAAAGCCAGCGCGCTTGCGGGATATCGCAATCACCCTGTGTACCTGCGCGGCTCGCAGCACGTGCCGCCGCGTACCGAAGCGGTGGCCGATGGTATGAATGAGCTGTTCGACCTGCTGGAGGCGGAGAAGGAGGCCTCCGTGCGTGCCGTGCTGGGGCATTGGCTTGTGGGCTATGTGCACCCCTATCCGGACGGCAACGGACGAATGGCGCGGTTCCTCATGAACGCGATGCTGGCTTCAGGCGGTTACCCCTGGACAGTCGTCAGAGTCGATGACCGGAAGGCCTACCTCGCAGGGCTGGAGGAGGCGAGCGGCAATATGAATGTGAAAACGTTCGCCGCCTTTCTCGCCGAACGGGTGAAGTGGTCTATGGAGAAGGCGGCGTGAGGTCGGTGGTGTGCCATGTTTAACTTGCTTGTCTCGGGCCACGGCGAGTGGTGGGAAACGCCGCCGTTCACGTCAACCATTGACCGGTTCAAGGAATCTAGCGGCGCCGAGGCCGAGGCTATCGACCTCGCGCCCTGAAACATTGCGCCGGCTGGAGGAAATCCCGGCGCTTTTGATGTACGAAGTCGGGGCGGGAGGCCCGCACGCGCGCGTGGTCCGGCACAGCCGCATACGCAATGTCGTTCGGCGCGGACACGAACTGGCCTTCACCTTCGAGCCCGATCCGAAACATGCCTTTCTCGACCGGTCAGCGGTGTTGAGAATTGCGGACCGGCTGGGCATTCAACAGTTCGAACAGCACCGTACGCACTGGGCGATCAAGGATGGTGACATTCCGGCCGAGCTGATTGCCACCAGCACCGCTGAACGGGCGCAGCGCACCTTTGCCGTGGTTGCGGCAGAATATGTAGAAGCGCGCCGCGAGGGACGAAGGAGAGAAGCTGCCGAACTGGCCGAAGAACTGGAGGATTTTCCTCCCTCGCTGGAGAAAGCACTGTCGCTCGTGCCGGCGCGTATCCTTCAGCAGCCGACACCCGAATTATACCCGATCCTTGGGATAGAGCCCCGCACGCCCGAAGGCCGCAACGCCGTCGTGGCCGTCGTCGCAAGGGATCACAATGGGCAGGACTTGCCTGCCGACTGGTCTTATTCGCTGGCGTGGTTCCTGGACCTTTACGGCAGCGCGACGGAAGCGGGGCGCCTTGACGGCGCGCTGGCCGAATGCGCAACGCATATGATCGCGCTCGGCACTGGCGAGGGAGAAGCCGCCGCCCCGGTTGAAGATATCGGCTACGCACTCTGGCGCTGTTCGCGAAGCCCGAAACTTATCGGCGATCTGCGCCGGGAATCGCTGAGATAGCGCAGGAGGTTTTGTCGCTTACCAAAATCAACTGGAACTCGACCCAGATCAATCCAGAAGCTTCCCATTCCCATTCTAGCAGCCAGAAGAGTGGGTGAGCTCTTTAAATATCTATCCGAGGAATCGATAAGCTCAGACTATCGCACGTATACATAGTTTTTTCTGTTATATGGTCTGCTCGGCTGCAGGCAAAGAGCCCCGGATAAACTTCAGCACGAAAGCAGAATTGAATGAAGGTGGGCTACACGGAGTTCTCATTTGGGTATGCCTTCACGGAAAACCTTATCCGGTCATCGTCAGCCGCACCTGTAGGCGCGCCGGTCTTTCCAAACCTCATACAGGAAGGGCATTCTGGCTTTGACAATTTCCCAGGGGTTCCGCTGTTTTTCCAGTACAAGCTTCCGGAGCTGATGAAGCGAGGAACTGCGTTTGAGATTGCGAGCGGACATTGTCCCGGTTTGTCGATACCATTTTTTCGGATTGCGATGATGCGCAGGGATGTGTCGCGTCAGCATGAACTGCTTCTTCGGCTTGAGGCGCGCTATCCGTCAAACGTCTTCTATGCGGCTCCTTGTATTGCAAACATCAGCGATTTCGACCGCTCTTATAATGGAGCAACCGTAGCACGGCAGTCCATTTTCGTCTCACCAGGGGATATTGGGCCCTTGCCAGACGACAAAGCATACAGCCTTGCCTATAAACCTGGACTGGCAACTGGATATTTTTGCTCGAAACCCAAGCCCACCAAAGTTCAAACATTTGATGATCTCGCTGCGCTCTTTAAGGAGCAGTTCGCCGAGAAGCGTTTTGCGGAAGTCGGCGAGGCGGCGCGTGAGATGCGCGAAAACGTACTTGAGCTTGCTTCGCCGTCAATGCGGCAAGCCGAACAGCTCATTGCTGAACGGGTCGGCGCGAGACGCATTCAGAGTCAAGACGGCGCAGCCAGACCGCCCCAGGAAGAGGGCGCAGTCACTGACATTCTCGGAGCGCGGGAAATTGCGCGTGTCGATCTTGGCGTCGACCTTCTGGTGGCCCAACCACGCTAACGACATCATACCTCGCTGATTAGCCCAGCTTTTGTCTAGGCCACAGTTATGAGACTACGAACTACTTGGCCAGGAAGAAGATCGGATTGAAAGCGAACCTTCCTTGTCATCTTTGCATCACGGTCAGTCTGCACGAGATTGACCGCTGCAAGCCGGGAGCAAGACCGGGCTGGGCAAACGTTGCAACAGATCCTTCAAGGAAATTCATAGACTCTTAGCAACTCCGGTTCGCTGTGAATGGTAGGCTTATTGCAACGTTTGAGTCAGTGGGGTCCGAACCGTGGCTTATTCTCCGACCCGCCGAACTGCGTGCAATTTCGGCTAAAGGCAATGGCAAGAAGAGCGCCCATCTTGTTTGTTCGACACAGCCATATCGGCTCAAAACAGTATCTTCACGGCCACCGAGATTGTCCGGTCGGTGGACAAGCAACCATATTATTTGGTTCGAAAGCTGCAACATCTGTGGAGAACGCGAAATGACAAATTCAGTAGGACGAGTGCCCAGGCTTTCCAAGTGGCTTGGTCCTGACCAATGCTGACACTGGTCAGTCGCCTTCGGACGGCAGCGCATTTAGATCGCCTTCGAATTCTAGGCCTTTGCGCGCACGCGGACCTAACTGTCTGCCAGCTAGCGGAGATTCTGGGTCTGCGTCGTGAGCACGTTGTACGACACGTCCGGCTGCTGGCCAAAGCCGACTTTCTTTACTGCAACGAACAACGTCCGTGGTGCTCGTACAATCTCAAAACAGGAGGTAAGGACGGCGGGCTGGTTCAATTGTTGGTTGATCTCCTGCCCCACGGCGATGGTTATCACAAACGAGACCTTCAACGGCTCGAAGCGGTACGAGACACGCGGCCGAAGGGGACCGCATGCTTGACCGTGAAATAGATCAATCCAATTGGAGCGCGAAACCACCATGGACAACTCCGCCGACGGCGCCATCGCGCAGCCCGACACTTACGGACGGTCTCGCTTGGCGACGGTTGATTGCCGCGTTCACGAACTGCTTCTAAGACAGGAGCGGCAGGAGCGGACGACGCTCAAACTGATCGCATCTGAGAACTTTGCCTCCTCGGCCGTGCTGGAAGCGACCGGTTCGATTTTCACGAACAAGTACGCCGAGGGGTACCCCGGTGCGCGCTACTATGCAGGAAACGAGATCGTTGATGAGCTTGAGAACCTAGCCGTTGAGCGCTTGAAAACACTATTTGGCAGCGAGCATGCCAACGTCCAGCCTTATTCCGGCTCGCCGGCCAACCAGGCTGTCTATCGTGCGCTTTTGAGCCCCGGTGACAAAGTCATGGGCTTGCCCCTTCCGGAAGGGGGCCATCTGACTCATGGTTGGGCGATCAACTTTTCCGGAACTGACTATCAACGCGTCCCCTATGGACTAGATGAAAAGACACAGCAGATTGACTATGACCGCTTGCGCGAGACAGCCAAGCGGGAACGGCCGCGGCTCATTTGGGTCGGCGGAACTGCTTACCCGCGTGTCTTTGACTACGCGGCAATGGCAGAAATCGCCCTGGAAGCGAACTCCTATCTCGTAGCCGACATTGCGCACATCAGTGGCCTGATTGCCGCGGGAGCGCACCCGAATCCCGTGCGCCATTGCGACGTGGTCAGCAGCACCTCCCACAAGTCGATCCGCGGTCCCCGCGGTGGTTTCATTTTGTCCAGGAACGAAGATCGCTATCAGGCCCTGTATCATCCAAAGAGCAAATACAATCTCGCCAGACGAATAGATCGGGCGGTCTTCCCTCACCTGCAAGGTGGGCCCCATATGAATGTCATCGCTGCGCTAGCTGTTGCCTTGCACGAAGCCGCGAACCCGTCCTTCCGAAGCTACGGCCAACAGACCGTCAAGAATTCCAAGGCTCTGGCCCAGGCACTGCTCGAGCGAGGTTATGACCTGGTTACCGGGGGGACGGACAATCACATGCTGATCCTTGATCTGCGCGATCGACCGCTATCGGGCAAGGCCTATGCCGAGCGACTAGCAAAGGCAGGCATCATCACAAACTTTAATATGGTGCCTGGCGACCCGCGGGATCCGGCGGTCACAAGCGGAATTCGCCTGGGGGCGCCAGCAGTGACGTCAATGGGCATGCGCGATGTGGAAATGGTGCAAATTGCTGGCTTCATTGACTCCGTCCTCCGGCGGCCAGACGACGAAGATCTCCATGCCTGCGTGCGAAGAGACGTTGCCGACTTGTGCGCTGCGTTCGACGTCCCGGGCATCACCGACAGGTAAGGTGGGCTAAGCAAAATGCCCCATACAACTCCAACACCCGAAGCGAGGCATTTCATGGCTAGGCAGTTCGTGTTCTCTTCCGAATCGGTTGGCGCGGGACACCCGGATAAGTTGGCCGACAACATCTCGGATGCCATCCTCGATGCCATCCTCCGCACCGATCCCAAGGCGCGCGTCGCCTGTGAAGCGTTGGTAAAATCAGGGATGGTCGTTCTGGCTGGCGAGATTACCAGCGATGCGCAGGTGGATTATAGCCAAGTTGCGCGCGATACGATTCTCGATATTGGATACGACGATGAGGCCGTCGGCTTTGACGGCCGGCGTTGCTCCGTCGTTCATGCCCTCACCGAGCAGTCGCCCGACATCAGCCAAGGCGTTGACGAGGGACGAGGGCAGGACCTCCAACAGGGAGCGGGAGATCAGGGCCTCATGTTCGGCTACGCATGCCGCGAAACCGATACTCTGATGCCTTTGCCGATCCAGCTCGCTCATCGCTTGACGAAACGACAGGCAGATGTCCGGAAAGCACGACAGCTTGGCTGGTTGCGTCCTGACATGAAATCCCAAGTCTCAGTGCGCTATGAGGGGTTGCGCCCGGTCGCCCTGGATACCATCGTCGTATCGACCCAACATGACGAGCAGGTCTCGCAAGAGACGGTCCGTGAGGGCGTCATTGAGGAAATCATAAAGCCTGTCCTGCCGACCCACCTGGAGACGGAAGGCATCAGAATTCTGGTCAACCCGACGGGGAGGTTCGTAGTCGGCGGGCCGCGCGGCGACTGCGGTCTCACTGGACGCAAGATCATCGTCGATTCCTATGGTGGGATGGGTCGTCACGGCGGCGGCGCCTTTTCGGGCAAGGACCCGTCCAAGGTTGACCGCTCAGCTGCCTATGCGGCCCGGTATGTCGCAAAGAATATCGTCGCTAGCGGACTTGCGGACGTCTGCGAGGTGCAGCTTGCTTACGCAATCGGCGTGGCCAGTCCGGTTTCTGTCATGGTCAACACGTTCGGGACAGCGAGGGTTGAGGAAAGAAGGATCGAGCGCCTCATTCTTGAGTTGTTCGATCTCAGACCGAAGGGCATTATCAAGATGCTTGATCTCTTACGCCCTATATACCGCAACACCGCGACCTATGGCCATTTCGGCCGTGAAGAGCCTGATTTCACCTGGGAGAAGACAGACAGGGCCGACGAATTGCGTCGCGAGGCAGGACTTGCCGCCCCGTGAGGGCTGGCGCCGAACGGATTGGCAATCGGAAAGCCCATTCCCACTGGCCAGACCCGCCCGCGGCCGGCATGCCTGAAAGCCGGTGGGCTTTTGGGAGACATCATTGATGCCGGACTATGACGTGCTTTGTATCGGGAATGCCATCGTCGACATCATCGCCCAGTGTGACGAGGCGTTCCTGGAGACGAACGGCATCATCAAGGGCGCAATGAATTTGATCGATACGAGGCGCGCCGAACTGCTCTACAGCCGCATGGGCCCGGCGATCGAAGCCTCGGGCGGCAGCGCCGGCAACACGGCGGCGGGCGTGGCCTCCTTCGGTGGTCGCGCCGCCTTCTTCGGCAAAGTCTCCAACGACGCGCTCGGCGAAATCTACGCGCACGACATCCACGCGCAGGGCGTCGCCTTCGACACCAGGCCGCTTAACGGCGAACCACCGACGGCGCGCTCGATGATCTTCGTCACGCCGGACGGCGAGCGCTCGATGAACACCTATCTCGGCGCCTGCATCGAACTCGGCCCGGAGGACGTCGAGGCCGACAAGGCGTCGGGCGCCGCGGTCACCTATTTCGAGGGTTATCTATGGGACCCGCCGCGCGCCAAGGAGGCGATCAGGCAGACGGCTAAGCTCGCCCACGCCGCCGGGCGCGAAGTGTCGATGACCCTGTCGGACTCGTTCTGCGTCGACCGCTACCGCGACGAATTCCTCGATCTGATGCGCTCCGGCACCGTCGATATCGTCTTTGCCAACAGCCACGAGATCAAGTCGCTCTACCAGACCGCGGCCTTCGACGAGGCGCTGGCGCAAATCCGCAGGGATTGCAAGATCGCCGCCGTCACCCGCTCGGAAAGGGGCTCGGTGATCGTGCGCGGCGACGAGACGGTCACCATCGAGGCGACCAGGGTCCGCGAGCTGGTCGACACGACAGGCGCCGGCGACCTCTACGCTGCCGGCTTCCTCTACGGCTACACGCAAGGCCGCAGCCTAAAGCATTGCGGCGATCTCGGCTCGCTGGCGGCCGGGCTGGTCATCCAGCAAATCGGCCCAAGACCACGGCAGAATTTGCGTCGCAAGGCGGAGCAGGCGCGATTGCTGTAGGTGGCGAGCCAAGAACCAGCTGCCCACCCTCCTTAATCCAGCCCGAGCCTTTTCTTCAGTTCCGCATTCTCCTTGCGGAGACGATCGGCAAGCAGGCTCTTTAGCCGCTTGTTTTCTTCCTCGAGCGCGACGAGATCCTTCAGCCCGTCACTGTCCGCCGCCGGCGCCGCCGCCTTCTTCCAAAGATAATATGTCTGTTCCGAGATGCCGGCTTGCTTCACCGCACTCTTGAGAGTAGCGCCGCCGCCGATCGAGGTCTCGATCTGCGCCAGCTTCTGGGCACGATCCTTCGCGGAGTAGCTCTTTCGGCCTGTTCGCGCTGACGGCGGTGCTACAGTGGCTGCGGATATCGGCTTGGCGCCGTTCTTGCGGGCAGGCGAGCTCGCCTCAGCTTCTGGCTTCCTCGACCGCCGCGCTCTCGCCTTCGGTTTTGGCGTTTCCGTTTTGTCTGCCGGTTCGCTAACTACTGCTGACTCGGTTTCCAGAGGATTGGCCATGAAATGCTCCACTCGCGGTTCGTGCAAAGGTTCAGCATCAAGGACCACTACAGTAGAGTCAACAAGCCGACGATTTAACGGCTCGACTTCCTTTGTTGTCTCGGCCATCGCCGCGGCGATGTCGAAATTGCCCCAGATGGAACGTGCGGATTTTTGATAATTGCGCTTTTGTTTGACTTCCACGGTGAATGGTCGCGTCTGCCGCCTCATAGTTCCTTCCTGAATAGGAGAATGAAGTCGCCGCTCGAATTTTTGGCGCTTCCTGCTTAGCGCGGAGCATTATCGTATAGCCGCTCAACGGGCAAGTGATGCCGGTCTTCGATGGCTGACCCATCTGGGGAGACTTGAGCGGCTTCGCGCGTCCTGCGCATGCCTGTAAGGCCGCCAAGTTTTCTGGGTTAGCAGGCGCGCACTGTGGCAGCTTGGCTTGTACGGCGAGGCCATGGTTGAGTGAGGCGAAACAAATCCAGCCCCGCGGTCAATCCCGAGGCTTCCCACAATGGCGAAGAGAACATCTTCACTCGTTCCTTTTGAGCACAAGACCTTCCGTTCGCTATGGTCGGCTGCACTCATTTCGAACCTTGGCACCCTAGTGGAAGGTGCGGCGGCAGCTTGGCTGATGACGAGCATCGCCACCTCCCATGGAATGGTGGCGCTCGTCCAGTCATCGACCACCCTCCCCTACATGATCTTCTCGCTCGCGGCGGGAGCGCTCGCGGACAAGTTTGACCGTCGCCGGATCATGTTGACTGCGCAACTGCTGATGGTCTGCGTATCCGCCTTCCTGGCGTTCCTGACCTATGCGGGGAATGACACCCTGGACCCTTCTGGGTCTCACCTTCCTAATCGGCTGTGGTTGGGCATTGCACGATCCCTCTTGGCAAGCCTCCATGGGAGATATCCTGCCTCGCGAACACCTGCCAAGCGGGATTGCGCTCAACGGCATGAGCTACAATCTCATGCGCACCATCGGGCCGGCGATTGGCGGCATAATCGTGGCCACAGCCGGTGCGGCCTTCGCGTTCCTCTTCAACGTCCTTTGCTACTTCGCTCTGATCGCTGCGCTGTTGCGATGGAAAGCCGAACGGGCACGACAAGCGCTGCCGCGGGAGGCTTTCGGCAGTGCGATGGCGGCGGGCTTCCGTTACGTGCTCTTGTCGCCGAACCTTCTCAAGGTGATGTGCCGGAGTTTCATTTTCGGCCTCACCGCCGTTGTCATTTTGGCTCTCCTGCCGTTGGTCGCTCGCGAACAGATCAAAGGGACCGCAGTCACCTACGGCGTGATGCTCGGCTTCTTCGGCCTGGGAGCGATTTGCGGCGCGCTCCTCATCGGGCGGGTCCGAGAAGTTCTCTCCAACGAATGGATCATTCGCGGTGCGTTCTTTGTATTGGCGATCAGCTGCTTCTTTCGGGCATGGAGCGAGCACGTTGGGCTGAGGTGTCTCAACCTCATGCCAGCCGGTGCGGCCTGGATTCAATCATTCTCGCTGTTTAACGTCACAGTACAGCTTTCGGCGCCGCGGTGGGTGGTTGGACGCGCCCTCTCTCTATCAGACGGCCACATACGGCGGCATGGCGGCGGGAAGCTGGCTTTGGGGCGAACTGGCGGATGTCCAAGGTGTTTCGGGAGCCTTGCTCGTCCGCCAGCTGGTTCTTGTGATTGGGGGACTGATGGGCATCCTTCTGCGTCAGCCGGATTTTGAAACGCTCAATCTTGATCCGACCAACAAGTTCAGCGAACCGACGCTGCAACTTGACCTGCGGCCACGAAGCGGTCCGATCATGGTGATGGTCGACTGTCGTGTCGATCAGAGAGATCCAGACTCGCCCACAATAATTATCTGAATTTCAGCAGTAATTTTGATCGTCCATTCGTGCTGTGTACCAGCCCTGTGTCTTGCGCAAGTGGTCACGAACGGCTGCCGGAGCCTCGAAGACGCCCTAAAAACACATGCTGCGATTTTTGAACACGCTTGACGTGTTAGATTAATTCATCCACAATGCGTGTGTTGAACACGCGAGGTGAGTTATGAACATGAGAGAGCTTAGGGTTCGACTGGGCATGACTCAAAAAGATTTGGCAGAGCAGATGGCAACGACGCAACAGACTGTGGCCCGTTGGGAAACAGGCAAAACGCAGTTGAACGTCGAGCAGATCAAGGATCTTTGTCTCACGTTGAAATGCACGGTCGAGGAGCTGCTGGGCTGGAAGATTGATGTCGAGGAGTGGCGCACGAGCCCGTTTGCAATTGCCGATGCCGAAACGCGATACGGCACGCTCAGAATCAAGACGACTGTTGGCAGCCGCCAATATCCTATCGATGAAAATGCGCGTGAATCGATTTTACGTCAGTTGAAGGAACTTCATAATCTTCGTAGAAATAACACAAGCAGGCCATGGCTGTATTGTTGGAGTCTTGACAACAAAATACTCTTGATAAATCCGCAATATGTCCGCACCATTGAGCTTATCGGTGACGATGTAGAGGAGATTCCAGAGTATTATCATCCAGAAATCTATCGGGCTTTGGATGACTGGGATAAGGGTGAGGTTTCAGGAAAGCTGAAGAAAGAATGCGATGCCATTATCGCAGAGATGGGTGATCAGGAAGCCGTGCGCATGGCCTCCTATGTTCGCGTCACATATGACGACGGAGAAGATGAGTGGAACTTCTTGGATGAAGAAACCGCTACGACTTTCTTCGGATTGGAAGCTGCGACCTTTGACGTTCCCCAGTGTAGTTTCGCCGAAGTGGAGGAAGAAGGTTACTACCGAGCGCGATACGCCAACCTTGATCGCGTCGCGGTGATGGAGGTTCCAAGCGACCGTTATCACAGATTGACCGCGCCCGAGGAAGCTTAGAACCATCCACGAAGGGCGCATGTTACATCTCGACCTTGCGTGGTGCGTTTTCAGTACGAGATGACGTTAAGCGTAGGTAGTGGCAGGTAAGAGTGCTCGACCAGAAGCTCAACTGCCTCCTCAATATCGCTGCCGATGTGCCGCAGGACACGTCCACGGGAGCGTGGATAGGCGTGAAGTTCCTGCACTCCACGGTCCGCTCTCCCATCGCCGGTGTGTGCCCGACGCCATCTTGTGGACGAGCTTGGCCGCCTGCACCCGGTTGTATTCCGGCTTGCGGTCCGCCTGGGCGGTCCGCCGCGATGGCTATCTCCATGTCAATCGGCGCCGAACTTTGACTGCCCGCTGCTTTTGATGAATTTGGCGAGGTCCCGCGCATAATCACTCTTGGTCTTCTCCTTGAGGCCCTGTGTCGCGAACTTGTGGTCCAGCAGGGCAAACAGGTCCAAGTCCCCTTCCGCCTGTGGCGCTGGCTTGCCCTCACCGCCCTCGGCTTCCCAATTGGGGACCGCTTCTGCGCGCTGCACCGTGGTGATTGTCCGCCCAAGACGCATCACAAGATCGAACGCCAAACCGTGCGCGTGCACGACGATTTGCCGCTCAGGCCTCATTTGGACAGGACTTGAGCTGGCCCGGTGGTTTGAGCCGGGTTACCTTGAGCCGGTGGGCTGCGAACAAGCAGTTCGAGACATTGGCCTCGATCACTTCGCAACACGCCGCTGCGCCTGGCCTCGGTGTGCTCCCCCCGAAATCGTTGTGTCATATCACCAGGGCATCACGGCCAACAGCTTCCACATGGGCAACAGCCTCGCCATTGAGCCGAATAGCGGTCGGAAGCTCGGAGCCGAAGTTCGACGCCGAGGTGGTTCGCATGATGCGCTAAGCAGCACCACGGCGCTTGCCGGTATGTTTGCTGCCGGCAGCCGACGAACTCCTATCCTCCTGGACAAGGGCGCCGTGCGTCATTGCTTTGATTTACCGGCCGCTCAAGGCTTCCACAGTTTTCGCTTTCGAGGCGACCTTTGGAACGTGCCAACGGAAATTTAACATAACGACATAAACATTTCTTTATGCGGCGTTGACAAAGAAGCGAACTGCTGTAATTGTCTCCCGCGTCGTGGTTCTCCGTACGGCGCTGCCGCAGCGGAGCTAAGAGGGAAGCCGGTGCGATGCCGGCGCTGCCCCCGCAACTGTTAGCGGCGAGCCAACCCCACTCATGTCACTGAGGCGAATAGCCTTGGGAAGACGGGTAGAGGCTATGACCCCGCGAGCCAGGAGACCTGCCACGGCGAATTACGTCCACGGGCGGGGTGCCTCGGTGGCCGCTGCAGCCTGGCGTTCGTGCCGGCCTGCTAGCGCCTTCCTTGTCACCGACGCCCCAACCATCGGGGTCTGGCATGACTATCTCTCAGCAAATTCCTGTAGCAACGCTCGGCGTGCCCCGCTTCGGTCGTCGGCGAGAACTGAAATTCGCGCTTGAAAGCTACTGGTCCGGAAAATCGTCCGCTGCCGACCTTCTCACGACCGCGAAGGCGCTCCGTGCCGCTAGCTGGGAGGAGCAGCACGATCGCGGCGTGTCGAAAATCCCGTCGAACGACTTCTCGCTCTACGACCATGTGCTCGACACCGCAGCCATGGTCGGCGCCGTTCCATCCCGTTACGGCTGGAATAGCGGCGAGGTTCCACTTGACATCTACTTCGCAATGGCGCGGGGCAACCAGGGTCAGACGGAGGATTGTCGACACGCTGGTCACCAGCAGGCGGCTCATCGGTCTGATGTAACCGCGATGGAAATGACCAAGTGGTTTGACACCAACTATCACTACATTGTGCCGGAACTCAACGATGATCAGACGTTCGCCCTCTCGTCGACGAAACCGGTCGATTACTTCATCGAGGCTAAAGCTCTCGGCGTTCACACACGCCCAGTCATCCTTGGACCGATCACCTTCCTCAAGCTGGCGAAATCGCCTGCCGAAGGATTCGATCCCATCGCGCTCCTGCCGCGGCTGCTGCCCGTCTACGAGCAACTCCTGCAGAGGCTGAAGCTGTCTGGAGCCGACTGGGTGCAGATCGATGAGCCAGCGCTTGTCCTCGATCTGAACCCGAACGAACGAGCTGCGTTCGAATTCGCCTATGGCCAGCTGTCGAAAGCCGCGCCCGAGCTGAAGATCATGCTGGCTACCTATTTCGGGCCGCTGGGAGACAATCTCGAAACCGCGGTTTCTCTGCCCCTGGCCGGGCTGCATATTGATCTCGTGCGCGCTCCCGAGCAGCTGGAAACGGTGGGTCGGCTCGCACCGAAGGATCTGGTGCTCTCGCTTGGCTTGATCGATGGCCGCAACGTCTGGCGTGCGAACCTGCCCGCCATTCTCGACCGCATCAAACCGATCGTCGCCGGCTGGCCCTTGGACCGCGTCGAGATCGCGCCTTCTTGCTCGATGCTGCATGTGCCGATCGACCTCCGCATGGAGACGGAACTCGACGCGGACATCAGGTCGTGGCTCGCCTTCGCGGCCCAGAAGACCGACGAGTTGGTGTTGCTTGCCCGGGCCCTGTCCCAAGGCAGGGATGCGGTGGCAGGCGCGTTGAAAGCGTCTGCCGAGGCTGCCGCCACTCGCGTGACATCCACGAAGATCCATGACCCGCTGGTTGAGGGGCGGATCGCCAGCATTGACGACAGCATGAAGCGACGAGAGAGCGCTTTTGCCGAGCGCTCCAGAGTCCAGGCCGGCACGCTCGGGCTGCCGCCGTTCCCGACGACGACCATCGGGTCCTTCCCGCAGACGCCGCAGGTACGCAGGGCGCGGGCCGCTCATGCGAAGGGCCAGCTGAGCTATGTCGAGTACGAGACCTTCCTGAAGAAGGAGATCGAGGCTGCAATTCGCTGGCAGGAAGAGATCGGGCTGGACGTGCTGGTGCACGGTGAGTTCGAACGAAACGACATGGTACAGCATTTCGGCGAGCAGCTGTCCGGCTTCGCCTTCACCCAGCATGCGTGGGTGCAGAGCTATGGGTCGCGTTACGTGCGCCCCCCCATCATCTTCGGCGACGTATCGAGGCCCAATCCGATGACGCTGCGCTGGTGGCAGTTCGCCCAGTCGCTTACGGAAAACCCTGTGAAGGGAATGCTCACAGGCCCGGTGACCATTCTCAACTGGTCTTTTGTTCGCGACGACGTACCCCGCTCCGAAGCATGCCGCCAGATCGCGCTCGCCATCCGCGACGAGGTGACGGATCTCGAATGGTCCGGCGCAAGGATGATCCAGATCGATGAGGCCGCGTTTCGCGAAGGATTGCCACTGCGCCAGTCTGATTGGAACGACTATCTCGACTGGGCTGTCGAATGCTTCCGGATCGCTTCAACGGGTGTAAAGGACGCGACTCAAATCCATACCCACATGTGCTACTCGGAGTTCAACGAGATCATCGACGCGATCGCTGAAATGGATGCGGATGTCATTTCGATTGAGACGTCGCGCTCGAAGATGGAACTGCTGGACGCCTTCACGAGCTCCAAATATCCGAACGAAATCGGTCCCGGAGTCTACGACATTCACTCACCACGCGTCCCGGAAGTCGGCGAAATTTCGGATCTCGTCATGCTTGCCCGCGAGCGACTGTCGGATTCCCAACTGTGGGTAAACCCGGACTGTGGCCTCAAAACACGCAAATGGGAGGAGGTCCGCCCTGCCCTGATGAACATGGTCGATGCAGCACGTGCGCTCCGGTAGAAAGTGTAGGCCGGAGGGTTTCCTGGTTGCTCACCATGTGGTGAGTGACCGGCTGCCGCATGTCGGCCGTGAATGGTGCCAAAACGCGTTCACATCTTTTGAAATAAGTCACGCGAGCGAGAATGTGCACTTTCCTTCGGCACGTGTATTAATCGCGCAGGAGTAAAGGGTACCGTTTTCTCCCTGTGACGTGTCGAGTTCGAAGGGGATGTGATTGGCGTCGAGACCGCTCCGGCCATGGGTTATCAGCATGCCAAGTGCGCTGTTCTCGATCAGTTCGTAAAGGACTTCTCGGCTCGGTTCATCGAAATGCGCGGGTACATACATGACAGGTTCCTTCACTGGCCGCCGGGTTCGCTGTTCACCGGTTGACATCCGATGGCAAGCGTTCCAACGCGGCGGCGATCTGGCGCTTCGCTGCTGAGGGCAGAGGCAGGATGGGACGCGGGGGGTCGGCACGGCAAATGTCGAGCAATTCGGCAAGTGCATAGACGACGCGAAGGCTCGAGAACTCCTTGAAGAGGCTCCAGAGCGGCGCAAGCGTGGCATCGATCCGTCGCGCTTCGGTCGCATCGCCCTGCTGCGCCGCCGCGACGATCTTCATGCAGACCTCGGGCAAGATGCCCGCGAGCACGCTGTACCATGTGTCGGCGCCGGCGATCATGGCCTCGGCAGCGTTCCAGTCGCCGCTGTAGCCAATCGAGAACCCTTCCGGCAGCGTGCGCCTCTGGTCGGCCAGATGGTTCTTGATCGCGTCGCTCCTGTCTGTCGGATTCTTGATAGCGACGACCCCACCCACCTTTGCCAGGCGGCTGACAAGGGCTGGGCTGAAATGGAAATGCGTCGTTCCTGGATTGTCATAGACGACGATCGGCAGGCCACTTTCGCGCGCCACAGTGGAGAAATGTTCGAACACCTCGTCATCAGTGAGCGGGGTGTAGGAAGCGGCCGCAAGCAGCCCCGCGGCAGCTCCAAGGGCCTTGCCGTCCTGCGCGAGCCTCACGGCTTCGTCGGTGCGCAGCGCGCCTACACCCACCACGACCGGCATTTGCCCTGCGGTTTCGTCCAAGGTCTCGGCGAGCGTCCGTCGCCGTTCCTCGCGCGACAGATACATGTAGGTGCCGGTGCTGCCGAGAAGACCGATGGAATCGACCTGAGCGGCGCAAAGCCGAGCAATCAGCCTGCGCAGGGCAACGGTATCAACGCGGCCGTCACGATTGCTCGGGGTGATGGGGAACGCGGAAAGACCGCTCAGGAATGCCATGGCAAGGCTCCAGATCTATGTGTGAGCGCAGAGGTGGCCGCACGCCAAGTCATCACAAGACGTCCAAAGCCCGCCGCAGATCGGCGATTAGGTCATCGGCGTCTTCGAGCCCCACCGAGAGACGCATGAGGTCCTCGCCGACTCCGTCGGCCAAATGGGCATCCTTGCGGATCGGCTGCCGAGCACGTGTGAGGCTTGCTGGATGATAGATGAGGCTGTCGGCATCGCCGAGGCTGACAGCCCGGGTGATCAGGTTGAGCCGGTCCATCATCCGCCGCGCGCCCTCGAACCCAGCGTGGAGGCCAAAGGCCAACATGCCCGACCCTTGGGACATCTGCTTTCGCGCCGTCACCTGATCAGGGTGCGAGTCGAGGAAGGGATAACTCACCCATGCCACCGCCGGGT
>NZ_JAMYTF010000061.1:0-26250 GCF_040322295.1 Mesorhizobium sp. M0159
GACGACATCAAGACCTACTATCTCGGCGGCACGCCGCTTCCATCGCAACATTTTCCCCAGGAGACCGCAGCATGACCATCCAATCGAAGCAGCCGTCCGATACTCGCAGCGCCGTCCCTCCGGTCGAGCGTCCGTCGGCCAGAGCGCATGTCATCAAGACCGATGCCGAGGCGATCGCTGTGGCGGAAAAACTGGCCGCAGACTTCGCCAAGGACGCCTCCAGGCGGGACCGCGAGCGCATCTGGCCGAAGGAAGAGCTCGATGCGTTTTCGCAGAGCGGCCTGTGGTCGATCAACGTGCCGAAGGCCTATGGCGGACCGGAACTCTCCTATGTGACGCTGTCGAAGGTGATCACCATCATCTCGGCGGCCGATCCGTCGCTCGGCCAGATTCCGCAGAACCATCTCGGCGTCGTCGCCGCCATCCGCACCGTCTCTGATGAGGCCCAGAAGCAGTTGCTCTTCGCCGAAGTTCTGTCCGGCACGCGGTTCGGCAACGCGTTCTCGGAATTCGGCTCCAAGCGGGCGGCCGACTTCGAGACCAAATTCGTCGACGCTGGCGACCACGTCGTGGTCAATGGCCAGAAATTCTATTCCAGCGGCGCGCTGCTCGCCCATCTGGTGCCGATCGTGGCGCTCGATGACGAGGGCCGGGCCTGGTATGCCATCGCCGATCGCGGCGCGCCCGGACTGACGGTCATCGACGACTGGTCGAGCTTCGGCCAGAAGACGACGCTGTCCGGCACAGTTCTGCTGGACAATGTGAAAGTGCCGAAGACGCATCTCGTCCCCGGCTACAAGGGCTATGACCGGCCGACCGCCGACGGCGCCATCTTCCAGATCATCCAGGCTGCTGTCGATCTCGGCATCGCCAACTCGGCGATCGACGAAACCGTCAGCTTCGTGCGCACCAAGTCGCGCGCGTGGATCGACAGCGGCGTCGATCATGCCTGGCAGGATCCCTACACGATCCAGGCGGTCGGCGACCTCCGCCTGCGGGCCAATGCGGCCGAGGCGGTTCTGGACAAGGCCGGCCTTGCGGTCGACCGCGCCGTGGCCGATCCGAACGATAGGACCGTCGCGAAAGCGCAGATCGCGGTTGCCGAATCCAAGATCCTCACCACCGAGATCGCCATCAACGCCACCAACAAACTGTTCGAACTCGCCGGCACGCGATCCACACTGGCCGAGCACAATCTCGACCGGCACTGGCGCAACGCCCGAACCCACACGCTGCACGATCCGGTGCGCTGGAAATACGCGATCCTCGGCAACTATTACCTGAACGACGTCAATCCGCCGCTACACGCCTGGAGCTGAGCGAGAACGCCGTAAAGTCATAGAGGACTGTTCATGAGCACTGCCATCCCCGACAGGATCAAGGTCCTGTGGTTTCTTCCGACCCATGGCGACAGCCGCTATCTCGGCACCTCCGAGGGGGGCAGGGCGGTCGACCTGCCCTATCTGACCCAGGTCGCCAAGGCCGCCGACGCCATCGGCTATTACGGCGCGCTGCTGCCGACCGGCCGAAGTTGCGAGGACAGCTGGGTCGTGGCGTCGGCGCTGGCGCCGTTGACGCAGCGGCTCCGCTTCCTCGTTGCCGTCCGTCCCGGGCTGCAGTCGCCGACGCTCGCGGCGCGGATGACCTCGACGCTCGACCGCATTTCCGGCGGGCGCCTGCTTATCAACGTGGTCACCGGCGGTGACCCGGTCGAGAACAAGGGCGACGGCATCTTCCTCAGCCATGACGAGCGCTATGAGGTGACGCGGGAGTTTCTCGATATCTACAAGGCCGTGCTCAGCGGCGAGACCATTGCCTTCGAAGGCAAGCACTTCCGCATCGAGGACGGAAGGCTGCTGTTCCCGCCTGTGCAGACCCCGCATCCGCCGCTGTATTTCGGTGGCTCGTCGGAGGCGGCCAATGCGGTCGCCGCCGAGCAGATCGACAAATACCTCACCTGGGGCGAACCGCCGGCTGACGTCGCCGCCAAGGTCGACCATGTGCGCGGCCTTGCCGAGAAGGCCGGACGCCAGGTGAGTTTCGGCATCAGGCTGCATGTCATCGTTCGCGAAACCAATGACGAAGCCTGGGCCGATGCCGACCGCCTGATCAGCCGCCTGGACGACAAGACGATCGCCGAGGCGCAGAAGGTTTTCGCGCGCATGGATTCCGTCGGCCAGTCGCGCATGAGCCGGCTGCATGGCGGCCGTCGCGACAAACTCGAAATCAGTCCGAATCTGTGGGCCGGTGTCGGCCTGGTGCGCGGCGGCGCCGGCACCGCTCTGGTCGGCGATGCGGCGACGGTGGCGGAGCGCATCGACGAATACCGGCGCATCGGCATCGATACCTTCATCCTGTCCGGCTATCCGCATCTGGAGGAAGCCTATCGCTTCGGCGAACTGGTGCTGCCGCTGTTGCCGCTCGATCACGAAATCTCGACGCGGCCGACGGCGGTTAACATGGGCCCCTTCGGCGAAACGGTGGCCGGCGACCATCGCCCGTCGTCGCTGCGCGCGAGCCAGTCTTGAGCGCCAGCGAACCGATCATAGCGATTGTCGGCGGCGGCTTTTCAGGTGCGGCGACTGCGTTTCATCTGGCGCGGCTGCTGCCGGCCAGTGCATCCGATATCGTGGTCGTCGAGCCGCGCGAAAGGCTCGGCTATGGTCTGGCCTATTCGACGACCGATCCTTCACACCGCATCAATGTGCCGGCCTCGAGGATGACGCTGATCTCCGGCCAGGATAGCCACTTCGCCGACTGGCTGCAGCAGAGCAGCGCTATTGTGGGGGATGTCGAGGCTATTGCCGCCAACGGCGCGATCTACCCGCAGCGCCGTGTTTTCGGCGGCTATGTCGAATCCCATCTCCAGCCCTTTCTGCTCAGCAAAACGATCCGCCATGTCAGGTCCGCCGTCGCATCGGTCGAGCGCACCGGCGAGGGCTACCGTCTGATCCTCGCTGATGGCGGGACGCTCGCTGCCGACGCCGTGGTGATTGCGACGACGCATCCGCCGCCGGCCTTGCCGATGCCCCTGAAGTCCGTGGCTGGCACAGCCGGGCTGGTGGCCAATCCCTATGATCTCGAGAGGCTGGAAGCGATCGGCCGCGACGACCGTGTCCTGGTCGTTGGCACCGGACTGACGTCGGCGGACGTGATTGCGACCCTCGACCGCAAGGGGCATCGTGGCCACATTGTCGCGCTGTCACGTCATGGCTATCGCTCGCGCAGCCACGCCTCGATACCGGCCGATCCAGTCGGTGATTTCACGACCCTTCCTTCACGAAGCGCAACGGCACTATTCAGGCGCATCCGGGTAACGATCCTTGATGCCAAGCGTCAGGGCGAAGACTGGCACCCGGTGCTCGATGCCGTCCGGCGTCAGGGACAGGCCATCTGGCAGGCCTTGCCGCTAGCCGAGCAGCGCCAGGTTGTGCGTCATCTTCGCGCGCTGTGGGATGTGCATCGCTTCCGCGTTGCGCCACAGATCGCGGCCGTGCTCGATCGCCGCGCTGCCGAGGGCAGGCTTTCCTATCGCGCCGCATCGATTGTCGGCGCCGAACAGGTAGACGGATGCATTCGCGTCAGGCAGCGGCTGCGTGGCCAACGCAGCGTCGTTGTCGATGCTTTCGACAGTGTGATCGTGACGACCGGACCGGCGCACGCCGATATCTTGCGGACCAACACGGCGATTGCGGCGCTCGAGCGGATGGGATTGGTCCGGCTCGACCCGATTGGTCTTGGTTTGGAGACCGACAGCCAAGGCCGTGCGGTCGGCACATCCGGGCGCCCGACCGATAGCATTTTCGTCAGCGGGCCACTGGCGCGAGGCAGCGTCGGCGAACTGATGGGAATTCCCGAAGTCACCGCACATGCCGGGCGCATCGCCGCCGAAATTCACCAATGGTTGGGATACCAAACGGCGTTGCGTCGCAAGGCGTCGTGAAGCTGTGATTAGCATGAGTCTTTTCAGATCACACTGACGGAACGCATCGCCAAGATTGAAAGCGCATTCGAGGTTTATGAAAGGGCCATTGGTCGCAGTGCCGCTCCTGGCGCTTTTCGCGTTTGTCGCCGACGCCGCCGAAGTCGCCCAAGTTCAGGTGGAGAAACTGCGCGTTTGCGCGGAGTACGGTCTTCGGAGTTGGATTCTCGGAGAGCACCGAACTACTCTAGGCGACGAGCTTGGCTGCGTGTGCCTTCAACTACTGTTGGCTTCTAACAACTCCAATCGGATGTCAGGGGAGTGACGCCTCTGAAAATTTGTCGATAACTGTGAGTTCGGATTTTGACGACGATCTTCACCATAAAGCGATGAGCTGCAATTTCTAGCGACGGCCGCGCTAGGGACGGGCCTCCAGCACCATGTTGAACGGCGTCTCCGTGGCGCGACGGAATCGCTTGAAGCCGCCGCCGGTCACCACCTTGCGTAGCCTCGCCTCGCCGGCCTGGGCGCCAAGCCCGAGCCCGACTTCCTGCGACAGGGACGCGGGCGTGCACACGAACGTGGAAGCGGCATAGTAAACGCGTCCGACGGGATTGAGGTTCGCCGCTAGATGATTATGCGCGAACGGCTCGACGATCATCCACGTGCCATCCGGCTTGAGCGACCCGTGGACATGGGTGGCGGCGCCCGCCGGGTCGCCCATGTCGTGAAGGCAATCGAAAAAAGCGACGAGGTCATAGGTGCCGGGATAGGTCTTGGCGGCCGCGACCTCGAAGCGCGTGTTGGCGCCGACGCCGGCTTCCTCGGCGGCCTTGCGGGCGCGCTCGATCGAAGGGGCGTGATAATCGAAGCCGACGAAGCGCGAATTGGGGAAAGCACGTGCCATGAGCACCGTCGATGCGCCATGACCGCATCCGACATCCGCGACATCCACGCCGCGTTCGAGCTTCTCGACTACGCCCTCCAGGGCCGGCAGCCAGGAGTCGATCAGATTGGCATTATAGCCTGGACGGAAGAACCGTTCCGTACCGCGAAACAGACACGCGCTATGATCGTGCCATGCAACGCCCTTACCGGACTGGAATGCCTGCCTCACCTTTTCTTCGTCGAGCCACAGCGCGGATAGGAACTCGAATGCGCCAGCCATGAAGGCCGGGCTATTTTCATCGGCGAACACCAGCTCCTGCTCGGCGTTGAGATAGAACTGGTCGTTGGCTTCATCGTAGTCGACGTAGCCCGCCGCCGCCTGCCCGGAAAGCCATTCCCTTACAAGGCGCTCCTGGGTACCGGTGCGTGTCGAAAGTTCGGCGGCCGTCATCTTGCCGCCTTCGCGCAATGCCTTGAACAGGCCGAGTCTGTCGCCTAGCAAGACAGCCGCGCCCGTAGCGATCGCACCGAGATCGCCGACCATTTTCCCCAAGAATGCGTCCAACTTTTCCTGACTCGCTTCAGACATCGGAATCTCCCTTTGGGCTCGATCTCTCCCAGTAAAAGCCTCACAAGGGGAGAAGAATGGCGAAATTGGAGCCCGGGCCCATTCTTTGGCGTCCACGCGCGGGCCGACCACCATAATGGCGGGTTCGGCCGAAAGCAGCTTCTTCGCCGCTGCCTCGACTTGGTCGATCGATGAGGGCGGCGCGGCACTGGTGTAGCCGATGCCAAGACCCGACAAGCGTGGCTGCAATCGAACTGGAGGAATCCAGATTGTTGGTAGCATAGGTGCCGATCAGATATTTCTTGCTCGCTTTTAGCTCGGCCTCTGTCGGCCCTGTTTCCGCCAACTCCCTGATCACGTGGCGTATCAGCCCGAGCGTCTCGGCCGCCCTGTCGGCGCGCGTCGCCGTGGTCACGACAAGCGCATTGGAATGCTGGTGGTCTTTCAGGCTGGAATGGATACCGTAAGCAAGGCCGCGCTTTTCGCGCACTTCCTGGAACAGACGTGAGGTAAATGGCGAGCCTCTGAGTATTTTGCTTATCAGCTGTGCGGCTTAGAGTTCCGAGTCGCTGCGTCCGATGCCGGGAAAAACAAGCTGCAGCGAAGTCTGCGGCGGGTCGTAGGCGACCAATTACGCCGGCCGAGCTCGGGGCGACATCGGCCACCGGCGCGATCGCCTGCTTCTGAGGCAAATCGCCGACCGAGTCGTGGGGCCTTTCACTCAGGCCTTTGGCATCAATGTCGCCGACGACCGCTACGTGCAGCCCGTCACCGACGAAAGCGGCCTTGTGGAGGGCGCCTAGATCGACCGGCGTTATGCCGGCGAGGCTCTCCTTGGTGCCCCTCGTCCGGCCTCGAATAAGGATGCGTGCCGTAGATTCTGCGCCGCTTGGCGCGGATGCGGTCGACGGGCTCCTGGTCGAAGCGGGGGCTGTTAGGCGCGAGCCTGAGCAGATCGAAGGCGGCGTCCTTCCGTTCGGGCAGCATGCGCATCTGCCATAAATGCCGTCGCGCTGCGCGTCGAAGCTCATCTCGGCCCCGGCATGGTCAACCGTCGCCTGGAAGGCATCACTGTCGAGATCGCCGGCGCCCTCGTCGAACAGGCCGGTCATCAAATTGGCCAGTCCCTCCTTGTCAGCCGAGTCCTGCGTGGTGCCGCCGTCGAAGACGAAGCGGATGGCTCCGGTTGTGGTGACGGGACGGACGATAAGCAAGGTTCGGGGCGAAGTGATTTGTTCCGCGGCGGCGGTATGTTTTGGTGAGGTGATCATGCGACGTCTTCTTTCGTCGGGCACGTGTTTGCGGATGATGGTGCATGTACCGTGCCAAATGAGAAAACCATTTATACGCAGTCTGGTAGATCTGACCCTGCTACGTTGCGTATCCGACATTGTCGGAAATTGGACAGCGCCGAACGCGAAGCGGCTCGGGGCTTGTGACGATGCTTGCGCGTGCTGCTGCGGAGGGGGATATGAATGCGCCTCGAACTGGCGCGAGGCCTTCGAGAATGCCGGATTACTTAGCAAGGAGAAGTTGCTGGCGGACGACCGCCCATTTGAACCGTTTAAACGAAAATCCACCCCTTAAACGTCCCAAGATGCAATCTCCCCGCTCTCGAAGGCGAGAGAGTGGCAAGGCACAAGCAGGAGCGACATTCCTATTTTTGGCAGATCAGGATATTTTACTTAGCTGCTACAACTTGTTGCAACCAAGTTCGAATGTCGCGATGTCAGCAAAGTAGAAATGTCGCATAACGGTGCTGCCGGCTGCGACGTGAGCGCCCGATCGGGCGTCAGCTGGTCGGGGTTGCGCAGCCCGATCGGGGGCGATCCAGTAGATCTCCCTCGGCTTTAGCTTTGAGAGCCGCGTGGCCCTCGTCGAGCTAAAAGCCGGCTTCCGTTGTCGGTTGAGCCTTCCGGTTGATTGGAAACTCGTCCAGCACTGCGAGGACATCCGCAATACGATGCCTATCGCTCTCCGTGAGCGTCAGATCGACTTTGACGGCCTGGCTCTCGACCTTGGCTGCCGGCATTCTGGCAAGCGCCTGCTCACGCCGCACGACGACTGCGGGGTCCTTTGTGAAATCCGCCTTCTTGCCGGGCTTGCGGCCACGCTTCACATAGCCATTGCTCTGGCTGCCATCGGGAATGCCGAACATGTGGTTCGTCTGTCCGGTGCGCCGCGGCCCGCGCTGGCTGCGATGAAGCTCCCGGCCAGCCTGCATCTGGGCGACCAGTTCCAGGGCGGCATCAAGCCGCTTGTTCTCGACGATCTCCGATCTGTGAACTGAACGCAGCTTGTCGAAGGTTCTGTAGGGCAGGCTAATGCCGTCGTGAGTGACCTCAAGGCGAGCGGGATAGTCGCAGACGATGACCTTTTTACGGGCAAGTCGCTTTGCGGTATCGGTCGGATCGAGAATGAAAAGCACCTTGTCGTAGCGCAGCGTCAAAGCCTGAGACAGCGTGCGAATCTCCTTGCGACACATGGCGCCGTCCAGATTCTCATGATCGGGCGCATAGGCGTTGGCGGCCTCGATCGTGCTGATGTCGCGCAGGCGCAACTCCTTCACAAGCCGGTCCTGGAGCGTTTGGTTGGCGCGCTCGACGCGACCCTTGGCCTGTGGGGTGTTGGCGCAGATGATATCGATGTTGAGCTCATAAAGAGCCCGGCCGAACTGCGTCAGGCCGCTGCTTCTATCCTTCTCGGAACCATGGGTCGTTCGGAAAATGCCATGCTTGTCGCTGTAGAACGCAAGCGGCTTGCCCCAGTGCCGCAGATACGCCTTGGCAGCATGGAAATAATCGAACGTGTTCTCCGACCCCGCAAAGCGCAGATGCAGGAGCTTGCCGGTCGCATCGTCGATGAAGACGAGCAGGGCCCATTTGGGACCGCGGTTCTCGAACCACCAGTGATGCGAGCCGTCGATCTGCACCATCTCGCCCAGGCAGTCTCGTCGCCCGCGGGGCTGATGCAGCCGCTGCTTGCGTTCACGGCGCGACGTCCAGATTCCAGCCTCCGTCATCCACTTGCGCAGCGTCTCCTTGCTGACCGCGAGCTGATGCCGTTCGATCAGCTTCTCGCGGGCAAGCGTTGGACCGAAGTCGATGTAGTGTTCGCGGATCAGCTCCAGCACGAAGTCGCGAACACCATCGACAATGCGATTGTTGGAACGCCGGCCACGCGCCTTGTGCCGGAGAGCCGCAGCGCCATCCGCCTGGAACGTCTTCAACAGCCGCTGGATCTGACGAACTGAAACGCCGAGCAAGCTTGCCGCCGCAACGCTCGTCATTCGCCGCTCAACAATCTTCGACAAAACCTCGATACGCCGCAGCTCGCGTTCGCTCATCAGAACCAGTCCCAATCTGCAATCTCCCGCGCTCTCAAATGCGGGCAGATTGGCAAGGCAGGAGCGACATTCCTACTTTGCCAGATCCGGACATTTTAACTTAGCTGCTACAACTTAAAGTTGCATAACGCATATTATGGAACTCAGTTGGGGGGGCATTGGCTCCGGCGAAGACCCCGGTGGTGCGGTGGAAGCGCAACCACTGGGCACATCTTGGACTTGTTTTCATCAGCCATCCAGGACTGCGGCATTGCCGCAGCAATGGTCACAACCTGCTAGGCGTCGGCAAACTGCGCATCTTTGGTTGGATGCCGAATTCCGTGTGCGACGTTGCCGGATCGACACCAGCCATGGCCGCGACCCAGAGTTGCCACGTCGGAATGGCTAAGCACCTTGCCGTCGCCGGACTTGATAGTCTCGACGACATTGCCCGGCGAACAGTCATTGGCCGACCCTTGTCCGTGGTGCCCAGTACGAGAAGACGAGGTTATTGCCCTGTTGGGCAAACCACAGCTCGTTGGCGTCGATACCCGTCCCGAAGTCCAGCTCGTCATTGTCGGTGAAGGAGCCAGATTCGACAATCGTATCCGACCCGTCCTTTATGCGTTCCAACTTCGAGTGCCTGTTTTGGGCGGTCTCCGGCCCTCGTTTGTCGACGACGAGAGTTCTATGTATCGACCAATCGAGCGAAGATAGGCAACGATCTCCGGTAGCAGGTGATCACGATCGCCAAACTCTTCCACGATTCTTTTTACCTTGCGCCAGGGTACCTTGCCGTCAACATCGCCCAGTGAATAGCCTAAGAGACCGATCGCGCAGATGTCGCAGCCAGCCTCGATCACCTTGTCGACGAAGGCGGGAATCTCGCTCGCTTTCATTGGCCGCATGTTGCTGGTCATCGCAGATATCTCCGTTGGTGGTCGGCATGGAAATTGCGCCGACGCCCATTGTGCTCGAACCTGGACGCACTTCGCTACCTGTGCACTTGCACAGGTTGTAGGGTCTCAGGCCGGCCGAAGGCGCCGGATCGAGCGTTCCTGCGCATTTGTTCATTGTTGGCACCCCGGGCACTCAACCGTGTTGCTAGAACACCCCACCTGCTCCCTTCCAGCAAGGCAGCACTGGCCACGGGAACGCTCCCCTTGCGCGCACTGAAAGGCAATGCCGGCGCCAAGGCAGCTCAGGCAGTCGGAGTCCGTCATGCCGAGGCGCCATTTCCTTTTCCTCGCAAGTCGCTCGAGCCGCACGCGCTCTTTTCGCTCTGCAATCCAGTAGGTTGGGTCGCGGTTGGCGCGATCGAGGGGTTCGGCGTCTTTCCATTTAGCTATAGGCTGAGAAAAGCTCCTTAGATCCCGCAGTCAGGAGTCCACCAATCGGTCGAGATGGCTGCGAACCGCGTTGCTGGCGGGATTGGGTGCTCCGACGGATCAGTACCCAATACCTGCGCCATTTCTTCTTCGATGGTATTATCGCCCCCACGCGTATAGCTAAGGGGTGTGGACAAACTTGATCCACACGACCTAGCGCGATTTGGAGCCAACCGGCCTGGGACCTGGCGGCCGCCTCTGGCTCTACGCCGCAGAATCGGGGCCGGTTCCGCGAGTCTGCATCGAATGACGGAGGTCAAAGGTGGTCTCGGAACGGGGTGCTCGGCATTTATGATCCGACCGAGCGCCAGCGAGTGATCGTCGGCGGGCTCGACGGCGGCATCATGTCAGGGGACTTTTGCCTCCAGGCGCGCGAGGAATGCCGAGACCTCGGCGTCGAAGTCGACCGGTTCAGGCACCGTGGGGGGAAATCCTGGCTACTCCCCCGATCATCTCCGATTTAATTCAAATTTGTCTGTAGATATTGACGATGGCGCGACCTTCACCTCGTAGACGGCAATGCGGGCGGGTAGAGAGGGTCCTATGACAAGCAATTTTTCGGCCGCCCGAGTGCATTTAGATCGAGCGTATGACTACCTTTGTGGCAATGACCCGATGAGTCGAAGGGGACGCGAAGCCTTGGACCTGTTGATTGAGGCGGTTGCCGTCGAAGAGTTCAAGCAGCCACGCCAAAACGCGGAGGTGCTAAGGTTTCCGATTGGGCGCCGCTTCTGAGGCAATCTCCACGGCCGCCATGTAGCCTCAGGTGAGGCGCTCACCGGACGGTTGCGCCGCCACTAACTTTGGAGGGCGGATGACAACTTCGGCAGAACGTCGCCCTGCTTGAAACGGTAGAAGGTGCCGAACCGTTGGACCTTCATATCGAGGTAGTCATTAAATACCGTCTCGTGGCACGGCATCCAGTAGATCGGGCACGGGATGTCGAACGTGGCGGACGGCCATCGGGATAGTCGCAGACGATGACCTTTTTACGGGCAATTTGCGGTATCGGTCGATCGAGAATGGAAAGCAACTTGTCGTAGCGCAGGGTTAAAGCCTGAGACAGCGTGCGGATCTCCTTGCGGCACATGGTGCCGTCCAGATTCTCATGATCGGCGAGAGGGCGGTGCATATCCTTCCAATTGCGCGGTGCCTTGCCGAAGCGTGCGTTGAAGTCCGCCGTGAATGCCGGCGCAAAGGCGTTGGCCGCCTCGATCGTGCTGATGCCGCGCTATCACGGCTCCGTCATGACCGGCTCGCTGACCGGGCTGGAGCTGTTCCACAATGCCTTAGACCTGCCGCGCGCCCCGATCCTGCACACCGAGGCGCCCTATTACTTCCGCCGCGTCGACCGCTCACAGCGAGGAGCAGTTCTCGCAATGTTGCGTAAGCGGCGGCATCGAGCACAACATTGTACTCAGTACATCCCTGCTTCGCGACATCGGGATGGCCCGTGCCAGCGTTGAAGTAGATCCCGGCACATTTGTTACTGAAACCTGCCAGACCTTGCCCGAAACGAGACGCCCGATAGCGGCGCGTAGGCCGAGGTCAGACTCTTGGCGATGGTGATGAGATCGGGCTTGATGCCGTAATCCGCAATGATCGGAGCCGAACATCGAGCCCAGCCGGCCAAAGCCGGTCACCACCTCGTCGGCGACCAGCAGCACGTCATATTTCTTCATTTCTTCATTTCTTCAGCACGGCCCGCATCTTTTCCCAATAACCGGCAGGCGGCGGCACGATTGCCGCCAGTGCCGAGGATCGGCTCGCTGATGGACGCGGCGACGGAGTCGGGCCCTTCGGCAAGGATCATCTCTTCGAGCTTATCGGCCGCCTTGAGGTCACACGACGGCATTACCTTACCCTACGGAACCTTCGACAAGCTGCGTTCAGTTCACAGATCGGAGATCGTCGAGAACAAGCGGCTTAATGCTGCCCTGGAACTGGTCGCCCAGATGCAGGCTGGCCGCGACCCTCAGCGCAGCCAGCGCGGGCCGCGACGCACCGTAAGACCGGGAAACATGGCCCAACTTGTGGGCCGCTCGTTTGAGGCGCGGATTTCCAAGATTGCATTGACGGCGCACCGGTCTTCTTAGGCGGGCACCTTCGCCAAGGCATTGTCGATGGCATCTGTGATCCGGTCGATCTCATCGGGCGTGGCAATTAAAGCGGGCGAAAGGCAGAGCGTATTGTTTAGCCCTCCATGCAGCGAGCGATTGGTCGCTCCGATAATGACGCCCTGCTTCAAGCATTCTGCTACGACTGCCTGGACGAGCTTCTCGTCGAGAGGTTCCTTGGTCTTGCGATCCGCCACCAGTTCAGCTCCGCAAAACAAGCCTTTGCCACGCACGTCACCGATGAATGCATGCTTCTCCATCAGCGCGTTCAGGTTGGCGAGCGTCCGCTCGCCCATGAGGGTCGTGTTCTGTAACAACCCCTCGTCTTCGATGATGCGCATGTTCTCAAGTGCTGCGACCGGTCCGGCTGTGCATCCACCGAACGTCGAGATGTCGCGGAAATAGCTCATGCCATCTTCAGGCGCGTCCTTGAACATCTCGAATACACGCTCGGTGGTAACGGTGCAGGAAATGGCGGCATACCCCGAGGCCACGCCCTTTGCCACGGTCACCAGGTCGGGCTGGATGCCGTATTGCTGGTAACCGAACCACGTACCGGTGCGGCCGAGGCCGCAAACCACTTCATCGATATGAAGCAGGATGTCGTATTTCCGGCAGATCTCCTGCACCCGCTGCAAATAGCCTTCCGGCGGCGTGATGACCCCGCCGCCGGCCGTCACGGGCTCCAGCACGATCGCACCAACTGTATCCGGCCCCTCACGCAGGATCACCTCTTCAATGGCATCGGCCGCACGTTCGCCGTAGTTTTCGACATCCCATTGCTTCCGGTACTCCAGGCAATGGGGAACCATGACGAAGCCGTCCGGATAGGGACCGTACTGATCGGCTCGCTGCGGCTGCCCGGAGGTTGCGAGTGTTCCGATCGTCGTGCCGTGATAGTCACGCTCGCGATAAAGGATCTTCCACTTCTTGCCTCCGTGATGGCGCGCAGCAATCTGGCGAACCATCTTGTAGGCCTTCTCATTGGCCTCAGAGCCAGAGTTCGAGTAATAGACGCGGGTCAGCCCCGGCATCTTTCCGATCAGCTTCTCGGCGAAGAGCGCGCCCGGAACGTTGCCCGCCGCGCCTGCATAGTAATTCATCCTGACGAGCTGGTCGCGCACGGCGTTGGCGATGCTCTCGCGCCCGTAACCGACATTGACCGTCCAGACGCCCCCGGAGACGGCGTCCAGATATTCCCGGCCGTTCGCATCCCAAAGCTTGAGCCCACTACCTTCGACAAAAACCCTTGGATCGACGGTCTCGTATTGCTTGTGCTGGCTAAGATGATGCCAGACATGCTCGCGGTCGGCGGCAACCACGTGCGATAAGTCATTTTGGGTCAAGTTCAGTGACATGGGAGCCTCCGCATTTTTCCGTGACAGTACTGATTGCCAGCCCGCGAAATTTTTCTGGTCTGACAAGCTTGGACAACGATCGCCGTCATGAAGCCGATAGTTTTGGAGGCCATGACACCTCCTCGCTGACTGCTATTGTTGTGGGCTGAACGCGCGCTCATTCGTCGTCTAAGGATCAGCACTCATGATGTGCGCGAAGAGCTTTTTTTGGGTTTCCGACTCGTGAGATTCCTAAAGCTCGAACAGCTTTCGCGGTGATTTGGTCAGCACCTCACAGCCTGACTCTGTTACGCGAAAGGTCTCACTGATCACGTAGCCAAAATCCTCCTCGATCCAGTTTCCAACCATGAGGTGGAAGGTCATGTTCGGTCTCAGTTCCGTAATATCTCCGTCCTTAAGACTTGCGGTCGGCTCACTCCAGTCGATCCCAATGGCGTAACCACATCGCGAATCCTTTTGAAACCCAGACTTCTCAAGTGTTCGATAAAACGCATTCGCAACATCGCTACATGTTGCGCCAGGCCGCACCGCACCGAGTGCCGCTTCTAAACCCGACACTTCTGCATCATGAAGGCGGCGGAGACGATCGGAGGGGCGTCCCACCGAGAATGTGCGCATTATGGCTGAAACGTAGCCATGCCGAACGCCAGCGATTTCGAGATTGATTTGCGACCCTTCCCGAATGACATCTTCGCTCCACTGGATATGGCTGGTGCCAGTACGTGGGGAAGAGCAAAAATACATCGGCGCGAAGTCCGTGCCGGCTTTTCCGTTGGCTCCCCGAGCCAGTTGAGCCGCGACTTCGGCCACAACGTCAGCTTCACGCACACCTGGTCGGATAACCTCACACGCCTTCAGAACACCTGCGTCCGCAATCGCGGCGGCCTCTCGCATCGTCGATATTTCGAGATCAGACTTGATCATTCGAATCCACGCGACAGAGTGAGTGCAGTCAACAATTCGAGCCTTTGGCAGGCGCGACCTGAACTTCTCGGCTGATCTTGCTGAGAGGGCACCAAGCTGCACGCCTACCCCGCGGTTTGCAGCACCGGGCTCATTCACGAAATCGATGACAGCGTCGAATCCGTCCTTATCTGGATTACCAATTAGCGCTTCCGAATACCCGATGATTTTGCCACGATCCATGAATGTCTGGTGTAATGCTGCAGGCGCATCCTGACGACGCAATATGAACGTGGGTTCTTCGTCGACCAAAGAAAGCACGACGGCCTGCGGTACATATCCCGATTTCGCCGTATAACCCGTCAGATAGGTGATATCAGATGAGTTTCCGACAATAAGCGTATCGACTTCGAGCCGGTCCATTTCCGCCTTGACTGCGGTAAGCCGCCTTAGAAACTCGGCACGAGGGAAAGCTTGAGGTCCCTTGACAATCGACATATCTAGCTCCTTTAGAACGACTGGATTTTTTACAACGTGGGCGCTTGTTGGACTACGACTTCTTGGTGCCGATAACAACCACACTGCGTATTTTGACCAGGACCTGACCAGTCCGGCTCCCGAGAGCGAGCACGGCACAAAGTGACCACTATCCTCAGCTCTCGAAAAGTGAGCCGGCATTGCGTTCCTGAGCGCGCTGAAACGCCAATGCGGAAATCGCTGTGTCCTGAACACCTGTTCCGGTAAGATCGGCAATGGTGATGTTGGAAACGCTCCTGCGACCTACCTTCGCGCCCGCAATAACTTGGCCCAATTCCGGAAAGTCCGCATCGCCCGCGAGAAGGCCGGCGTCGATGGCATGATGGAGTTCACCCAGCCTCCGCGTTTGTTTAAGGCTGTCCGCCACATAAACATCTGCGCGCTGAATCGCGACCGGATCGATTTCGTTTTTATGTTCGGCGTCAGAGCCCATAGCTGTCACGTGCTGCCCGGGTTCAAGCCAAGAGGCGTCAATGATCGGCCGGTCGGCCGGTGTCGTGGTCACAACAATCTGGGAACCGGTGATCGCTTTCCTTGGATCGGCGACAGCTGAAACTGAAAAGTTGTGTTCGAGTTTCAATTTCTCTACGAGCGACTCCGCCTTGCGATGATCACGCGCCCACACACGGACTTCTCGAATAGGTCTCACCAGGGTGAGAGCTTGGAGTTGTAGTCTCGCCTGGACGCCCGCTCCGAAGATCGTCGCAATTGAAGCATCTTCTTGCGCCAGATGTTTTGCGGCAACAGCGCCGGCCGCGGCCGTCCGCACGTCGGTCAGGTAGCCATTGTCTAATAGCAGAGCCTGCACTAACCCGGTTTTACTTGAGAGCAAAACCATCATCCCATTTGTGCTCGGAAGACCGATCTTCGGATTGTTGAAGAAGCCGGGGCTGATCTTGATTGCGAAACCGCTCAGGCCGGGAATATAGGCCGTTTTGACATCGACTTCGCCCCTGCTGTCAGGCACGTCCAGACGCAGAATGGGCGGCATTTGCACAGCATTTTCCACGGCCAGCGCACGAAAGGCGTCTTCCGTGCATTTCACAGCATCCAGATCGAGCGGGACGATCTGCCTGATCTCCGACTCGGTCAGTATCTTCATGGTTGGCATCAGTCGGCCTCGCTTAAGCTGTCCAGTCCGTTGATCACTTCGCGATGCAACGCCATGTCGATGTTCCGGCCCGACAGAATTACCGCTATCGGGCCTTTGAGATTGGCCAGCTTGCCGGAAAGCAGCGCCGCGATGCCAACTGCACCAGCGCCCTCGACGATCTCGCGCTCATGCTCGTAAACATGCCGGATACCGGCGGCTATCTCGCTTTCGTTGACGAGGACGATATCGTCGAGGAGGTTTCTACACATGGGGAAAGTCCAGGCGTTTGCCAGCCCGATGCCGCCTCCCAGTGAATCGGCAAAGCTGCGATATTCCTTCACCTGAACCGGGTGGCCGGCGTCAAGGCTCGCCTTCATGGCGGCCCCTCGGTCCATGGTCACTCCGATGACCCGCGCATCAGTTCGCATGGCCTTCACGGCCGCCGCAACACCTGCGGCGAGACCTCCACCAGAAAGCGGAACAAGCACCGTCGCAACATCCGGCATCGCCTCGCCGACCTCAAGCCCGACTGTCCCCTGGCCGGCAATGATATGGGGGTGGTCGAAAGGCGGGATCATGCTGAGCCCGTCCTCTGCAACCAGCCGCTCGACGTCTTCCTGGGCATCGTCTTGCGAAGATCCCACAATACGCACGGTTGCGCCGAGCCGCCGGATTTCGGCGACCTTGTTTCCCGGAACCAGCCTTGACATGCAGATGGTGGCGCGAGAACCAACAGCCTGGGCGGCATAGGACAGCGCTCGCCCGTGATTGCCGGTCGAAGCTGCGATAACGCCCCGCTCGCGCTCCACTTCTGTTAGCTGAAGGAGCGCGTTCGTTGCACCCCGGAGCTTGAAGCTGCCGGTCAACTGATGATGCTCCAGCTTCAAGGTGACCTGCGTCCCGATGCGTTCAGACAGTGACGTCGATGTCGCGAGAGGCGTACAGAGGACGTGGTTGGCGATGCGCTCGCGTGCTTGCTCTATCAAGTCTAGGCCGATCATTTCCATTTTTACCTGATGAGGAGTCCGCCTCGACGGAACGGTCACCGCGCCGGCTGCGCGCTCAGCAATCGAAAGCAGTATTTGATGGCGAGTTCGGTCGTCGGAATGAGAACCTTGTCGGAAACAGCGAATGCCGGTGTATGCACGCCAGATTCGTTGCCCGGTTCGCCACTGCCAAATAGGAAATAGATTGACGGGACGCATTGGGAATAAAACCCGAAGTCGTCGCTACCGCTGTCCGTTCCGCCTTCTGCGAAAGCGTCAGGCCCTGCCAAATCCAACACAGTCTCATGGAACAGGCGAACCATTTCAGGGTCGTTGATGACAGCAGGTTCACCGGACTGAACAGAAACTGAGGCTTTGCCGCGGTGCATCGCTGCGACGCCCTCGGCAATTTCGCGCAGGCGTTGCGCTAAGAGCGGCCGACGTTCCGGACTGGTCGTTCGAATTGTCCCTTCCAGGACGACCTTGGGACAGATTATGTTGGTTGCCTCGCCGCCATGGATCGTGCCGATCGTGATAACCGACCTGTCGTCAACCGGCATTTCCCGTGAAACGACTTTCTGGACTTCGTTGACGAATGCAGCCGCGATCGTGATCGCATCAATGCCGGCATGAGGTGTCGAGCCGTGTGCCTCGCTGCCGGTCACGGTCACCGTGAATTGGTCGGCGGATTTCGTCACCGCGCCCGCACGCGCGCCGAATCGGCCCAACGGGATTGATGGAGCGACATGAAAGCCCACCGCCTGATCGAACCCGTCGAGCAGACGTTCTTCGGCAACAGTGCGACCGCCAAGCGGCTCGGCTTCCTCAGCCGGTTGGAAAAATACGCGCACCTTACCGGCAAAATTGCTCCGCATCCTGTGGAATGCCACTGCGATTCCCATCGCGACGGAGGCGTGCAGGTCGTGGCCGCAGGCGTGCATCACTCCCGGTACTTGAGAATGGTAGGGCAAGTCGTTACGGGCCTCATTGATCGGCAGGGCGTCGATATCGCCGCGGACAGCGATCGTTCGCTTCGGGCCGGAAGCTGTTCCCTCAATATCGATGTAAAAACCTGTCCGGTGAAAGGCGCTCGCTCCAACCAAGCCGAATCGTTCCAGCGTATCCTTAATTCGTTGTTGCGTTTTCCATTCACTGTTGGACAATTCCGGCTCACGGTGCATCGCATGGCGCAGTTCGAGCACCGCCTCACGTTCGGAACCGCTTAGAAGGCTATTGGTGTAGGAATTCTTCATGCAAGTTGAGCCCCTGTTCCCGCGCCGAGCTGAGCATACGAAACTATCAGGGCAGCACGAAGAAAGCCGCCAAAACTCTGGGCCTGTTTGCAGGATTGCGGCGCTTTCTGCTGCCCATTGCAGGATCTTGCTGCATCATCGCACCTCTACCAGCTGCACCCTCCGGGAACACGCGACGCGCCTCGGCGTCCCTGTGGTTCCAAGCGCTTGAAGCGATGCCACGCGAGATGGCGTGGCAGGACCGGCAGCCGACGTGCTTGCATTGAGCACCGGCTGGGTTACTCGCCGCGCCGCGCTGCTTCTACTCGATGCGCTTCTGCGACCCCAGACTCGAGGATTCACTGCCGAATGCGGACATGTCCTGCTTCCCCAAGGCGGTGGATCTACGAGCTACCGACACAAACTGGGGACATCATTTTTGTTTGCTGCCGGAAGCCTGTATGGCCACCATTCACCAAATTTGACCGAGGCAATATCTGGCGGGGAAGCGAGGTAACCATCTCGTGGTGACAGAGCGGCGCATTGCTGCGCAGGAGTGAAAACAGATGCAGGATTGTGTCGCAGAAGCGGCAAAAATGCATGAAATCGGCCAGAAAACGAACGTAACCTAGCCGCCGCTGGGCTGAAACCGACCGCGATTCAAGCCAAAGTAAATTCTATATGGGAGCAATTGGGGATGAAGGTCCTTTGTTTGTGGTACGCTTCGGAAGAAGAAAAGAACATGATAAAATCTGCGCTGCCCGATGGTTTCGAGGTTGTCGCACCCCGGGGGCAGTACCTTTCTCGGTTTGATTGTGATTTGGATCATGTGAAACATTTGGCACCCGATGCCGACGCTATAATTGGGCTCAGCGTACCGGACGGCTTGTTCGACTACACAGAAAAGTTGAAAGTATTCTCCTGGATGCATTCGGGATGCGACGATCTCAGGCTAATGGGTGTGCTCGACCGATTCAAGCAGCGTGGCGTAAAACTTGCCAACATCCGCGGCTCAAACGCGGTGGCGGTCGCCGAGCACGCAATGATGTTTGTGCTAGCCCTTGCGAAGAAAACCCTCCTTAAGCACACCGAGATGTACGAAGGCCGGATGGTGTTTCCGAACTATGCCGACGAGACCCAGTCTTCCATGTTGCACGGTCGGACTATGTGCGTAATTGGACTTGGCAACATCGGTGGGCGCATTGCTAAGTATGCGAAAGCGTTTGACATGCGTGTAGTTGGTGTTCGTCGTCGCAAGGGTGAACCCGTCGAAAACGTCGACGCTGTGTATGGAATCGATGAACTGCGCGATGTTCTGCCGAGATGCGATTATGTTGTAGTTGCCGCACCCAATACAAAGGAAACGAGTGGATTGTTCGGTGAAGCGGAGCTCGCGGCAATGAAAAAGTCCGCTTTACTTGTAAACGTTTCTCGTTCTGGGTTGGTTCAAGAGAAGCCGCTGTATGAAGCTTTGACTTCTGGACGGTTGGCCGGATTTGCGGCCGATGTTTGGTGGCAATACAGTTTCGGGCAGACATTTCCAGCCGGCGGGATCGGTTCACGCTTGGCAATCCACAAGCTTCCGAACGTACTCACCTCTGGTGATCAAGCTGCAAATGCAGAAGATGTTCTTCAACGCAACATACAATGGGGAACGGAGAATCTCGTTGAGTTCTTCGCGGGAAAGCCGATGCAGCGGGAAGTCAGCCTAGAGTTAGGATATTGAACGACACGTTTCCTAAAGATGTATAGAGAGGGTTGCGTGTTCCGCGTTGCATTCATCAAATGGTACCACCGTGCCCATCTTCTATAATAGTCGAAGCCAAATGCGATTGGCATTGATTTGGGCAGTTTTTCGCTGCCACAATTGCAGCACCCTGGGCACTTGGGTGGGATCGTTGACGGCCTGCCACCCGGTTCCGTCTGCGATGGCCGGCAGGACCGGTAGGTATCAATACGGAACAAGTTTCACTTAGAAAAGAAAGACCGTATGTCCGCCTCACTGTGGTGAGGTGGCTCGCCCTACACTGCGCGTCCGAGGTTGCTCGGGCGGACCGAGCCGAGCCTCATACACAGGGGGACGAGCCGTGGCAGATTATAGGGAAGCATTTGTCGGAATCGATGTTGCGAAGCTGAGGAACGCCATCGCGATTGCTGATGCCGGCCGGGAGGCAGAGGTTCGCTTCTTCGGCGAGGTCGATGCATCGGACACAAGCATGCGCCGCGTTATCCAGCGGATCGCGCAAGTTCGATCGGGTTCATTTCTGCTACGAAGGCAGGCCCAACCGGCTATGGTGTCTACCGGCTGATCCGTTCGCTCGGCCACGAATGCACCGTGGTCGCGCCGTTGCGGCGTTGCGGCGGTCATCCGTGCGCTGACGGCCACGTCGTGATCGGGCCGACGGGCGCCGTCAAGGTGATGGTCGCGACGAAGCCTGTGGACTTTGCAGAGCGTCTTTAGCTTGGCGTCGCGCAGAAAGGCGGGTTGGCGAGGGCGCGCTGCAGTGGATCGCGACGGTGAGCTAAAAACGTGTTGGACTAAGCCGCCGGCACGGGTGGCCGCTATGGGTGTTCAATAGAGGCCGCACCCATGAACAGCCATCGCGTGGCGCTGCGGATGCGGTCGCGGACGCGACAATTGAAGGCGTGGCATGCGCCGAAAGCGGCACGGATATCGGTTCGGGCAAAGTGAGGATCGGCGCCGCGCCCTGCCGCGAGAGGCTGCCGGGCGTGACGGCGCACACCTTCGCGGGACTGGCTCAGTTTGGCTTCCGAGCGGGCCGGCGCGATGCTGATGACGAGGAAGGCGGCGCCCCTGTTTCATGACGTATCCTGGTATAACGGGCGTCCGGTGACGCCGTCGAATGTTTCGATGATGATCATCGGCCCTTGATGACAGGCTGGGCATTGTCGGAGGGAGTGGCCGGTAAGGTCCTCGTAGCGGTCGCGGTAGTCCTTCGCCGAGCGGCTGTTCGACGCCTTGGGAGCCGGCATGCCGAGGAGGTCGCGGCAATGGGCAAGTTTTTGCGCGCGATGGCGATTGCCGAGGAAGCCGTAATAGCGAATGCGATGGAAGCCCTCCGGCAGCACGTGTAGCAGGAAGCGACGCATGAACTCGTCGGCCGAGACGGTCATGACCTTTTGCCGCTTGCCTATAGTCCTTCCAGCGGAAACAAACGGCGCCATGCTCGATGTCGATGAGGCGGTTGTTGAAGATGGCGACGCGGTGCGTGTAGCGGCCGACGTAATCGAGGACCTGTTCGGGTCCGGGCGGCTTGGCGTAGATCACCCTTGCGACAGGCTAAGCCCTGGAAAGGAGAATGGAATGTAGATCCTGAAACCTTTCGAAGCGATCCAGAGGGTTCGACCCCCTCCCGGCAAAGGCGCAGCCCGCCAGCCGGAAGCGAGTCTTGCATGGGCGGCGGCAACGTCGCTCGTGAAGCGTAGACAGCGGATGCTGAAGCCATGTGTCAGCCTCGAGATTATGTGCATGCGGAGGCCTTCGGCGTGGGTAGCCCGGGGGCAGCATCGTCGGAACCGCCAAGGGCGAGGTTCTGGCGGCTCGGCCGGGGTCTTGGAGCAGGGCAAAGGCATGGGATGGATCGCCAGGGAACCTGTGAGATCCCGCTTACGTCCACAAGCGAAGTACGGCCGGAACAGGGACCGCCGGTTGACCATGGGTCCAGGCTCGATGAGCGTCCTCCACGCTCATCGGGAGCGCCTCGGCGAGCACGAACATGGGAGGCGCATGTGGGGCCTGTGACCGAAACTATAAGGGAGCAGGTATGCGTGAGCGGGAAGTCGTAGCGCCTTCATAGTAGCAGTGAAGACGGGGAACTGGGCTCACCGGGACCCGACGGAGCGAAGGGAGGCGTCATGTGTAGAGAACCGTTGACCTGAAACATGGGAGGGGGCTCTGAACCCCACAAACCTGTCTACGAACCGACAACGGATAGCCGAACTGGCGAGGACGAAACGGGGTGTGGCGCTGTGCTCGCTCCACCATGTCACCGATCTGGACTGGATGAAGGAGGCCTACCGGCTGACCCGCAAGGATGGTGCCCCTGGCATCGACGGCGTCACGGCGGCGGACTATGAGGTGAACCTGGAGACCAGACTTCTGGACCTCCTGGAGCGCGTCAAGTCCGGCCGATATCGTGCGCCGCCGGTCCGGCGGGCCTATATACCCAAGGCGGATGGGTCGCAAAGGATGCTCGGCATTCCGACCTTCGAGGACAAGGTGGCGCAACGCGCCATTACGATGGTGCTGGAGACCGTCTATGAGGAGGATTTCTACCCCTGCTCATATGGGTTCCGACCGGGCCGCTCGGCCCATCAGGCGCTCCGCTATATGCAGAACGTGCTGTGGGCAAAGCGGCTCTATTGGGTGATCGATCTCGACATACAGAAATACTTCGACTCGATTCCGCACTCTCACCTCCGGGCGTTCCTCGACCAGCGAGTCACGGACGGCGTCATCCGACGGATGATCGATAAATGGCTGAACGCAGGAGCCGTCGAAGACGGTCTTCTGCACCGAACGGCCGAAGGATCCCCGCAAGGAGGCGTGGTCTCGCCCTGCCTCTCGAACATCTTCCTGCACCACGTGCTGGACGAATGGTTCGAGACCGAGGTGCGGCCGCGGCTCCGTGGGGGCTGTACCATTGCCCGCTACGCTGACGATGCGCTCATTGCGTTCGACAACATCGTCGACGCCCAGCGTGTCCTGGCAGTGCTGGACAAACGTCTTGGACGGTTCGGGCTTACGCTCCATCCCGACAAGACGCGTCTCGTCGACTTTCGCCCGCGAAGGACGGAGAGCACACGGCATCCGGAGAGGATGGCACCAAGTTCGACTTTCTCGGCCTGACCCACGTGTGGGGACGGTCGCGCAGAGGCAAGGACATGGTGATGCAAGTCACGGCCAAGGGCCGTTTTGCTCGTGCGCTGGCTGCGATAAGTGACTGGTGCCGGAAACACCGGAACTGGTCGATCCGCGATCAGCATCGCCATCTCTCGTCCATGATGCGGGGCCACTTCGCCTATTATGGCGTCGGAGGAAATGCTCGGCGATTGCGATGGTTCGCCCACCAGGTCGTGAGGATATGGCGGAAATGGCTATCTCGGCGAGATCGTCAAAGCGTGTTCCGATGGACCCGCCTTAACGAAATCCTGAAACGCCATCCGCTGCCGCCAGCCAGGATTCTCCATTCGTTTGCCACCGTGAGCGAAACTCTACCATGAGGAACCGGATGCGGGAAAACTGCACGTCCGGGTCTGTGAGGGGTGGGGGCAGTAACGCCCCCACCTACTCGGCACTCGGCCTTTCGAAGGGGCGCTAGATAGCGCCGGAAGGCGTTACGCTCTGGCCTGCAAGTCAGAGAAGAACTGCAGTTCGCCGGCCGCGAAGGCTTTCTCCAGGTCTTCCAGAAACGGCCGTCAAAAAAGGCGTGAGAGCACGCGGACCGGCAGGAAGAAGCCTGGCTTGCAGGCAATCCATCGCGTGCCGTCCGGCGAGAACCCGCCACCCGGGACGACGCAGTGCAGATGGGGGTGGTGCAGCCGGTTCTGGCCCCGGGTGTGCAGCACCACGAAGAAGCCGATTTCGGCGCCCAGGTGCTTGGGATTGCGGCGATGGTGCGCAGGGTCTCGGCGGTGGCGCGGAATAGACGAGCGCCTAGTTCTGATAGGCGATGGCGGCAATGGGTTCCGGCGGCGTGAAGACGACGTGGAAGTACTGCGTGTCGAGCAGTTCGGCGCGACGATCCTCCAGCCACTGCGCGCGGGCCAGCGATTGGCAGCGGGGACAATGCCTGTCGCAGCAGCTGTTGAACGCGATGCGGCTATGGCCGCAGTGATCGTACTGCTCGACATGCCCGCCGAGCGCGGCGGTCCGGGATAGTTCGATCGCCGTCATGACGCGACGCTGGGCGGTCGACAGCGATGCGTCATGCTGCGCACGATAGGCTTCACCGTAGCGGCGGAATATGTCCGCCACTTCCGGCCCCGAGCGGGCCATTGCCGCGACCGTTCAGAAGTACTGAGGCTTGGCGGCTGGCGGCAGGGTGGGCGCCGGACGCGGTAAGAGCTCGAAGGGGCTCGATGTGGCGCAGACTTTGTTGGTGGCAATCCGCAGGTAATGGGCAGTGGTCGCGAGGCTGCGGTGACCGAGCAAGAGTTGAATGGTGCGCACGTCGGCGCCGGCCTCCAACAGATGGACGGCGAAGGCGTGCCGCAGGCTATGGGGCGTGACCGGCTTGGACAATCCGGAGAGGTCGCGCGCTTTCGCGCAGGCTTGTCCCACCGCGCTGCTGGTGATCGGCTGGCCGGCACGATCGCTGGGGAAGAGCCACGCCTTTGGCCGGCGCACCTTCCAACAATCGCGCAGGATCTCCAGCAGCTTGGGCGATAGCATCACGTAGCGGTCCTTCTGGCCTTTGCCCTGCTCGACGCGGATGACCATTCTCTGGCTGTCGATGCCCATGGGCTTCAGCTGAACCGCTTCCGAGATGCGCAAGCCGGCGCCATAGCAAGTGGTCAGAATGGCGTGGTGTTTGACGTCGAGGGCGCAGCCAAGGAATTGCTGAACTTCCTCGGGGCTGAGGATGAGGCAGCTTCTGCGGCTTCTTGGGACCGGGAGGACCTCTTCAGGCGCCCAGTCCCTTTCGAGCGTCACACTGTAGAGAAAACGCAGCGTCGCAATGGCGGTGCGGATCGAGCCGGGCGCCAGCTTCTTCTCGTTGGTCAGATAGACTTGGTAGGTCCGAATGTCCTCGCGCCCGAGCAGTCCGGCGACTTGCCGAATAGCGGGCGAACAGCGACGCCTGTTGCAGATACGAGCGCTGGGTGTTGAGCGCGAAGTTGCGCACCTGCATGTCCTCGCTCATGCGCTGGCGAAGTTGGGTCATGACAAGCTCCTTTGTCCGATGGACTGGGCTGCAAGCAGCCACCCCATGCTTCGCGCAGTTGGAGCTCCTTTGGCATGCATGACCGGCGCCACGGACGACGCCATCGGGATCGCGCCGTCGGCGCATAGCCTCCTTGCCGCTCCGCGACCGCGGAGCGGGTTAGTCCAATGCGGTTTTGCAGGGCTCCGCATAAGAGGAAGGGAGCGGAGGGGCTGGCCGCGCTGGTGCATGAGACGATGGGCGCCGATCCAGCGGGGCTTGGAATTGGGGGGTCAGCTCCGCGCCTCGGTCAGATCGGGGCCAACCTCGTTGAAGAAGGCTTGAGCCAGATTTGTGAACCGCCAAAGAAATGAAGGCTTTGCGGTCCCATACCGATCAGCGAGCATCAAATGTGGCACGGGGAGGTCATCGGCGAGCGGCTTGCGGACAAGCTCGTCGCTATCGGGGCTGCCACGGCCAATTGGTTTCATGTTCAATATCGAGAATCCGAAACCGCAGGCCACGGCCGCGCGAACCGTCTCATAGCTACGGGTCCGAAAGGCGATCCGAGGCCGTTGGCCAGCGAGGTCGAACAACGCGAGCAGCCAGGCCGAGGACTGGGGTAGGTCGAGCAATACGAAGGGCCGCTGGACAAGTTCAGATAGGCTCACGACCGGATGCTGTGCCAACGGATCGTCAGCACGGATCAGTGCGTGCGCGGGAACTCTGGCAAGCACGGTAGCATCGTCGGGTAGGCGCGGGCCAATGTCATAGGTCACGATCGCATCAACGATGTTTGCCTCCAGCCAATCAACAAGCTGAGGCTGTTCACCCTCATAGAGCTGAATTTCAATATCCACGCCTTCTGTAAAACGTCGAAGAAGTTCAGGCATGAACAATGCGCCGAACGGTTCGAAGCAGCCGATGCGAAAGACAGACGGCATTCCCCCATTGTGCCCATCCATGGTCCTCTCGAACTCTGCTTCCGCAGCCAGGAGGCGTCGTGCTGAAGCGACGAAGCGCTCGCCGGCCGGAGTGAGACCCAC
>NZ_JAMYTF010000062.1:0-25643 GCF_040322295.1 Mesorhizobium sp. M0159
AAGTGGCGATGCATCGTGGTCTTGGGGGATGACGATGTCATTGTATTCGTCGGGCATTGGGTCCTCCGGCAACGCCGCCCGCCATCCTGGAACGCCTGCCGGCAGGATTTGTTTCAAAGTTACTGCGCTTAAGAAGGAAGCCCTGAGCATCGATTGGGGCCTGATGTCCGGTTTCGACAGCGATGCCGTGCCACCGGGCAGTTCAAAGTGATTTTCATCTGCAATCTTTGGTTACGGCACGGGCAAGAACCGTTTCCGCGCGCGGCAAGGCTCGAATTCCACCAAGCATGCGCGGTCATCTGAACTCCAATCCGGCAACGCACACCGCTTGGCCGAGATCGACTATGGAGACTGACGTTGCCCCAAGTTTCTATCCAGATTTGAGTTCGTGGCCGGATATGGAGTAAAATTCAGGCCCGAGATTCCATTTCGCGGTGTTCGGAGAACTCCGCTTCACTGGGTATTTGTGCATCATTTATTGGGTAACGCCGCTCTTGGCGATGCGCTCTTCGAAACTCGGGGCCAAGCCCGACGTGCTGAAGCACTGGCCAGCGTCCATCGCGGCGGCAGCTTCTGGGCCAAGCGGATGCCTTTAGTTACTTGCGGACGTTTGATGTGGCGCAAAGGATCCGCAGAAGCTAACATAACTTTTTCTTGGAGGCTGTCGTGGGTACGAGACGTTTCAGAAAGCCCGTCATCGTTCAACCCGGCCGGATCGATCGCGACAGAGTTGTTGCGTCGGTATCCGACGCGGCCGAAGTTCTGCTGAGGGATTGGCCGACGCGGGAAGGCAAGTCGCGGCTCGCCGCAATCGAAGCATGCCTTGCCGTAATCCGTGGAGAAAAACCACCAAGGATAGCGCGCCAGGCGTTCATCGCTGCTGCCAAGGAGGCCAGGATATTGCTCGCGGAAGAAATTTAGGCTTATCGTGCGGCGGAGACCCTGCTCGGTCTGATCCAGCCTAACAGCCGCATCCAGTGCAGCGAGACGATGCCGGGCGGCGAGGCCAATGCGATCTTCTATCTGGTCGACCGGGCGGGGCTTGAGGGCGCAACCGCGACCTCCGGAGTCCTCGCTTGCGATGTCTGCTTTCAGGACGCGGAGAAGCTGATCTCTACGGCCGAGAGGCGCATTGCTGCCCTTCGCCACGCGGGAAATGGAGGGCCCAATGGCTCATCAACGTGAATTGAAAAATCTCCGACGATGCGGTCAGCGTAGCCGGGAACGTCGCAGTTGCGCCACAAATGCTCGGGGCGCTAGCCCGGGCTTTCCCCCTACCGACTCACGGGATAACAGCACCGCAGGCTGGTGGTGGTTAATGGCGCGTCGTGCATCAGCTTCGTCGACGAATGCTCTTTGTACGCCATTGGCGCCGCGAGCAGTTGTAGACGCCGCTCCATTCTGCACCTAGACAACTTTGCGAGGCTTTAATGGATGAAGGGCTCTTCGTTAAAGCATTGATTTTCTTCTCCGTTTTTGGTTTTGCGACACTCCGTCGCATGGTAGACAAACCCCTTGTTGAGCGGCCAGTTGACGGCCGTCCAAAATGATTATTAAGTTCGGTCACAGAACGAATTAATCGGAGCTGCTGTTGAACGACTTGCCGCGCATTTCTCGTCAGTTCTCCCAGCGCTCCGTCATGGAGGCGATCGTGCAAGGCGGGCCGATCTCGCGCGCTTCAATCGCAAAGCAGACCGGCTTGTCCAAGCAGACAATCTCCGAGATCGTCAGGACACTCGAGCAGGAAGGCTGGGTGCAGGAGACAGGGCGCACGAGCGGACATGTCGGACGCACGGCTGTCACTTACGAACTCGTATTTGACGCGGCCTACATCGCGGCCGTCGACCTCGGCGGCGCCAAAGTCCGGGTCGCCCTCACCGATCTTGCCTGCCAGATATTCGCAGAGGAAACGGCGCCGACCGATCCTCGGGGCGGACAGTTCATCGTCGACCAGATCGTGGATCTAGCGCTTCAGGCGGCCGAGAGGCACCGAATCTCGCGCACAAAGATAAGGCTGGCGGTGATTGGTGTTCCCGGTGCACCCGACAAGAAGACGGGCCGCGTCCTGCTTGCCCCGAATATTGCCGGCTTTGGCACGATGAATGTCGTTCGCGCTTTCGAGCAGGCATTCGGGGTTCATGTGATGATCGAGAACGATGTCAATCTGGCGGTGCTCGGCGAGAACTGGCAGGGGTGCGGCCGCGGTATCGACAATCTAGCCTTCATAGCGCTGGGTACCGGTATCGGCAGCGGCCTCATGGTTGCAGGCAATCTGGTGCGGGGCGCCAGCAATGCAGCCGGCGAGATGGGCTTTTTGCCGATTGGCGCCGATCCTTTCGCGCCGACATCGTTGCGCGCCGGCGCTTTCGAGCGCGTGGTCGCAACCAACGCCATGGTTGAACGCTACGCAACGCTGACGGGCAACATCGTCAATGTGCCGACGATTTTCCACGGTGCATTGGCTGGAGACAGGCATGCCGCGACGGTGCTCGACGAAACCGCGCGCTACCTCGCACAAGGCATTGTGGCCATAGCGGCAATTGCGAATCCGCAAAAGGTCGTCCTGGGCGGCTCGATCGGGCTGCGGCCGGAAATCCTGTTGCGCGTTAGGGACCTGCTGCCGCGCTGCTTCCCCTACCCTATCGCCGTTGAGGCCAGCGAACTCGGGTCGCGGGCAGCGCTCATCGGCGCTGCCGCCATCGGGCTCAGCCAGTTGCACAACACACTGTTCGGCGTCGACGCGCCCGACGGACGCATTTCGCTTCCCCCAGCCAGTTCGGCCGTGCTGCGCGAGGCCACGCTATGACCGCCTTAAAGGACATCACCGCCCGCTTGCGCGCCGCCCTCGATTGCGACGCAGCGGTGGAGCTTCTGCAGGGGGCAATCGGCCGCGAAAGCATAACCGGTCACGAAGAAAACTTTGTCGACTTCCTTGAAGACCGGATGCGCGTGCTTGGCTTGAGCGAAATTCGGCGTGCGGAATTCGCGCCCGGCCGGCCCAACGTCTGGGGTGAGCGCAAAGGTGCTGGCGCCGGGAAGCGGCTGCTCTTCATCGGCCACACCGATACGGTCCATGTCGAGGGCTGGCGCGAGCACTGGGCTGGCACCGCCAAGCAGCATCCGTTTGCCGCGCCAATGATCGACGGGCAGATCTGGGGCCGCGGCGCCGGCGACCTCAAGGCCGGCATCTGCTCCGCGCTGTCGGCACTCTCTCTGCTCGACACAGCCGACATCCAACTGGCCGGCGACGTTGCCTTTGCCTTCGTCGGCGACGAGGAGAGCGGCCAGCCTGGAACCGGCGTCTCCGCCGGCATCAAGGATTTCGTCGGCCGCATTGAGAGAGGCGAAGTCTTGGCGCCCGATTTCGTCGTCTATGTGGAGCCTACCCGCCTTTCGGTTTATCCGGCCCAAATTGGCTTCTTCATTACCGACATCACCATCACCGGACGATCAGCCTATTTCGGCGTACCCGAACTCGGCAAGGATGCCTTGCGTGCAAGCCACGCCGTCATGAGCGCGCTGTGGAAGCATTCGGAAGATGTTGCAACAAGAGCCGAGCACCCGCTGATTGGGCGTGGCTTCCTGCTGATCACCCGCCTTGCGGGCGGCGGCTACATCGCGGTGCCCGAACGCTGCACGTTGTCGCTGATCCGCAAGCTGTTGCCCGGCGAGTCGCTGGACGAGGCCGCCGCCGAAATCGAGGCAGTGGTGCGCGGCGCCATCACCGATCCCGAAATTATGTTGGCGTTCGCCTATCCGGCAGGCCGCGATCATCCGCTCGGGGGTAACGCCGCCGAGATTGCACCTGACAGGCCGGAGGTCGGCGCTCTTGCTGCCGCCATGGCCCGATCGATGGCTGGTCGCGGCGCCATCGAAGGCGCGCCATTCTGGTCAGAGTCATCATTTTTCACCAACCGGCTCGGCATCCCCGCCGTGTACTGCGCGCCAGGCGACATTCGCAACTGCCACACCTTCGACGAACACGTCGAGGTCGAGGAATATCTGGCCGGCGTCGTAGGCTTCGCCCGGTTCATGGTGGAGTATTGCGGCGTTACGGAATGAATGACAACTGAGAGCGAATGGGAGAACTATCATGCTGATAGACAGACTTGTTGCTACAGCACTTGCAGGCAGCCTGATGCTGGTGGCCGACGGTGCCGGCGCACAGACAGTAGGACCAAGCGGCGAGACGGCGACACCCAGCGCCGAGGTTAGATTGTCGGATGCAGACCTGGCCGCAGTAAAGGAGAAGGGCTACAAGGCGGCGCTGCTGTGGCACACCTCCTCCGACTTCACGAATGCGGTCACGTCCGGTGCCAAGGATGAATTTGCCCGTGCCGGCATTCAAATCGTCGCCACCACCGACGCGGGCTTTGACGCCGCGCGCCAGCGCAGCGACATCGAAACCGCGCTCGCGGCGAAGCCAAACGTCATCCTGTCGCTGCCCCTCGATCCGGTCACTTCGGCCGAGGCGTTCCGTCAGGCGCTCACCGACGGCACCAAGCTGGTATTCCTTTCCAATCTGCCGAAAGGCTACAAGCACGGAACCGACTATGCCGCCATCGTCACTGACGACCTGTTCCAGATGGGCAAGCAGGCGGCCGATGCACTGGCCAAGGCGCTCGATGGCAAGGGCAAGGTCGGCTACATCTTCCACGACGCCAGTTACTATGTGACGAACCAGCGCGACCAGGCTTTCAAGACAACGATCGAGAAGGATTATCCCGGTATCAAGATCGTCGCCGAGCAGGGGATCTCCGATCCGGCGCGGGCAGAAGAGTTGGCCAGCGCCATGCTCGTGCAGCATCCCGATCTTGACGGCATCTACGTCACCTGGGCCGAACCGGCCGACGGCGTGCTGTCGGCCTTGCGGGCAAGCGGAAACACCAAGACCAAGATCGTCACGCTCGACCTCGCCGAACCGGTGGCGCTCGATATGGTCAAGGGCGGTAATGTGACCGCACTGGTGGCCGACAAGGCGTATGAGCTCGGTCGCGCCATGGCCGCTGTCGGCGTCAAGGCGCTGCTCGGCCAGGAGACCCCGGCCTTCGTCGTTGCCCCGGCGCTTACCGTGACCAAGCAGAACGTTGCGCAGGGCTGGAAGGATTCGTTGAACCGTGACGCGCCGCAATCGGTGCTCGACGCGGCCAAATGACAGGCGAATGCCCGGCGGCCAATCAGGGCCGCCGACATCATAAAAACAAGGGGAACTGACATGCGCACAGCAATTGGAATGTTGTCGGCACTGGTAGCGCTCGCCGCCGCCAACGCCTTCGCAGCCGAGGGCACCACCACGGGACCGAACGGGGAAAAGCCGACGCCGGCAAAGAGCGTCGTGCTCACACCAGCTGAGGAGCAGCAGATCAAGGACGGCAAATACACCGCCGCGCTGGTCTGGCATGAGATGAGCGAATACACCAACGCGGTGAACAGCGGCGCCCAGGACGAGTTGAAGCGGCTCGGCATCAGGGTCGTCGCTCAGACCGACGCTGGCTTTGATGCGGCCCGGCAGAAATCCGACGTCGAGACAGTACTCGCCAAAAGGCCCTCTATTATACTGTCCCTACCGGTCGATCCCGCAAGTGCGGCCATCGTCTTTGATCCTGCGCGCCAGGCCGGCGTGAAATTGGGATTCGTCGACAATTCGCCGGCAGGCTACGTTCAGGACAAGGACTATGTGACCATCGTTTCGGACGACCTTTTCCAGATGGGCAACAAGGCCGGGATCGCAATGGCCGACGCGCTCGGCAAGCAGGGCAAGGTCGGCTACATCTTTCACGATGCCGATTTCTACGTCACCAACCAGCGCGATGGAGCATTCAAGCACACGATCGAGCAGGACTATCCGGACATGAAGATCGTGGCCGAGGCCGGAATGGCCGACCCCGCGCGCAGCGAGGAGATCGCGCAGGCGATGATCACACAGCACCCAGACCTCGACGGTATCTACGTTACCTGGGCTGAGCCGGCGCTTAGCGTGCTGTCCACATTGCGGGCGGCCGGCAACAGCCACACCAAGATCGTCACGCTCGACCTGAACGAACCGGCGGCATTGGACATGATGAAAGGCGGCAACGTTGCGGCACTCATCGCAGACGAAGCCTACGACATCGGCGTGACGCTGGCACGCGCCACGGCCGCCGCGTTGATCGGCAAGAAGGCCGCGCCGTTCATCGTGGTCGATTCCCTCGCCGTCACCAAGGACACTGTCAAGGACGGGTGGAAGCGGTCCCTCAACAAGGACGTGCCCGCGACCATCGCGGCCGCCATGAAGTAGCGGCAGACAATGGCGCCCCGCCGGAGGAAGTGAGAATGTCGAGTATCAACACCAGCCCCGGCCGGGCAGCGAGCTTGGTCAGCCGCTTCAACCTGCAGCAATATGTCGTCTATCTCGGATTTCTGACGATCTTCCTGTTCTTCGCGATCGTACTGAAGGACAGCGGTTTTCTGACGGTCCGCAACCTGTCGAACATCGTGCTGCAGACGGCACCCGTGACGATCATGGCGATCGGCCTCGTCTTTGTCATGTCGGCGGGCGAGATTGATCTTTCGATAGGTTCGATCGTTGCCGTGGCAGCCCTTGCCGCCGCGGTGGCGATAAACGCCTACGGCTTGTTGGCCGGGGTGCTGGCCGGCCTCGGCGCCGGCCTGCTGATCGGCCTGCTCAACGGCGCCCTCGTGGCTTACGTTAAGTTGCCTTCATTCCTGGTAACACTGGCGACGCTCGGGTTGTTTGCCGGGGTATCTCGCTCGATGACCGATTTGCGGTCGATCCCGGTCACCAACGACGCCTTCACCGGCTTCTTCGGCTCAGGTTCTTTGCTGGGTGTTCCGTCGTTGATCTGGTGGACGGTCATTGCCGTTGCGATCGCGCATCTCATCTTTCGCGAGACGCGCTTCGGCGCCCATGTGCTGGCCACCGGCGACAACAGCCGTGCCGCCAGTGTTTCCGGCATCAGCGTGGCGCAGATAAGGCTGGCCGTTCTGACCATAAGCGGCGGACTCGCCGGCCTTGCCGGGCTGCTCTATGCCGGCCGGCTGCAGGCTGCGAAATACACGCTCGGCGAAACCGACCTTATGACGGTGATAGCGGCCGTCATTGTCGGCGGAACCCTGCTTAACGGCGGCAAGGGATCGATTGTCGGTGCGCTGGTCGGCTCGCTTATGATGGGCATGCTGAACAACGGCCTCATCCTGATGGGCCTGTCCGTCTCCGACCAGATGATCGTGCGCGGCTTGATCATTCTTGCCGCCGTCGCCGTATCGCTGCGCGAAAAGTCCCGTTGAAGGAGTTTTGTCATGTTCCTCGATGTTCTGCGGCGCCGCAATCCGAGCTTTATAGAAAGCGCCACGCGCCTGCACCAGGAAGGAAAGCTGCCGGCTAATTCCTATGTGCTCGACCTCGATGCCGTCGAAAGCAACGGCCGGGTTCTGAAGCGCGAGGCCGACCGGTTCGGCCTGAAGATTTTCGCGATGACCAAGCAGGTCGGCCGCGCCAGTTCGTTCTGCCATGCGCTCAAGCGTGGCGGCATCGATCAGGCCGTTGCCGTCGACATGGCCTGCGCGCGGGCAACGCACAGAGCCGGCCTGAGGCTCGGTCATCTTGGCCACCTGCAGCAGATCGCAAGGCACGAGGCCAATGCGGCGGCCAAAACATTCAGGCCGGACTATTGGACCGTCTTCAACGACACCAAGGCTGAAGAAGCCGCTGCCGGCGCAAGGCTCGCCGGGTACACGCAAAACCTACTTGCCCGCATTCGCGCCGATGGTGACGTTTTCTACCGCGGCCACGAAGGTGGTTTTGAGGCGGCCGATATCGCCGCGGTCGCCGAAAAACTGGATGGTCTCGACGGCGCACGGTTCGCTGGTATCACCACCTTCCCGGCGCTGTTGTTCGACCAGACCACGCGAACGGTCCTGCCGACACACAATCTGGCGACACTGGGCAGAGCTGCCGAAGCGCTCGCCAAGTCCGGCCGCAGCGACATAGAGGTGAACGCGCCCGGCACAACGTCGAGTGTCCTGCTTGGCGCGCTGGCCGAAGCCGGCGCCACGCAATGTGAACCGGGCAATGGCTTGGCCGGCACCACCGCGCTGCACGTCATGGAGGATCTGCCGGAGCTCCCTGCCGTTCTGTATTTGACCGAGGTCTCGCATTTGTCTGGCGGCAAAGCCTACTGCCTGGGTGGCGGCTTCTATATCGATCCGATCTTTCCGGACTACGAGGTGAAGGCAATCGTGTCCGCAGAACCCACCACGGCCGCCGCCGCGCTCAGAAGCGTCGAGGTGCCGCCGCCTGCGGCAATCGACTATTACGCAATGATTGACGCTAGCGGCGCCAATGCTCCACGCCCCGGCGACACGGCGGTGTTCGGCTTTCGTGGCCAGGCGTTCGTGACCCGCGCCTACGTGGTCGGCATCTCCGGTGTCTCAAAGGGGGCGCCCCAAGTCGAAACGATCGAAAACGGTTTTGGCGAAACCGCTGCCTGGCCTGTCTAGGAGCAAGCGATGAACGCGACCACGACCGGCACGCCCCCTGTTTTGCAGCTGCGCGACATCCGCAAGAATTTCGGCGGCCTCACCGCCATCGAAAATTTCTCGCTCGAGCTCTATCCCGGCGAGATAGTAGCGTTGGTCGGCGATAACGGTGCCGGCAAGTCGACGCTGGTCAAGATCGTGACAGGGGTCCATGCTCCGACATCCGGGACGATCATCATCGAGGGGCAGGCGGTGGCAATGTCGAGCGCCACCATGGCGCGCGCACACGGCATTGAGGTGGTCTATCAGGACCTGGCGCTCGCCGATCAGCAGACCGTCTACATGAACATGTTTCTTGGCCGCGAGCCGGTGAACCGCTTCGGCCTGCTCGACCGACGCCGGATGATCGACGACACCGAAAAGCTGGTGAAGGATCTCGACGTTCGCATCCCATCGGCTCACGCCACCATCCGCGATCTTTCGGGCGGCCAGCGCCAGGGCGTGGCGATCGCGCGCGCCACGCACTGGGCAAGCAAGCTGATCCTGCTCGACGAGCCAACCGCCGCGCTCGGCGTTGCCGAGACCGCCAAGGTCGAGACGATTGTTCTGTCGCTGAAGCAGCGCAATATCGGCGTGCTGATCATCAGCCACAGCCTCGACCAGGTGTTCAGGCTCTCAGATCGGATCTGTGTTCTGAGACGTGGCAAACAGATCGGCGTGCGCAAGACCAGCGAGACCGACAAGAACGAGATTGTCGCCATGATCACCGGGCTTCAGCACTAGCCCGGTCCGACAGAGGCGCCGTTCAGACATTGCGTTACCCGAGCAGCGAGTGGCATGACTTCAGATCCACGACGAGGCCCCGGCCAGAGAATGTCGCCAGCATCAATCCAGCGCGCGCAGATAGCGGATGGGGCGCCCACCAGCAATCCGGTCGGCGGCTGTCGCTATGGAATTGGCGTCTATTCCGAAGTGCCGGTAAAGGTCACCGATTGTCCCCGACTGGCCAAAGTGCTCGACGCCGAGACTGCGCGTGCGATGGCCGTAGACTGAGCCCAGCCAGCCCAGCGCGGCCGGGTGGCCGTCGGCGACGGTGACGATGGCACAATGGGCCGGAAGCTCGGCGAACAACCTTTCGACATGGCTCCTGGCATGAACAAGGCCGCGCTCACGTGCACGGCTTGCCGCCGTCCAGCCTGCGTTCAGCCTGTCGGCCGAGGTCACGGCCAGAAGACCGACGTCGCGACGGTCCTCCGCCATCATGCCGACCGCCTCGATGGCTTCCGGCGCGACGGCGCCTGTATAGGCGACGATCACCTCGGGATTCGGACCCGGACGCCGCAGCCAATAGCCGCCGTCGACAATGTCCTGCTCAAGCTCAGGCTCCATGGCACGAATGATCTGCTCGACCGGGCGCGTCGAGAGCCGCAGATAGACCGAGCCGCCGGTCTGGTCGCGCAGCCAGGTGCGCTCCGATTGCACGGCTTCGCCGTCGCGCTGCATGTAATCCAGTGCAAAACGCGTGATGACGCTCAACTCATCGACGAATGCCGGCTCGTAAGCCGCAAGCCCGTCCTGCGCCATGCCGATCAACGGGGTGGCGATCGACTGGTGCGCGCCACCCTCCGGCGCCAGCGTGACGCCCGACGGGGTGGCTGCAAGGAGAAAGCGTGCATCCTGGTAGCAGGCATAGTTGAGCGCATCGAGACCGCGCTGGATGAACGGATCGTAGAGCGTGCCGATCGGCAACAGCCGTTTGCCGAAAATCGAATGCGACAGCCCGAGCGCCGACAGCAGAATGAACAAATTGTTCTCGGCAATGCCAAGCTCGATGTGCTGGCCGGAGGGGCCGAATTCCCATTTCTGTGCCGATGCTATGCGTTCGCTGCGGAAGGTGTCAGCAAGCGAGCGACGCCCGAACAGGCCGCGCCGGTTGACCCAGGGGCCGAGATTGGTCGAAACGGTGACATCGGGCGATGTTGTGACGATAGCGTCGGCAAGCGGCCCGCCGGCCCGTGCAATCTCGTCCAGGATCCTGCCGAATCCGACCTGGGTGGAGACGCTGCCCTTGCCTTCCGGGCCGAGGCGATCGGGGACGAGAATGCGTTGGGCGTGCCGGCGGCGCCGGCCTTTCGCGGCAAAAGGCACAGCATCAAGGAAACGTGTGAGATCAACCTTGCCGATATCCAGGCCTTCGAAGGCATCCCACTCCCGCCCCTCACCGATCGACAGCGAGGCGCGAAAGACTGCCATCTGATCCTTGGTCATCAGCCCGGCATGATTATCTTTGTGGCCGGCCAGCGGCAGGCAGAAACCCTTGATGGAATAAGCGATGAAGCACGTCGGCCGGTCGTTGCCGCGCGCCGTCTCGAAAGCTTCGATCAGGCACTGCAGGTCGTGGCCGCCGAGATTTGTCATCAGCGCGGCGAGTTCGGCATCGGAGCGCCGGTCGACAAGCGATTTCAGGCCCGGCTTTTCGCCCATGTCGGCAAGCAGCCGCTTGCGCCAGGCGCCGCCGCCTTGAAAGGTCAGCGCCGAATAAAGCTGGTTCGGGCAGGCGTCGATCCAGGCCCTCAGCGCCTCGCCGCCCGGCTCGGCAAAAGCGGCTTCGAGCAGCTTGCCGTATTTCAGGATGACCACATCCCAGCCGAAATTCCTGAAGATGCTTTCGAAGCGTTCCCAAAGGCCTTCGCGCACAACGGCATCGAGGCTCTGGCGATTGTAGTCAACGATCCACCAGCAATTGCGAACGCCGTGTTTCCAGCCTTCGAGCAGCGCCTCGAAGATGTTGCCTTCGTCCATCTCGGCATCGCCGAGCAGCGCCACCATGCGGCCCTCGGGCATATTTTGGTCGCGAGCGCCGAGATAATCCTGCACAAGCGAGGCAAACAGCGTCTGCGCGACGCCGAGACCTACGGAACCGGTGGAGAAATCGACGTCGTCGACATCCTTGGTCCGCGACGGATAGCTTTGCGCGCCACCGAAGGCGCGAAATCCTTCGAGTTTCTCCCTGGTCTGATTGCCCAGAAGATACTGGATGGCGTGAAACACTGGCGAAGCATGCGGCTTCACCGCGATGCGGTCGTCCGGCCTCAGCACCGAAAAACAAAGCGCGGTCATGATCGTCACAAGCGAGGCCGAGGACGCCTGGTGTCCGCCAACCTTCAAGCCGTCCGTGTTTTCGCGCAGGTGATTGGCGTTATGGATCATCCATGTCGACAGCCAGAGCACCTTTTTCTCCAGCGCCGAAAGTGCCTCCAGTTTTTGTTTGTCCATGCTGCAAGACTCTCGGTTACGATCGTCGCAATCATAGGGCTGAGCAAGAACCGATTGTCGCTAAACTTGCATGAGAATGGCAGCTGCGTTAGCTGGTTTCAGCAATATCGACCAATGGAGTAACGTTCCATGCCAAAAACTCGACTAGACGGTATCGACCGAAAGATCATTGCTGCGCTGCAGGTCGATGGCAGGATGACGGCCCAGCAGCTTGCCGAGCGGGTCGGCCTTTCGGCCTCCCCCTGCGCCCGCCGGGTCCGGCTGATGGAGGATATGGGCGTGATCACCGGCTATGCCGCTCTGATCGACCAGGACATGGTCGATCTGCCGATCTCGGTGTTTGCCTCGATCAAGCTTGAGCGCCAGCGCGAGAACGAGCTGAAGCGGTTCAACGCGGCAATCGCGCGCTGGCCGGAGGTGGTCGATTGCTATCTGATGACTGGCCAGCGCGACTATCTGCTGCGTGTGGTGGTGCGCGACCTGCACGCCTATGAGCGCTTCCTGAAGGAAAAGCTGACGCGGCTCGATGGCGTCTCCTCGATCGAGTCCAGCTTCGCGCTTGCGCAGATCAAGCGGTCGAACCGGCTGCCGGTCGAGACATGATTTTTCCAAACGTTGGCAAGTCCATCGCTTAAATTCTCCGGTTTCGAACAGCCCGATTTCGCCCGGTGGTGACTGGAGCGGCCGTTTTTGCGATTAGCGTTTCGGCTGACAGGTAGATGCACCATCGCCGGCATCCACCAACTTGTCTGCCAGGCAGCATGTTCGTTCGAGGCGTAACGCCCAACGGCGGCCGCGGTCAGGCCAGCCGCTTGATTGGCGTTTCGGCCCAAAGCACGGGGTCGGTTATGCGGTAGAATTGTCGCGTCGCGGCCAAGGCAGACGGGCCGACGTCGACCATCACGCCGATGATGGTCATGTCGTCGCACTTGAATGAAGACCCAAGCTGCTTTGGGCACCAGCCGATCGATGCCAAGCGGTCGAACCAGTAGTCCTCACAGACGATCGTCAGATTGCCTATGCCTCTTTGAATGCAGAATTCCAGAATTCCGCAGTAGATCACGCCGGCGGCCTGGCAGGGTCGACCAGGCTCGCGAGAATCCCGGGCCACGAAAAATCTCGTCCACTCATAGATATCGGCTCGGCGTGGAACGCCACCTTCGGCAAGTTGCGGAAAGATTTCGCTCATCAGATGCGGACTGAGGCTCGGCACCAGGCGGGATCCGGCAACGACACCTCTTCCCGGCTGGATGCCGAGCAGATGAATCGCTTCTGGTGTATCAAAGGGGTCGATCTCGCGACTGTTGGGGCGCCTCAACTCGTGCCAGCCACGTTCATCGACATAGATTTCATGTCGCAGGCGGAAGTAACTGTCGAGATCCCCTCATAGGCAAAGCTGTTTGACGCATCGACAACGTGGACCTGAATCATTGCGGTTCCTCGAGATGGAACCCCATCCGACCACGCGACGATTGCCCATGAAATACCCAGATCTGAGGATGGATCAAAGTTCGATTTCGCGCCTGCGATAAGCCTCGACAATGGCGTGCACGACGTTGGCGGTGCTGAGCTTCTGCTTGATGTTGCGCAGATGGGTCGTCACGGTGTTTTCCGAAATGCCAAGTATTCGGGAAACCTCCCATGCGGTCTTCCCGCCGGCGACCCACTGCAGGATTTCACGCTCCCGTTGGGAAAGCTTTTGTCTCGGCCGCCCGAGCGAGCTGCCAACGAGTCGTTCGGCAGCCGAGTAGGCATGGCGCGCAAGCGCATGAACGGTGCAGCGCACCGTCGGCGCCAAATCAATTTCGCGTCCGGCAACCGTTACGCAGGCCGGATTGCCAAATGAAGCCTGGATTGGGATGCAGATCCCGTCCCAAAGCCCAAATTCTTTTGCCTCATCCATCACCCTCCTGGCATTGCCGTTCGTCAAGCCGTGATGGACGTCCCTCCAAAGGAACGGCCCGATCGCACCACGGCACAAAGCAACGCAAGGGTCATGACGATAGTGCCCGGCAGCCATGTAGTGGTCGTACCATTCCCCCGGCCAACCGTTGACGAGGATGTGTCCATCCAGCGATCCGGTGTCCTGGCGTGGCAATTCGGTGACGAGACAGGCTGCATAGCCATGACGTTCGATGCTCTTGCGCAGTTGCCGAATGATTTCGGCGACGCTGCTTGCACGATCAATCAGCGCGGTTGCTTCAAAGATTTGCGCTAACTGGTGCTGTAAGACGCTCCCATGAACTGCCGGCATTTCACGCCCCTTCAATGTACTGAGACAAAGAAAGAATAAATGAGTTGGCCGCGACCGCAACATGCGGCATGACGTTTGACTACTATAGTAGGTGGCACTAAAGGGCGCGTTCTGACTGCCTCGCAGCATGAGGCTTAGGTCGGTTTTTGCTCGCAATCTGAGGTTGCTTCGCCAAGGTACCGGCTTGTCGCAGGAACAGCTCGCGGACCTTGCCGGCCTTGATCGAAACTATGTCGGCAAGCTCGAGCGGGAGGAGAACTCACCGACCCTCGATACCTTGGAGGTACTGGCGTTGGCATTGCAGGTTGACGTGGAGCAGCTCGTCCGTCGCAACTCGCCGTAATCCACCGGCTAAGAGGCCGCGGGAGGATCAGGATTTTCTGCTGCGTCGCCCACGTTGCACCACAGCTGGGGCGTCTTTGCCTGGCCGTTTGGTCAATTCCGCGATGTCGACGCTTAATGCAGTGGCAAGCTTTGCAAGCGACAGAAGTGTGGGGTTGCGCCGGCCGGCCTCCAGACCACTCAGGTAGGCGCGCGTGAACCCTGAACGGAACGACAGTTCCTCCTGAGAGAGGGCTTGTGCGCGCCGAATCCTCTGTACGTTCAAGCCGACAACCACCCGTAGGTCCATGAGGGCATGGTCGTCGCTGCGTACACTTTAGGACGACACACTATAGTGAACATTCGTCATTGACAGACGCCGCCATTGCTGCTTTTCTCATCATATTGCGGAACGCCATTCCGAAATAAGGAACGCCAGTGACAGGAAATCTTTCGTTGGAACGTGGCCTTGCGGTTCTTAATGTCCTCAAGGAAGCGGACGAAGCGGTCGGGGTGCGCGAACTCGCCCGCCGGCTTGAGCAGAGTGCTCCCGCCGTGCAGCGAATTCTGAACACCCTGGCAGAGCAGGGCTATGTCGAGCAGTCGCCAGACTCGCGGCGCTACCGGCTCGGTCACTCTGTTCTCGCGCTGGCGCGGAAGGTCCTGGACAGAGATCGCCTGGTTGGTTTGGCAGAAATCGAACTGCAGGCGTTGGCCGCCGAAGGTTGCCTCAATGCATTCCTGGGCATCAGGCGGGGCAATCGCGGTATTTATCTCCTGACCGTGCAAAGCAAGAGTCCGGTCGTCATTCGCTCGTCACCCGGCGAAATGTTCCCCTTGCACTCCACCGCGCTGGGTAAGGCACTCCTGATGGAGCTGAGCGGCGATGCAGTTGTTGGAATTCTCGGACGGGGTCCGCTGGAGCAGGTTGCCGTACGCACCGTCACGGATCCGCACAAGCTCATCGCTCAGATCAGAGCCTCCGAGTCTATCGGCTACACAACCTCCCTGGACGAGAACTTTACCGGGTTGATCGCTGTCGGCGCACCGCTTCGCGATGCATCAGGCATGATCATTGCGGCGATAAGTGTGGCCTACCCCCGGTCTGTGGGGCCGCATGTGGAGATCGGCGAGACTGGAGAGGCAGTAATGGCGGCTGCGGCGCGCATCTCTGCCGGCCTCGGCTTTCCGGAAGCAAAACAGGCTCGGGATTCCCACCATGCTGCTTAACGAGGCCCGCCTGCAACAATGCATGTCGGCAGCCGGGCTTGATGCCGTTATAGCCACGACACCGGAAAACGTGACCTATATGAGCGGCTTCTGGGCTCTGCCGCAATGGATTCGTCGTGGTCCGCAGACTTATGTAATGTGGCCGGCTCCGGACAAGGGCACGCCTGAAATCATCACCAGCACCAGCACGCTCGACCTCATTGCCGATCAGGAAGTCTGGGTTAGCAAGGTGCGGCGCTACGGCGACTTTTACGCCGATGTCGGTTCCTCGACCACCGTGGACCGCGCCAATGAACGACACCTCCAGCTTCGCGACCTGCCGAGGCATGGCGATGCAATTGCGGCTTTGATCGCGGCATTGGAAGAAGCCCGGCTCGGCCGCGGGCGGATAGGCATAGACGAGGCGGGGCTCGCGCCAGGATACCAGGAAACCCTCAGAGCCCATTTTTCCAATGCGTCGTTCCTACCAGCGACGGCGCTGCTTCGCGAGGTTCGTGCCGTAAAGACGGCAGATGAAATCGAACGGCTCGGCCAGGTTGCCCAGATTGCCGAACGCTCCATTCAAGCCGCCCTCGCCCTTGCTCAGGAAGGCGCCACCGAAGCCGATCTGGCGCGCGCTTTTCACGTCAGGACGGTCGAGGAAGGCGCCCTGCCCGTACTGGGATGCATCGGCTTTGGCGAGCGCAGCGCGCTCATCAACGTCCAGCCGTCCGACCGCAAGTTGGGCGCTGGAGAAATCATCCGCTTCGACGTCGGTGGCCGGTTTCGGCACTACCGCGCCGACATTGCCCGCATCGCCACGCTGGGCGAGCCGCCGCCGCAGGCGCATCGGCTACAGCAGGCGCTGCTGCGCGGCGTTCAGCATGCCTGCGATATTATCCGGCCCGGCATGCCGGCAGCACAGCTCTTCGAGACGGTGGTGCGTGTGGTTCAGAGCGAAGGAATTGCCCACTACGAGCGCGATCACGTCGGCCATGGCATCGGCCTTGATGGTTACGATGCGCCGACGCTCTCGGCGCGCAGTACAGACGTCCTTGAAGAAGGAATGGTGCTGTGCGTGGAGACCCCCTACTACGAAATCGGCCGCTGGGGACTCCAGGTGGAGGACATGGTGGTTGTTCGCCGGCGCGGAGTGGAGCGGCTGACGCAGACGCACGATGCAATCACCCGGGTTCCGTTATGAGCCGCGCGGCAGGTTTTTCCTGTATTCGATGCGGCGCCTTGTTCCCGATCGATACCAAAATCGACTCACGCGGCTGCCCGATATGCTGCGCCGAAGCGCCAGCCAATCTTAAGGTCGTCTACGATCCATCCGGAGCTAGGTCGGCCGCTTCCGCAGCGGTTGCCGCGCTGCCCTCGCTATGGCGCTATGCCGACACGCTTCCTTGTGGGCTCGGCGATGCAATCTCCCTTGGCGAGGGCCTGACGCCGCTGCTGAGCGCCGAGAGGCTGGGAAAGCAGCTCGGCGTCCCCAAGCTTCTTATCAAGGACGAGGGCGCAAACCCTACGTGGTCCCACAAGGACCGCTTCTCGACCGTGGCGGTGTCCATGGCACGTTTGAGTGGCGCACGTGTGGTGGCGACTGCTTCGTCGGGCAACGCCGGGGCCTCACTTGCCGCCTATGCTGCACGGGCGGGCCTGAAATGCGTCGTTGTCACATTCTCAGGCACCGCCGGCGCAATGCTGGCGCAGATCCGCAAATACGGCGCAAGCGTCATATCCCTGGCCGACAAGTCCCATCGCTGGCCATTGCTTGCCGCTGGTACCGAGCGCCTCGGATGGTTTGCGACGTCCCCGTTTCACAACCCCGTGGTGGGCAGTCATCCTGTCGGGATCGAGGGCTACAAGACCTTGGCTTATGAGATCGTCGAACAGATGCACGGAGCCGTGCCGGACTGGTGCGCCGTGCCTGTTTGCTATGGCGACGCGCTTGCCGGGCTCTGGGCGGGATTCAAGCATCTTCTCAGCCAAGGCAGGATCGATCGGTTGCCGAGACTCGTGGCGGCGGAAGTGCACGGATCCTTGGCAAAGGCGCTTGCCGGCAAGGCCGATCTGGTCGCCGAGGTTCCCGCGGGTTTCGACACGCTTGCCATCTCGATCGGCACCACACGCAGCACGTTTCAGGCGCTCAACGCGCTGCGTGAATCCGGCGGCATGGCGATGCCGGTCGGCAATTTCGGCCTGATAGCCATGCAGCAGCAGCTTGCGGCCACGGAGGGAGTGTTTGCCGAGCTTGCCTCGGTGACGCCATTTGCAGCTATTGAATCCTTGAGATGCGAGGGCACGATCGCGCGGTCGGACAGCGTCGTTGCCATCGTGACGGCGAGCGGCCTCAAGGATTTGGATCGTTCGACCGGCGCGGGCCAAGCACAACAATCGTTTCGGTCAGTTGCCGAAGCGTGGGAACACCTTGCCCAGGACAGCGACTATTTCACGCCCTCTGATGAACAACGCGCGGCCAAGATGTCCTGAAGAGAAGATAGAGACGATCATGAACAGATACGACTTCTGATCGACTGATGATCTCGTCCACCACTGGACGGAATTGCGACTTCCAAAAGCTATCCACGAGAGGCAAATTCAACTCGCTTAGCGAGCGGAATCTCGATTCAAACATGATGAAAGGGGAATTTTCATGCTTCGCAAAACACTCATCGGCTGGCTCGCAGCCCTCGGCGTCGCGACGGCAACTCAGGCGATGGCTGAGGAAACCCTCAGGGTCGGCGTCACGCCAACCGGGGTGCCGTTCACGTTTATCGACACGGCAACCCGAAAGCCGACTGGCGCGATGGTCGATCTGGCAAGTGCGATTGCCGCGAACCTTGGTACGACCGCCGACTTCCAGGTAAACGCTTTTCCAGCCCTGATCCCGGCATTGACGACCGACAAGATCAATCTGATTTCCGCCAGCATGTTCATAACAGACAAGCGCAAGCAGGTGATCGATTTCAGCACGCCGGTTTACGCCTATGGCGAGGCGATGTTTGTTGCTGCCAGCGACAGCAAGAACTACACGATCGAAGAGCTGAGAGGTGAGACCGTGGGGGCGCAGATCGGCTCGACCTACGCCGACGCCCTGGAAGCGCTTGGCGTCTTCGGTCAAGTCAAGCTCTACGACTCAATCGCTGACATGATGCGCGATGTGGTCCTGGGCCGCATCAAGGCCGGCTTTGGTGACGCCCCGATCGTCGCATATCAGCTTTCAAAGAACCCCGAACTGGGAGTTCGCCTCGTCGACGGCTATCGGCCGATGAAGCAAGGCGAAGTCGCGTTAGCGGTCGCCAAGGAAAATCCGCTGCTTCTCGAAAAGGTGAATGCCTCAATCACCAAGCTGAAGGAAAGCGGCGAATTAAGCCGAATATTCGCCAAATATGGCCTCTGAAGCCATCCCGCATTGAGCTCGAAACAAGCGTCGGCTGGCAGGACCATAGGATCGCATCGCAATGACCGGCTGTGAGAGCCGGGGAACGTGCCAAGAGGAAGCCGGCCATGACCAATTTCATCGCCCACGCAACGGAATATCTACCGCTTCTTCTTCAAGGCGTTTGGCTGACCGTCGTGATAACCTTTCTTGCGCTGTGTCTTGCGACGGCGCTCGGCCTTGTCTTGGCGCTGTTCAGGACATCGGGGATACGCTGTGTCAGCGTGCCGACGCGGCTCCTTGTCGACTTCGTGCGCGGCATACCACTGCTGGTGGTTCTCTTTTATATCTACTTTGTCGCGCCCGAGATCGGCATCAACCTGACTGCGCTCCAGGCCGGCACGATCGGGCTGGGCCTGGCTCACTCCTGCTATCTCGGGGAAACCTTCCGCGCGGGCATCGAGGCGGTCGACAAGGGTCAGGTCGAAGCGGCAAAATCGATCGGGATGGAGCGTCCGTTGATGATGCGCCGCGTCGTGCTGCCGCAGGCAATCAAGATTATCCTGCCGCCTTACGCCAACAACATGATCATGCTGCTGAAGGATTCCTCGCTTGTATCGGTGATTTCGGTTCAGGAGTTGACCATGCAGGGTAAGATGCTTGCGTCGTCCACATTCGACAACATGACAGTTTTTACCTTGGTGGCACTGCTTTACCTGTGCCTGACGGTTCCGCTGAACCTGTTTATGCACAGAGTCGAGAGCTATCTTGGGGCGGCGGGATGATCACTTTCGACGACGTGCACAAGTCCTTCGGCGCCCATGAAGTCCTCAAGGGAATCAACGCCGAGATCGCCAAGGGACAGGTCGTATGTCTGATCGGGCCCTCGGGTTCCGGCAAATCGACGCTTCTACGATGTGTGAACGGGCTTGAAACCTATCAGCGCGGTCGCATCAGCATCGACGGGACGGTGGTGGATGCCGCCTCGCCCCAGGTTCACGCCATCTGCAGCCGCGTTTCCATGGTTTTCCAACGCTTCAACCTGTTTCCGCACCGCACCGCCCTGGAAAACGTCATGGAAGGGCCGCTCTACGTGCTGAAGGAAAATAGGAACCAGGTCCGCGAGCGGGCCATGGCATTGCTCAATCGCGTCGGCTTAGCCGACAAGACGAATGCCTATCCCGCCTCATTGTCGGGCGGCCAACAGCAGCGCGTGGCCATCGCCCGCGCCCTGGCGATGCGCCCACAGGCCATTCTTTTCGACGAACCCACCTCCGCACTTGACCCGGAAACGGTCGGCGAGGTCCTGCAGGTCATGCGCGCGCTCGCAGACGAGAACATGACCATGCTCGTGGTTACGCACGAAATTCAGTTCGCGCGAGAGGTTTCCGATAGCGTCCTCTTTCTCGACGGCGGCCGGATCGTTGAGCAAGGCCCGGCTAAGGAGCTCCTTCGATATCCCAAACACGAACGCACTAGGGATTTTCTTCACCGGGTCATGCACCCTGTCTGACCCTGGTCGATGTGGTTTGTCGCCTTGCCTGAATTCGGAACTGTCACTGCGTAGGGAACCAGCCATCCATCTCTGCGAGGACGGCGTTTAAAGTTCTGCGGTTCCAAGGGAATCTCGTCCACGCCGTCTCTTCGGCCGGACGAATTTGCGTGAGAACAGTTGGTTCAAGAGGAATTGAGATTGGCCAATCCTTCAAACCGGCGAGCCAGTCGGAGTTGTAGACTGTATCGGAATGACGATGCCCTTCATCTGGCATTATCACGACGGTGGAGGCTTCCGGATTTTGCCTGGCGAACCAGGCGCCGACCAAGGCTGCGGCGCCGCTGGTCGGCCCCATGAACAGCCCGTGATCACGAAACAGTCCATGCGCCATTGCGTAAGCCGGCAATGCGCCCACCCAATGAATATCGTCGATCATCTCATGACGAACATTTTCCGGCAAAACACTGTTGCCGAGCCCGCGCAGCATGCGACGTCCGACAGGCTGGCCAAAGAGCATGCTTCTGTGGGTATCGACAGCAATCATCCTGAGATCAGGAAAGAGCTCACGAAGGAAGCCTCCGGTTCCACAAAGCGATCCCCCAGTGCCCACGCAGCCGACGAGGCAATCGATACGGCCGAATGATCGGACAACGAGGTCGGCCAGGCGCGCGTAGGCAAGGCGGTTTTCCGGACTGTCGTATTGTCGAGGCCAATACGTGCCCGGGCTATCTTGCAGGGTCTGCTGAAGATACTGGAGCCGACCGCGCTGATTGCCGTCTCCTTGAGGATCGTCGATGGCCATGACTTTGGCACCAAGTTGTTCCAGTCGCCGCCTGAGTTTCAGGTCGATGAGGCTGGAGGCGGTGACAAGTGTAAGCGCGTAGCCACGAACCGCAGCTAGCATTGCGATGGCTAGGCCGAATGTGCCCGACGTCGTTTCGATGATGTGACCTTCCTGCCTGAGGCGTCCTGATGCTTCCGCCTGATCGACCATGAACCGGGCGGGGATCAGCTTCATGAGGGAAAAGCAGGCGGCGTTGAGGTTAGGTGCGAGTTGGGCAAAACGCGGCGTTTCATAGGCGCGTAAATAGTCTTGCGCCGCGCTCACTGGATTGGCCCCGTTTCGGCATTAAGGGCAAACGTATGGACGCCTTGGAGGCCTGCGCCGCTCACCTGCCTTGCCAGCTCAGCAGCGCGCATGGCCGCCCTGGGCGCAGCCGCGTCCAGAAGGATGCCGATCAATGTTCCGCTATGCGCCACCTGCACACCGCACGCGTCATGCGCCCGTGCTATATCCAAAACGGTATTGAAGGATGACTTCGGCAGATGCCTCTGACTGATACTGGCGCTGATGGTTGCGACACGTCCAAGCAGGCGGGGATCTTGTTGCCGGATGGAGCGGTTCGCCAGTCCCCGCAGAACACGGAACAGCCCGATTTCCTCACCATCGTAGCGTGCCCGCGGCATGGTTAGCGTATCGATCGGCCGGGCACTGCCGTCCCTGAGACCTACCAAGAGAAGGGGCGGGAATTCGCCACCGAAGTGTTCGATCGTACGGCCTTCCCGCTGGGCGAAGAGAAGGGGTTGGTCGCCGTAGGCAATGGCATCGCTTGCACCTTCCGCGGCCACCGCCAGTCGCGCAATCGTTGACTGGCGCAGCGTGAGGCCCGCTGCAGCTGCCACCGCACGAATCGCAGCAATGACGTCTGCGGTCGAGGAACCGTAGCCATGCCCTATCATAATAGGGCTTTCGATCGTAAGTTCTCCACCTCCTTCAGCTATTCCGATATGCGCGAGCGTGAGGGCCGCCGCGCGAGCCGCTTTGGTCCGGTTTGCAGGCCGCGGTCGAATCCCAGTTTGTTCATGCGGCCAGAAAGTCGCTAGCGACTCTTGCGACGTGAGCGGCAGGGTTACGAGTCCGCGACAAAGCCTTCCGTTTTCCCCTTCAAAGACGCCTTGGAGGAATTCCCCATGATGGGCGTGCGCTCGTCCGACTCCTACCGCCAGAGGCAGCCTGATAGCCTCGTTGTTGTCCGAGCTTGTCCGATGGCCAGATCTCGTCATCCTCGTCTTTGTCACCACGTCATCTCCTCACCTGGAATTGACAGATGATGCTTATGACTGATCCATGCTGTCACTCGCCAAATCTTGGTAGTGGCAAGGCAAGCGCATCATGCAAAGATACGGGCAAGATCGACCCCACCAATTGGGGCGCCCAATAATGGACTAGACACAGCAGCACTCACCGAGCGCGGTTGGCCATGCGGACAACCGTCCAAAACGAGCGCGCCATGCACGTGTCTTCATTATTGTTCTTGTAAGGAGGGTTGGACTGCTCACCCTGTGTCAATAGTGAGATTTGGCGATAGCCCGCAGCGGCCAAAAGCGCTCAAACGCGTTTTGTCGCCAACTTGACTTTGAGCAGAGATGCGGAGCTCCATCCAACTTGCGACCCTCAATTATGCACTTGTGGTCGCGGAGGAGGGCAGCTTCCTTCGCGCCTCGCGACGCACAGGGATCGATCACTCCGCGCTCAGCAGGCGCATCCGCGATCTGGAATACGCGGTGGGTACGAGGATATTTCATCGCCATGCCCGCGGCGTCGGCCCAACCCCGGCCGGCGAGCGCTTCCTGGAGCGTCTGCGCTCCGTGCTGCTCGAGCTCGACAACACGCTCACTCTGGCCAGGTCCGGCACCAGAGATGACCAACAAAAGCTTTCCATCGGTTCCAACGGGATCATCCGCGCCGGGCGGGCCTTGGATGCAATCATCGAGTTCGGGCAATCTCATCCCAATGTGACCGTCAGCTTGACAGAGAGTCCTTACCCTTCGCCTGAGGCTGCTCTGGGTGCCACCCAGGTCGACGTGGTCGTGACCTCCTCCTCCCGGTTTACCGGCAGCGCGTTCGAATTGACGCTGTGGAAAGACACTCTGGCTGTCGTTCTTGCTTCAAATCATTCTCTCGCCAGCCGTTCCGTGATCGAGTGGCACGAGTTGCACCAGGAAACGCTGCTGGTACGCAGGGGCGAAGCATTTCTGCTCGCCGACGCTGTTGGACGCAGCGTGCAGCGTCCTCCAATCCTCAAATATCACGTCAGTGCAGGCATCTTTTGCGCCTCGTCGGAAACGGGCTTGTAGTCGCTCTGATCCACGACCGAGATGCCGACAGGGTTCTTAAAGATGCGATCTGTCGTAAGCTGCGGATCGGGGGCAAACCAATTCAGATCTCCAGTTTAGCCCGTTGGCGATCCGACAACGCCAATCCTGCCTTACCGATCTTCGTCGCGTTCCTGCGCGATCGGTATTCGTCCTGACAGTTATCCGACCGTCATGGTCGGACAATCAACCCGGTTTCAGAGTCCGTCGTGCCTTGGCGAATGCTCTGTTTATTGTGATGAACCGGGTCAGCATCGGCGGGATCGGTTCCGGGCCAATCTCACAACGAAGACGTCGGCGCTTTCAAGCCCTTGGCTCTGCGCGTCTTGCACGGCTGGGCTGCCGGTTTCCTTGCAAAACTGGAACTATACTCCATAATTGCAAGGATAATTGGACGCCGCATCAGCATAGAACTCACCGAGACGCTGGACAGCATGCCCGCTGTTGCGCTGCTCGGGCCGCTTCAGGTCGGCAGACAACCCTGGCGCCGGAAATAGCCGAACGGCGTCCTTCGATCTACCTTGACCTCGAGTCGGACGCCGACCGCGCACGGCTTGCCCAGCCGGAGCTTTATTTGGCCGAGCATCAGGACAAGCTGGTTATCCTCGACGAGGTCCACCGGCTACCGAACCTGTTCCAGAAACTGCGCGGGCTGATCGACCGCGGTCGGCGTGGCGGTCGCAAAGCCGGCCGCTTCCTGCCAAAATCTAACGCTTGGCACCCAACTAAACTGCCGCTCAGAGGTGGACAGCGGCTGTTTGTTTTGTCCAGCCGAACGGGCAAGGAGCGCCAGGAGCTGCCATTCCCGGCGCTTCTCCAAACCTGACCTTCGCGCTACGGCTTGAGTCGACCCCGAGCGGAAGTTCGTTCGTCGAGGGCGAATTCACGCCGATGACCCGAACCGACCCTTCCCGGGGCGATTTGGCGGCCCGAAAGCTGACCTTTAGCGGAACCGGGGGTCGTGACCCTGAAGCGACATTCGCGCTGAGGTGGACAGCGAGTCTCGTTGACTGGCTGCCGCATCGGCGCATAGTCGTCGACCAGCACGATGCCCCATTTGGGGAACAGTCGTATGAGGGGAGGCAGGCCATGGAAGTCGCCGGTGGCGCTGGTGCCGACGTTCACGTCCCGTATATTCTCGTCCATTCCGATCGCGAGATCAGGCGTCTCAGCCATCAGGCGGACATCATTAACCCGATCACGCGAAGAATCTTGCTCTCTGCGGGCATGAGCCCCGGGATGCGCGTGCTCGACGTGGGCTGTGGCGCGGGTGATGTTACATTCCTGGTTTCCGAGATGGTTGGCAGCGAAGGTCAGGTCATCGGCGCAGATCGGGCTCCAGCGGCCCTGGCGGCGGCGGAGCGGCGTGCGGCGGCGCATCCGATCCAGAACGTCAGCTTCCGTGAAGGCGATCCCGCGGCACTCTCGTTCGACCGACCGTTCGACGCCGTGATCGGCCGCTACATTTTGATGTTTCAAGCCGATCCTGTGGCCATGCTGCGTGGCGTCGCTCGTCATCTCCGGCCTGGAGGGACCATCGTCTTCCATGAGCCGGATTGGGACGGCTGTCGATCCAGCCCGCCGGCGCCGACCTACGACCAATGCTGTCGATGGATCGTCGAGACGTTCCGGCGCAGCGGTATCGAGACCAATATGGGTATCAAGCTCGATGCGGCATTCCGCGCGGCTGGATTGACCGCGCCCTCAATGCGTATGGAGGCGGTTGTTGGGGGAACCAATGGCGGCTTCGACTGGTCACACCAGACCGCCGAACTCATTGTCACGATGCTGCCGGATATCCAGAGCCGGGGCGTTGCGACGGCCGCTGAGGTCGATATTGAAACTTTGGGACAGCGGATGCAGCGCGAAATCGAGGCGGGTAGCGTCATCGTGAGCCGTTCGGAAGTAGGCGCCTGGTCGCACGCCTAGAGCTAGTCATGACACTGGGCGGCTGCCTCTCACGAAAGACTAAGGCGCATGTCCGCTCTTGTGATGGGTTTCGGATGCCGGCCGTCTACTGAGATGGCGTGGCTCGAGGCCGGCGTCCGGAAGCCTCCAGGGAAGGAACCCGC
>NZ_JAMYTF010000063.1:0-24440 GCF_040322295.1 Mesorhizobium sp. M0159
GCGCCGGAGGAGAGCGAAAGCCCTCCCGTCCTGATAACATACGTTCCCGCGGCAAGATTGACCACCGCTCCGACCGATAGAGTGAGCCCTCCACAAAAAGTGCCGGGAACGAGATTTGCGGTGGCGTTTTTGATCACCAGGTTATTGTAGGTGCAGACATTGTCTGTTGGCCAGACCAGTCGGGAGATAATGGGATCTGCCAGCTCTTTCTGATTGAAAACCGGTTGAGGGTTGAAGCCGGCAGACGGCCCGGAGGGGCCGACGACTGACGTCACCAATGTCCTGATGGACGATGAGCCATTCGTGGCTAGCGCAGACCCCGATCTTGAATTCACCTGCGCAACGCATTTCTGGCCATTTATCGACGAAGACCCCGAATTCGACCATGCGTTCGAGGCGGACCGATCTAACACGAGAAGACAGACTGGGTATCGCGGATAGGCAATCGCGGTTGCGCTTCGGCTAATATCAAGTTTATCGACGCCAAGGATTGCCGAGAAGGCCAATTCCTGCGGTTGGTGCAATACAACCGTCACGATTGTGGGATTGGTTGATCCAACCGTGTGGTGGGCGTCACCACTATAGGGACTTCGCGTGGCCACAAAGGTGGGGCTGGCGAAAGTATCAACGTTCTCCTGACGCTGTTCCGACGTCATATCGCTGCTGTTCGCGCTTGCCACGGCCAACTGAAGGGCCGTGGAGTCGGCTCCCTCCTGCAACTGTTGGGCAGTTCGGCTCACGCGCGCAAAGTCTATCGCCACTCCGACGCCCAAAAGCACGACTGGCAAGACCAACGCAAACACCACGGCGAGGTTGCCGCGTTCTGAACGCCAAAACGTCACACGCATGGAAGCCCCCTTCATTTAGCTGGGACTAACCTAGAGGCAGCATATGGAGGGTCCGTTTCGCGAGCCGGTAAAGTTGTCTCGATCGCAATCAGCTTGCGGGGAGCAGCTGAATCAGCGTCTCAAATTCACCACGATGACGCCGCCGAGCGCCAGTGCGCCGCCGTCTGGCGCCGGTCTGGCGATCGTCAAGGCCGGCCCGCACGCATCATCGCACGCGCGATGGCGAGCTGCGCTTCGACCTTGGCATTTTCCTTTTGCGTCATGTTGTCGGCTGCGATCAGGCGACGGAGCGACCGCATCACCTCGCCGTGCCGCCAACCGGCTTTCATGGATGCAGTCAATTCACGATTTGCTGAAACGCGCTGTTTCCGCCCGGGTGGAGCTAGCCTGTCAGTTTAGTGAAGTCGTGGCGCCGCGCGCGAACATGTGCCAGCAAATTCGTTTCGTTTACGACCCCTGATTGAAAGAGATTCAGCGTGGTCGAGGCCAGAATCTGACTATCGAAGTGCTGTACCATTTAGCGTCGGCGGTTATCTGGTCGACAGCCCGCTGGCAAATCGCCCGATCCTTAGGTCTAAGGAACTGACTTTTCAGCGCTCGTAGCATCTCGATGCCTTTAAAGGGGAGTCACTTGTCTCCCACGCGAGCCCATGCGCGGGTCTCCGGAGAATGGATACTAAACGCATCCAGACAGAAAATTGCCATTCGTTTGAGTGGTACCGATGCGGGGCCTTGGCATCGGTGACGTGGTTGCGATCACGGCCGCGGTACGGAGGGGGTCACCGACGACCGTATCAGTGATACAACGCACTTCCTTAGCGGGCGGCCCAGCAGCTTGGGTTAGGGGGCGGCCGCTGGGCCTGACCAGCGAGCCTTTAGGGAATGCTCGACTGGCTGGTTGGTATTTTAGATACCTCTAATATAATCGAACCATGCGAACGAAGTACGCGGCGGTAAGAAAGTGGCTGGCGTCCGATTCACTTACCGCGCGGTTTTGCCTTGGGTTCTGGCGAGCTTTCGGACGGGTTTGCAGCCAATTTTGCAGATCGCCGATCTGTTACCCACAGGGACTTTTTCCTCGCCACCAAATCGTCACGATCGCCCTCAGCGGTCGCTCGGCTATGCATCGCAGCTATGGCGTAGTCGGCTCTGTTGGTTCGATAGTCTTCTTTTTGGACAGTCATCGTTTGCTCCCAGTTTCATAGCCCCTCTTTTGCCCTGGCGGGGAGATTAACTGCCGGTGCATTACGCGAGTCAATCGATGAAACGACCACTCCGCAGTCGCGAGGGCGGGGAGCAACCCGACAATTTTTATCGTTGGAACGGCTTACAGAGTGCAACACAGCCGCCCGTTCGTCGGGCTGCGTTGATCGCGTCCATGTTGCCCTTCAGCTCGCCGATCTCGAGCATGCGCTGAGGGCGGGACGAAGTCTATGTGCCTTGACGGGATGCGGAATATATTCCTATTTTGCGGGATGCCGCACCCTCGCCGACACGAAGCCGTTTCCGAATATCACCTCGCCAAAATTGAACCACAGGCGTGGCTTCTGACGGTAGAACTCCGCGACGCGCAGTTGTCGCTCAAGCCATTTCATGAGCATTGGGACGTGATCGACCGGCTGCACGGGGATATAAAGCGGGCGATCAATCTGCTGAACGGCAGGCCGGCCGACTACGAGCGGCCGCATGCGGCGCCGATGTCGGGTAGGTAGAACACCTACAGCGAGGCAAAGGACGCCACCCAAACGCAGCGCTAATGCCGCACAATATCAGCGAGTTTCAGGCGCATCCTCTGGCCCTCCGCGAAGGCTAGGGCGAAGGATTCCAGCACGAATGCGTAGATGCGTTCTTCGTCTTCCTCGACTACGTGCACCGACCACTCGCCGTGGACTTCTACCACTTCAATTCGGGTTTCCAAAAGGCCGTCATAGCCCTCTGGATTATCACAGGCAGCGCGTTGGGGTCTGGGCACCGCTTTCCTCCCATGTTGCGAACTATGACACAGCGGCCCGCGTCGTTGGGGCTCGGCCGCCGGGCCTAACCGGCGAGAAAATGGTGGACTGGCCGGCTGACGAATAGATGCGCTCAAGTCAATTCGAAGCGAAACATGCGAACGAATGGGCGAGCTTTTTGTGCTTGGATCTACATTAGCCGCATAGCAAATTGGCTGGACGGGCGATGAACGACAAGCCTGCGACGACGTACATCGTTAGCCTTTTCGAGAAGCCGTACTGGCGCACCGTGCTGACCACGAAGGACAAGGCCAAAGCAGAGGCTATGCTAAAAGAGATCGGCGAGGGCGCCCGGATCGAGGCGCCTAACCATCTCGCCGCCACGGCTGTACGACAAAGCCCCGCTTCGGCAGGGTTTTTGTTGGTTATGGCAAGCGGTAAAATACGCCGAAAACCTCGATAGAGTCAACGCGATGGTTCTGTGTTGACGCGTAGTCGAGCGTATGCAGCAGCGGAAGACGCGCTGCGGTCGCCAACCCAAGCGGAAGATTCCTATGCTCTTCGACACAGCCGCCGCACTTCTCGACTGGCTGGGCTTAATCGTTTTTGCGATCTTGGGCGCGCTGGTCGCCTCGAGCAAGCAAATTGGACGTAGTCGGCTTCGTCCTGCTCGGCACGGTGACGGGCATCGGCGGTGGCACGCTGCGCGACCTTCTTCTGGGCTTGAGCCCCGTTTTCTGGGTGCGGGAGCCCGCCATTCTTCTCGCATGCGTCATCGTATCATGCGCAGTGTTTTTCACCGCTCACATCCCGCAGAGTCGCTACCGCTGGCTCCTGTGGCTCGATGCCCTCGGTTTGGCGCTCTTCGCTGTCACGGGTGCGGAGCGCGCTTTGCTTGCAGGCTTAGGCGCGGTGGTGGCGGTGGCAATGGGAGTGCCGGCGGAATCTTTCGTGACGTGCTGGGCAATGAAAGTCCAATAGTGCTTTCCCGTGAAGTCTATGTCACGGCAGCGCTTGCTGGGGCGATGGTCTTTGTTGTGCTCACGAATATCGGCTTAAGTCGCGAGGTCGTGCTCGGGGCAGGTCTCATTGCCGGGCTGCTCGTGCGCGGCATGGCGTTGCAGAAGGGATGGTCGCTGCCACGCTATCGCGAGCGGCGGGGGCGAACGCCCGATGAGATCGACCGCCTGGATCGAAGTGCATAACGTCCCCGAGACCTGCCAGTCCGCCCCCGGCGCTATGCCAACATCTCCCGCCGCCGTGCTTGATAGGAGCCCGGCTTGAAGTGTCGTCCCAAGTGATCAACCCTTAAGAATTTCAAGGGTGGTCTCCCGGGTTTCAGTCGTGCACGAGGCTGACATCAGCGGCAAGTCGTCTGCGACTTTTTCTTTGTCGCCAATCTTGTCCGGTCTGGACGGTATATGACGCGACGCTAATTTAATGCCAATGGCACGTTTTCTGTTGAGCCTCGTTTCGGTTTTATTTTGCAGCACGCTTCTCCAAGCGCACGCGTGGCAGCTCTTCGGCGTCAGGCAGTTTGGCTTCATATTCGATGTTCCCCCTGGCTTTGTCCTGACGCAGCGTTCGGACCAGGGCGCGGAATTTCGGGGCGAAAACGATGCCCTTCTTACCGTGTGGGGCGCAAGGCTCGGCAAGCACAGTTTTCGCGCAGAGATCGAGCACCGCATGGTCGAGGATGAAAAGCGGGGCTGGAAACTGACCTATAGGCGCGTCACGCCGAGATGGGCCAGCTACTCGGGGATCAAGAACGAACACATCCGATATGTCCGCGCCATTGCGGTCTGCAACGACCGTGCCGCGCTCTTTACCATAAATTACAGCAGCGATGAAAAAATCCCGTACGATCCGATTGTGGCGCGTATGGTGCGATCCCTGGGGGCGGAAGGTTGCTGAGAACCGTTAAAGAGTCCATCCATCTCAAACCCGTCATGGCGCTTTTCGCCGTTGCTTCGAAGACTGATCGTCAGCCGGTATCATTCAAGCCCGTCCGGCTCATAGCCCCCGGAGCATTGACGAAAATGTAAAATCCCGCCCCAATCGTAATAGATTGTTTGCTGGGGATTCGCATGAACCGATTTCTCTTTGCGGTTGCCGACTTTCTGTCCCGGCCGCCTGGCTTCTATTTGATGATCGCCGCGATGGTTGCTTGCACGGCGATGGTTCCTTTCGGGCTAACAAACGTAGTCACCTATGCGCTTTCAGTAGCTGCGATTGTGATTACCGGTGTCGTCCTGATCCAGGGTTATCGCGACACCGCTGCTATTCATGCAAAACTTGATGAGATCATCGTTGCACTGCAGGAAACGAGGAACAATGTCGTCGGGCTAGAGCACGCCGAGCCCGAGGAGATCCAGGCCCATTTGGCGCGGCTTGAAATGGAAGCGGCGGAGGCCGATCGAAAAGCAGAGGAAGACGGGCCTCTGCCCGCCTGAGCGCCCGGCGGCTTAGTCCGACTGGGGCACGGTATCGCCAGCGGGAAGGGCAGAAGCGGAAAGCCGCCCAATCGAGGGACTTTGCTCCTCATGCCGAGTTGGCGATTTCTCAACGGAGAAAGTGCCATGTCTAGGAAAAACCGTCTTGATAAAGACCCGGCCGAAGGCAGCCGCTCGGTAGTCGATGGGGAAGCAGGATCTGGACGAGGTGCATGCGACTGCTTGCTGAAAAGCGGTCAACGATTCCAAAGAACAACGCGTTCCCTTGCTTGGTCGGACCCGCTTGACCTTCGCGGGCCGGCGAGACAGTCGGCGAGCGATTTGCGCCGCCCGCCTAGCGCATCAGGCCCGCTGCCCGCAGGGCATCCTCGATAATCTTCTTCACGCCGGGTTGGCCCGATTCCGGGTGACGCGGGAACTGATGGATGGCAGTCGACTGTCGGGGCTTCGTCTTCGCATTTTCCATAGCTGGCGCCGGTGACTGGGGTGGCCGTTGGCTGGCGGGGACTTGCGGCCTCGATTTCCGGGAGGCGCTTTCCTCCGTTGCCGCGATGCCCCAGAACTGCGCGATCTCCCGTGTGGAGGCGATGCCGACATCAAGCATATAAGGTCCTGGAGCGCCGACGCCGTCGCCGACCGGCGTGCCGTGGCCCATCCCGGCGATCATGTTGATTTCGATCAAGGCCTCTCCCGCGCCGTCACGCCAGACCTGCTTTGCGTGCGGGCCGGCAGCTTCCTGACGCGTCACTTTTTCAAGCCGGTGGGCTCCCCGCCATTGGCCTGCGATCGCTTCCGCGTTGGAAGGCGAAACCGTGTGGTCAGCGGCACCGTGCCAAATCGAAATCCTCGGCCACGGTCCCCGATGATCCGATGCGCCGCGGAGGGCCCGTTGCAGATCCTGTTCCGAAGGACCGCCGTGGCCGCGCATGCGATCGAAGGCCTCCGGGATGGTCGCTGCGCTGCCGTAGGGCAGACCGGCAATGATCGCACCGCCGGCAAACACTTCCGGATAGGTAGCCAGCATGGCCGCCGCCATTGCGCCTCCGGCCGAAAGGCCCGTGATGAAGATGCGCTTTCGGTCGAGACCGTGGGTGACGACCATCGTCTCGATCATCTGGCGAACCGAAAGCGCCTCTCCCGAACCACGCTTGGTGTCGCCATGCTGGAACCAGTTGAAACAGAGGTTCGGATTGTTGCCGCGTTGCTGTTCGGGAAAGAGCAGCGCAAAGCCAGCCTCGTCGGCGAGTTGGGACCAGCCGGAATGATGGTTATAGCCGGCCGCGTTCTGTGTGCAGCCATGCAGCACGACGACGAGCGTGGCGCCCTTGGATAGGTCATTGGGAATGTAGAACTTCGCTCCCAGCCCGCCGGGATTGGTACCGAACTCGGCCAGCGTCCGGAGATGGTCTGACGCACCGAGGTCGGCGGGATGTGCGGCATGTCGCGCCTGCAGCGCGGCCAGGTGGGCGATCGTATCGGAGATTTTTCGCAATGGGGCCGTCCCTGTTCTGACGCCCGGAATGGACGGCAATCTGTGCAACGCGCTTGCAGCAATATCGTTGCTGCACGCACAAGAACAAGAGAGCGCGGGGAGATGGAGTCCGGCCGACCATCTGGGCCGGCCGGGAGTAGACGTCTTCAGCCTCGACTAGCTGTGAGATAGAGCGCGTCTTCTTCGTCGTCGCGCTGCTTGCCGCCTAACGCAGCCGCTGCGCTGGCGATGAAAGCACCGATGATGAGAGAAAGCGCGCCAACCAGCGCGAAGGTGGCGCCGGCTTTTTTAGCTGTGTCGGCTGCTTCCTGTGCTCGGACTTTGGCCGCCTCGACCTGAGCAAGCACCGCATCAACCCGGGCAGTAGCATCCGCTTGCGACAGGCCAGTGCGAGCGGCCACGAGTTGGCCTAGATAAGTCTTGTCGTCGGCCGAGACTTCGCCGGCCGCCGCACTCGTAATGAGGATGCGGGAAGCTTGTGCGGCTGCTGTCGCATCGCCCTCCGCGGCCGGCGCCGCCAGCCTGGAAAGATCGGTCGGGCGGAACAGCGCATCGACGAAATACGACGTCGCGTCGCTGCCTCCGTCGTTCCCGGCGTTTGCGGTCGCGCCTGCCGAGGCACCCATTGCTACTCCCGAGGCCACTGTCGAGGCCGCCTGAACGCCGGTGCCGATTGCCGCGGACAGGGTCGAGCCGAGCACGAACACAACCAGCAGCGTGGCGAGTGCCCAAGCCATAAAGCCGTGTGGGTATCCCGGAAGAAGGTATCATCGCTGTGAACGCCGACCCATTTGGTGCGAAGGCGCCCGGTCAGATAGCCGCCCAGACCCGATGACAGCCATTGAACGATGACCAGCCAGATCGCGGTGGACATGGCAAAGGTCGTCACGCTGGCGCTCTCGTTGGACCATGGAGACACGAGGCCGGACCCGAGAAGCATCAGGATGAACGTCAGGCTCGAGGCAGCGAAGGCGCCGGCGATGATCGGTCCCCAGTTGACTGCGGATGACGAGGACTCGACCGGCGCGGCGACGTCCGTCGCCAGGATGGTTGATGCCATGAATTCCTCCTACCGCATGAACACCGCGAGAAGGATAATGATCGGAATAGGAACTCCGAGCAGCCAGAGTAGAATGCCTCGACCCATGATTGTCTCCTATCGAAAGAACGGATGCTGGAAGTAAAACAGCCAACCCAACATGTTGGGGTGGCTGGTGTGTGATCAGGCGGCCTTGGCCATTTCGTTGGCGGAAGCATCCGCGAGACCCGTCAATGCCTCGTCCGTCATGGATTCCTCCGCGAGCGTCTGGTCGAGCAGTTTGGCTGCGTCGCTCATGCCCAAGACCTCGGCCCAGCGCTTCAGCGTGCCATAGCGGGTGATCTCGTAGTGCTCGACGGCCTGGGCAGCGGAGATCAGACCGGCGTCCAGTGCGGGAGTTCCCTTGAACTCCTCCATAATCTCCTCGCCCTCCTCGATGATGCCGTCGATCGCGGGACACGTCTTGCCCTGTGCCCGCTTGCCAAGGAGCTCGAAAACCTGCTGCAGGCGCACGACATGACCTTCGGTTTCGTCCTTGTGCTTCTCGAAGGCTGCCTTCAGATCGGCCGATGATGCGGCGCGCGCCATCTTGGGAAGCGCCTTCAGGATCTTCTTTTCCGCGTAAGATATCTTGGGCGTATCGAGGAAGAGATCGTCCAATGTCTTTTCTTTCGCCAGGGCGGATTTCCTTTTGGTTCCAGCATTTTTCTGTTGTCGTTCACGGGGTTGTGAAACGCATGCTCAACAAGCGCGCAACGCCGGAAAGGTTCCTTGAGACGTGTCGCTGCACGTCACTCTAAGTTCGTGGGTCACCCCCTGGTTCAATTCACTTCCCGCTCCGCCAGCCATTTCGCTATCGAGGGATCGCATGATGCTCTGATACTTGGCGTCTCTATTATCGAGCTTCTTGAGAATATTTTTGCCGGCGCAGCCATGAACGAGCGCGCCTGACCTTGGGGATGCTGCTCGCCAAAGTCGCCGGCGGCGAGATCAGCCCTTCCACCCCAAAAGAATTCTCTGGCGACGAGAACGATGTCTCCCGCCAATCGTGACGCCGCCTGGCCTCCGATCCGGTTGCTCCAGGCGGCCAACAATGCCCACGGCGAAATAGACGTCCGGTCGTTTTTCGAATTGGCGCGCTGGAGAGACCAAGGAACAACGACCAGCTGTGATGCCTGCGGGTCAACCGCGCGGTGGGCGCTCGCCGTCGCTTTCGCACAGGTAGTTGTGAATGTCGGTTGCAGCGACCGCGGCGTGCCCGAATGCGACCGCGAGCTGGTTGATCTCGTTGACGATGTCGCCAGCGGCATAGAGGCCAGCAATGGCGGTTCGCTGATGCGAGTCGACGACCACGTTGCCGACCTCATCACATTTCGCACCCAGGTCGATAGCCAGTTTCGAGCGTATGGTGCAGCCCATCGCGGGGTAGATGGTGTCGAAGACGCGCACATCCCCGTTGATGAGCCTGACACTGGCTCCACCTTTGGAGTGCAGCGAGCCGGGCATGCATGCCTCTACTTTGACTTCAGCCCTTCTTAGCAATGCGCCAGCGTCGTAGTCCAATGCCGTGACCGCACTGGTCACCAGCATGGTGACGTCTTGGGTGTACGTTCGCAGGAACAGCGCTTTCTTCATCGCATCGTCGGCCGGACCGAACACGGCCACCCGCTTGCCGATAAGCTCATATGCGTCGCAAATTGGGCATAGCCGCAGGGAACCGGCTTCGATCATAGCCGCGATTTCCGAAATATCTGGCAGTGTGTCGACGATTCCGGTGGCCACAAGCACCGAGCGAGCTCGAATACGAGAGCTCGCGGCGACAAGGAAGTCTGTCCCGTCAAGGCAGACGTCTAGCACCATATCGTCGACCAGCTCCGCGCCATACCGCACGGCTTGCTCCCTCATGCGCGTGAGAAGATCGACGCCAGAAATGCCATCTGGGAAACCCGGACAATTGTGACTTTCGGGAATCCACTTCGCCCGGCTTTCGCCAGAGTCGATGACAATCACGCGACGCAGAAAACGTCCCAGATACGTTGCGGCCAACAGGCCGGCCGGGCCGCCGCCGATGATGAGACAGTCCCATAATTCACTACGACTCGGCGAACTTCGCGCCACCACGATGGCCTCCTGACCTGCCGAATTTTGCGCCGTGACCGAAGTGTCGCGATCGCGTTGAACGAAACGCGGCGCAGGTGGTTTGGTTACATAGAAACAGCCACGCTCGTCGGCTAACTCGCAGCCCTGTGCTCGATGACCAGCTTCACGCGATCAGGGCGGTGCTGCGCTCGCCTTGCATGGTTCTTTCCAGCGGAAGCTTGCATAACGCCGTGGCACTTCAAATGCCGGAAGGCCGCGGCCTCATCAGGTCAAATCGTGGCGAGGTCATCGTCCGCGACCGAGCTGCCCTCATCTCCTTGGCAAACGGGTCGTATGGGCAGCCGGAGGCAGAGTATGCCCGCTTGATCGGCAAGCCGGCATCCCCATGTCTCGGGGCCAGGGTCGCTTCACTCCCCACAGGCTCTGGCACGACGGGGCCGGGCCTCCTACCAGGACGGCTCACCGGTGTCGCCGCTCGGTATGAAATCGCGGTGTCGTTCCAAGACAGAGTCGTTGAACGTGAGCGGCGAATGGGTTTCCCTGCGGAGATCGACGAAAATTCCTCGGGTCGCTCCTCACTACCCCCTGGCAGCCTTGAGCCGCGACGTCGAGCGGGGTCGCCATGTTCGATCCAACGGTGCCCAGTCCCGTACGCAATGGCCGCGCGTCCCGAGCAGCCTTGCTGGAGAGTTCTACTGTTCCACTGGAACTGGATGGTGCACAGGCTCTGCATGGTGAAACACCTGTCCCAGGTCGCGCGCGTCGAATGTCTGCCCGCAAACCGGGCAGTAAATGAATGTTTGGACTCGTCGTCGGCGGGGCCGTCATGCGTCTCGCCCTTGTACCCCGTGGCGATGTTGTTGGTTCGGATGCGCTTCATTCGGCGCCATCTGGCGCCTACCCGCCCGACGTCAAGGCCGACCGCCGCATGGGATGGCGCGCGCGATGGCGAGCTGCGCCGCGACCTCGGCGTGGTCCCTCTGCGTCATTTGTCGGCAGCGATGAGCCTCTAGAGGGGCCGCATCATTTCTCTTCGCGTCCAGCCTGCAGCGCCAAGACGACAGCGCGAATATGCCGACCGCGAGATCGATTGCCAGGAGGCGATGGAGCCCGGCTTTCAGGCGATCGTCGATTGCATGCTCGATGCTAGCGCCACACGCATTGGGGGAACAATGCAGGCCCTCGCCGGTTAAAGACTCGCAGCGGTCGATCCGTCTCGGTGCAGCCACTGCCGGGGTCCGTCGCCAATCCCTCCGAGGCGGCGGGCTCCCTCTCCTACTGCCCAATGCCAGATCGCCTAACCTTCAAGGCGCGCGGCCCAGAGCAGATGAAACGACAGTCGCATCTGTTCCCGGCATTTCAAAGAGCATAGGCAATTGGCGACATCCGGCCTCGTCTACGATCAGCCCCTCGATAGTCGCGACGGAGAGATGGCTCTTTAGGCGCAGCCGGATAATCGCCGCGAGTTTGTGAACCGGCACCGGCGTTGCCCCGGCGTGATGGTCTAGCAATTTATTGATCTCGGCAAGTACTTCTGACTCGCCGGCGTGGGGCAATGGTAGCATGACAGCCTCCCGTTCGGAAAAGTAACTATAAGCCGATGGGGGCGATGTGTCTGGCCACGTACGCTTTTGACAAAACGTCCTGGACTTTATTTGGTGAGTTCACGACCAACACGTACTCACTCTTTGTCGGCCCGATCGATTTGGTCGAGCAATGACCTGTGGTGATCCGGTAGCTCCTGTTCTACCGGAAGATTTAGCGCCTTGCGAAGGTAGTTGCGGATGGCTTCTGCCCTGATCCACCGTCGTACAAGGTCGGCGATAACCTTCTGTTTCCTTTTGTCGACCTCAACCATCGACGAGCCTGCATGCGACCATAGGACCGAACCATCCGAGGGCCAGAGTTGTTCCCTGGGAATGCTGTCTGGGGATCGGATAACTCGCTCCCCCGAAGGCCCCGGTGCCCCTTCGGGTTAGCGCCGATGGGCACAGCCGTGCTATCTACCTACACTTGGCAGCGCCCTCGATCAGTTAAGGTGCGGACCCGTAAGTCGGATCTATCCCGATGTTCCCACATCTTTGGTGGCTGTCCCGGGGTTACAGGGAAGTTTTGGAGACGAATGGACGGTATGCTTTGACCTGCATGGCGTGGCGCGGTGTCTGGATAGTGAGCTCGCACGCCGGGTCAGACTTGGCAGCCTCAGACGATGCAATCACGACGTCATTAGGCAAGCCTTTACTTGCTCACTGCAGTTCGCCATGGGGCATCTCGTTTCGCCACCTCCAAATCGCGGACGCCGGCTGACAGCGAGCTTCCTTCCCGCGATCAGGGGCTTCTGCGGTCGTGGCAACCGCCACCACGTCGCCAAGCTATTCCCCGCGCCATAGTTGAGTCAGGGGCATGCGCTTCGAGGATCTGAAGCTGTGTGTTCCGGGCGCCATCATCGCCGGGGTCCCAAGCCGGCGCCAAGACGGCGCTGCGGCGGCGGCGATGTTTTCTCGGCAACCGAGCGCCAGATGAATATCTCGGCCGACGGGCGCATCAGGGTTCCTCGGAAGGATTCAGAAGCGGCGCGTACCCTGCAAGCTCATCAGCGCTTCGCGCTATCGCTTTCCGTTTCGGCCCTCGCGAGGAACTGCTCGGTTGTCGAGGGAAGATGGTCCTTCAACCATTCCGCCATCGCGACCTCCTCTCGCAAGTTCTCGTCGCAAGCCCGCGCGACCTCGCTTTCGCCCAGCGATTCAGCGGCGGCAATCAGGATCGTGTAGGAGGCGATTTCCATGTGCTCGAAAGTGTAACTCGCGAGTGATCCCTTCATCACCTCGTCGCCGGCGAAGATGCCGCTCAACGATTGCGCCATCGCCGTCAGCTTGCCGCCAGCATCCTTCATCGTGGATGAACCCTCATCCATTCGGTCGAGGCAGATTTTCAACCGAGCAGCCTGCTGCCTCGTTTCATCAAGGTGCAGTCGGATTCGGTCGCTGAGCTCGGGATAATTCTCGATACGGCTCAACTGCCCGTTCAACATCGTTTCGGCCTGCTCTTCCATGGCATGAGCATCTCTAAGCCATTGGGCAAGCCATTCTCGCGCCTCTGACATTTCAAATCTCCTTAGTGGACGGAGAAGAACTGCCGAACGGTGACATTGTTCCCACTTCGTCTGGTCGGATTAGAGAGGTCCGATGAGACGGCTCTCAGGTCCGGCGCGCGCGGAGTAACATCCCTGCCTGCTCGGCACTGCCGCCGTAGTATTCCTTCGTAGATGGCGACAGCAGGGATGCCTGGCGCCGCCTTCAAAAGGGGAAGGACCTCGGCATCGAAGATGTGCTCGAGAGGGCCAGGCCGTCGCCGGCCGCGAGCCTTTTGCTTTTGCGATGGCAGGTCCGGATGCTTTTTGATGCGATAGGCCGTCGCTCTGCTGATCGACGCCTTGGCCGCGGCAATCTCGGTCGTGTGTTCCTGTCGTAACTTCATAAAGAGCCGTCTGATGGTCGGTTACATGACGGCGTGGCACAAAGGTGATTCTCCATTCTCAGAAAATCGCCAAGGTACTTCAGCCAACCGCGCTCAACAGACGTCGGCAGTGGGCGTCGCGGAGGTGGTGTAACTCCGTTCGGGCTACGCCTCACTGCGTCACACCACCTCCGCCGAGTCTCATCTTGATTGATGCTGAATCTCATCCTGATCGCTGCGCCGCAGGCAGGCACGCAGAATGGCCGCGGGGCAGGCATATTAGGCCGGCGCACACGATTACACGCAGCTGCGCCGGACCGAGTCGAGCCGCTCTCTCACGTCCTCGCCGATCCGATGCAAGCCATTGCGGCAGCGTGGGCAGGCATGGTCCTCGATGTCGACGATCCTTCCACCCGCGGCAGATGGGATGGCAACGCGCCGCGGTTCGTCCGACGCTTTCTGGCTCAGGAAGCCGCACGAGAGTAGCGTGGATCTCTATTCACCTCAAGGTGTCGAGCAGCGCCCTGGCCTCTTTGAGGTCGGGTGTCTCAAAGCCATCGGTGAACCAAGCATACACCGGCGCGAGCAGATCGCGGGCGTCGGCATGCTTGCCCTCATCGCGCCAGAGTCGGGCGAGGCTGGTGGCAGCACGTAGCTCCCAGAACTTTGCGGATTGACGCCGCCGATCTGGATCGCACTCTGAAACGCGGCGCTTGCCTCGCCTGGTCTTCCGCCGTCCGGCAAAGCTGTCAGGAACTGCCCTCGCAATCGATGCAGTTCGGCGTCCGGCCAGCGCTGCCCCGTCCGCTCGACCGCCGCCTTAGCCTCATCCAATTCCCCGAGCGCCCGTAGCACGTCACCGGAGAGTGCGCAGGCGTCGGCAAGCAGGCTGAGAAAGAATGGTCGCATCCATTCTGCGCCGCTGCCCGTCCACTCCGCGAGACCGCGCTCGATCGCCGCAATGCCGACTGCTCCGTGCCCTTGGCGAGCAGTGGCCCAGCCATTGACCACCGTCGCGCCGGCGCGCCACAGATCAAATTTCTGCTCCCGGGCCAATTCCAGCAAGGATGCGGAGTGCTCAGCGGCCACTCCAGCGTTGTGGCCATAGGCACCCGCCATCGCGCTGTACATCAGGGCAAACCCTAGCGTGTTCTTGTGGCCAACACGGCGCGCCAACGCCAGTGCTTCGGCTTGCCGGCGAGATGCTTGATCGGGGTAGCCCAGCAGCCACAGCACCCAAACCAGGTGCGACAGCACGGCAACCCCAAGGTCTTGTCCGAAGGTAAAGGCTGTGGAACCGTGCCGCTCCGGGTCGTACAGCGCAATAGCTTGCTCGAGGTGCTCCCGGGCGGCGGGCAACTCGCCCGTCATTTCGTTGGTCGCCCCGCAAATCCGGTGCGCTACGCATAGTCGCTCCGGGTCGGGGTGCTGCTCGGCCAACGCGAGAATATGTCGGGCGAGGTTCTGCTGCTCTCGAACCGCCATCCGGACGTATTGGACAGCCCAGAACCCATACAGCACGGGGAATTGTTGTGACACGTCGCCTATGGCCTCGACCAGATCCCGGGCGCGGGCGAAAGCGGCAGCGGTTTCAGACGCGGCGTAGCCGTGGCGGGCGATGCACGCCTGGCCGAGCATCGTCTGGAGATGCAGCTCGCGCTCCGCTTGAGCGCGGTCTTCCGGCAAGGTTCGCAAGAGTTCGATGCTCTTGGCAAGATGGCCTGTGGCTTCCGCAGCTGCCGAGCGCCGGAACGCGCGTTCGCCAGCCCGCTGCCAGTAATCGACGGCGCGCTCCATCAAGCCGGCTTGGGTGAAGTGATGGGCAAGCAGCTCAGGCTGGGTTTCGACCACGTCCGGCCACCGCTCTTCCAGCACCTTGGCGATCCGCGAGTGCAACTTCTGTCGTGTGCTACGCAGCAGGCTCACATAGGCGGCATCCTGAACGAGAGCGTGCTTGAAGGAGTAAGTAGCTTCGGCCGAGGTGCCGCGACGGAAGGCGAGACCGGCGCTCACGAGCTGGTCCAATCCTTGCGTCAATGCCGCCTCGGGAATTCTCGCCACCGCGGCCAGCAGCTCATGGCTAAACTCTCGGCCGATAACCGCGCCGATCTGCGCCGCCTGTTTTGCGAACGGCAACCGATCCAACCGTGCCACCAGTGAAGCCTGCAAGGTGCTCGGCACCGAAAGCGAGCCCGCGATATCGGGCTGACTGGCGCGCTCCAGCACGGCCTTGGTCAATTCCTCGATGAACAGAGGCACCCCATCGGTCTGCGCCACAATCCGCTCCAGCATCCCAGCCGGTAGCGCCTGACCGACGACAACCTGGCTTGCGAGCGCCGTTGCCTGGCGATTGCCGAGCCGGCTCAGCGCAATCAAGGTCACGCTGGTTTGGCCGACCCAAGGCGCCTGAAACTCTGGCCGAAAGGAAATGATCACCATCACTGGCAATGCGGCTAGACGCATGATTAACCTGTCCAACAGCTCAAGCGAACTTGGGTCGGCCCAATGCGCGTCCTCGAACAGGATCAGCACGGGGGACCGACGTGCCTTTTCGTCCAGAATCCGGTTCAACGCTCCGAAGGTCTGCTCCTTCTTGCGCTCCGGACTGAGAGCTAGTGGCGGATAACGCTCTCCGCCCGGCACGCTGAGCAACTCGGCGACGAGCGCCACCTCTTCCAGGGTGGCGCCGAGTGGGAGAAGCAGGGCTTCCAGCTTGTCAAGCCGTGCGCCCGCAGACTCGCTGCGCACGAAGCCGGCGTCGTTCTGCCAGCGTGCGATTATGGGCTGCAGTGCGCTGTCGCGGTGATGCGGCGAGCAGAAGTACTTGAGTTTGAGATGCGCCTCCCCGGCCACGCGCTCCTCGAGCGCAGCGATCAGGCGGGACTTGCCGATGCCGGGCTCGCCGGAGATGAGCACCACCTGCCCTTCACGATCTTTTGCTTGCTGCCAGCGGCGCAGCAACAGGCCGAGCTCGTCATCGCGCCCGACCAGCGGCGAGAGGGAAGCCGCATGCATTGCCGCGAACCGGCTCTCAACCAAGGCTTCGCCCAGCACCAGCCACGCGCGCACAGGGCCAGGCAGGCCTTTGAGATCAAAGTCGCCAAGCTCGCGGTACTCGAACAAGCCGCCGATGCGCCGCCGTGTTTCTGCGTCGATCAATGCGCAGCCAGGATCAGCGAGCGATTGTAGGCGCGCGGCGAGGTTTGGGGTCTCGCCTATCACCGTCTGCTCCTGTGCGGCGCCGGCGCCCAGCAGGTCGCCGACGACGGCGAGGCCACTGGCTATGCCGATGCGTGCGGTAACCCGTTCGCCGGCCGGGGCGGCCTGGCCGACCTCCTCCAGCGTAGCCAAAGCAGCGCGCACGGCGCGCTCGGCATCGGCCTCATCAGCTTGTGGCCAGCCGAAATAGACCAGTACACCGTCCCCCATATACTTTGCGACGAAGCCGCCATAGCGACCAACAGTCTCCGCGACGCAGCGATGGTAGGTCCCGATCACCTCGCGCATGTCCTCGGGGTCCAGGCGGGCTGCGAGTGCCGTCGAGCCGACGGCGTCAACGAACATGACCGTTAGCTGCCGCCGCTCAGCGTCTGGAAGCGGCGTGGCTGCCCCTGAGATCGCCGCCAGGGATCGCGTGGTCGAGGTAACCGCTGTATCCGAAGTCGCGCGCAGGGCGGCGATGGCGGCGAGCAGCTTGCGGCGGTGGCCGATCGATATGACCCCGAGCGCCACGAGATCGTCGGCGGTGAGCTGGGGAAGCGTATCAGCTTCAATGTCGTTTTCGCGAAAAGCCGGCTCGTATTGCTGCAGGCCGAGGCTCAGGAGCCATGCCGCGATATCCACGCCCCTTCTCCTCTTCGGCTGCGGGGGGCTGCTCTGTTCCCCGGACTATATCCCAAATTGATGGAGTAGGCAGAAATCTCTCTGGCCAGGCCGCTGAAACGAAGATATCGGCCGTGGACCGGCGGCTGAACTCCGAGATACCAAGATCGCTGCCGCCGTCTGCTGCAGCGGATGGTTCGGCGCTGTGAGGACACTTAGGCAAGCCCGAATGCTAGGACCAGGAAGCCCATTGCTCCGAACCCGGCATGGATAACGATCCCGGCCCGTGTGCTGCGACGCCGCTGGACGACATAGGGCAGGAGCAACGTGATCGGCACGAGCGTCAACAGGACTTGCCAGGGGAAGGCAGCGTGGAACAGCAACCACAGTTCCCATTGACCAGCCAAGCCCGCTCCCCGAAGGCAACCTCTTGCCGCGGCAGTGCGACACCCCGCCAGACAAACTCTTCCCCAATGACGTTCAGTACAAAAAACGGCAGCCACGCGCCGAGAATCCAGTACCGCCCAGGACCGAGCGGCTCGAAAGCCATGAACGAGGGATGAAGAGTCTTCCCGTCTTGCAGCATCAGGAGCGCGGCGCCGATGCCGCCGGTCAGCACGCCGACAGCCGCCAGCCCTCCAATTGCCCAGAGCCAGTCGCCGCCATTCATCAGGCGAAGCCACAGCCGCGCGCCCAACGAACCCGGCAGACGCCGTTCCCGATACAACAGCAGGGCAGCCGTGAGAAGCAGGGGGCCAAAAAGGACGATGCTTGCGGCCAGGAACCACATCACCACAGGCTCTGCCCCGGTGGCGGAGACGAACGCCGGGACGGCTACCCGCGTTGTCAGGAACAGCAGCAGAGCACCCGCGCCGAACAGAGCAGCGGAGCCGCCCAGGCCCAGCGGAGGAACCCGATCAGGCTCCGGCCCGTCGTTCCTTTCATAACCGTTTGCTGTCAATGGCCATTCTCCCGCCGTACGCCGAACGAATAAGTTAAGCCGTGCCACGAAGCGGCATGAGCATTGCACCGCTTAATGAGAGCAGGTTATCAGTGGATTTATGGACCGCATAATCCGCCGCACATCGCGCCGATGCGAAGGCGGGCGTGAGGGTGGCCTACTGATGCCGCGCGAGCCGGTCCATGGGTGCGTTTGCTTCGGCCAACTTGGCCAGCGCTTGGTCGTGACCCGGATGGGACCTCACCGCCCGTTGCGAGACAGCCAGCGAGGTAGCCGGTCTTGAAAACTCTCATTCTCTTAAGGGATTCCACAATCTGTTTAGGCAACAGATGGGCGTGGTAGCATCAAGGATTTTGAGGTAAACTTTGCCGCCTTGAAATCGTGCCGCGTCCTCCGGCTTGCCTTAGGAGATGTTAAATGCGCGGGTTCTTGCTCTTCATTCCGCTACTGCTTCTACACATCCCGATTATATCGCATGCGGCCGACATTCACGACGCCGCGAAAGAGGGCGACGTCGGGGCGATCACGGCAGCGCTCGATGCAGGTGCCGGCGTCGATGAGAGCGATGGAGACGCAACGCCGCTCTATTTTGCGGTCATGATGGGCCACATAGAAGCGGCAAAACTGCTCATAGAACGTGGCGCGGACGTCAACGCCCAGACGACTTGGGGTCCCCCGCTGATGGCGGCTGTAGGGGTAGGCAAGATCGATCTGTTAAATCTTTTGCTGGAGCATGACGCAGATCCAAAGTCCGACCGTGGCGGCGAATCCGCTCTTCATGTCGCCGTCACTCTCGGTTGTCTCGACTGCGTGAAGGCACTGGTCGAGGCCGGCGCAGACGTGAATGCGAAGGCAATGGACGGCAAGACACCACTCCATCTGGCAAAACGCCAGGGGCAACGCGAAATTGCCGACTATCTCATATCCCACGGCGTGGTCTTGCCAACACCAGCTCCGGTCTCAATGAAGTTGGCTTCTGCCGATGTCGAGAAAGGCCGAACCACCTTCACCCGCGCGTGTAACCGTTGCCACAACGCGGAGCCAAAGGGAGGGAACAAAATAGGACCGAACTTGTGGAGCGTCGTCGGCCGCGACAAGGCATCTATGGCAAATATGCGTTACTCCGACGCCTTGCTGGGCTGGGAGGGTGTATGGACGTACGAGGACCTGAACAGATATCTCTTCGGGCCTATGCTCACCACACCGGGCGTTAAGATGGAGACGCCTGGTGTCCCGGACGAGACCGAACGGGTCAACCTGATCGCCTACTTGCGCACACTCAGTGACAAGCCGATCCCGCTGCCTTGAATCGATGATCTCTTGCGCAATTACTGCTACGGGCCTGGGTCGGCTAGTTTGCTCAAATAGTTACCTTTGGTGACCCAACGGCCCGGCTACCACAGGCGAATACGCGCCGGGAACGGTCGACCCGAACTAGGCGCCAGACAGGCATATCTTTCGCAGCTAATGTTCCAGCGCTGCAGGGAGACAACGGCCGATGAAGAGTCAAGAAATTCTGGCCAACACCACCCGTCTCGGCCCGGTTCATCTGCGCGTCGTCGACATTCCCGCCGCCTTACCGGTCTGGCGTGACGTGGTCGGCCTCTCGACCCTGACCAGGGACGGCGGGATCGCCGAACTCGGCGTCGACGGCAAGACCCTTATTGCGCTGCACGCCGGGGCAACAACCGTCCTGCCGTCAAAGTCCCGCGATCTTTTTCATGTCGCCATCCACGTCACGACCCGCAAGGAATTGGCCCGAGTCGCCGCCCAGCTGCGTGCCTCCGGCCTGAGGCACAGCGCTCAGGATCATCTGATCTCGGAATCCCTTTACGTTTCCGACGCTTCAGGCAACGGAATCGAGATCTGCTTCGACACGCCCGAGCGCCTGGCCTCCAGGGAAGAGATGGCTGGCGGCGGTGTTTTGCTTGTCGCCAAGGACGGCACGAGACATTCCGGGCTCGAACCTCTCGATATCGATCGATTGCTGCAGGAGCTCGACCCGGCGGACCGTGTCAAAGTCCCGCTGGCGGCGGATTCCATCATCGGTCACATTCATATGCGCGCGCGGTCGCCCGAAACGCTGATGGCGTTCTACCTCGGCGTGCTTGGCTTCAGGCCACATATCCAGTCTGCAACGTTTGGCTTGTTCGACTGCGGCACCGAGGAACGCCCACACATGGTGGCGTTCAACATCTGGGCTCGCGACGAGCTGAAGGAGCCACCACTCGGCGCGGCAGGTCTGGAGCATTTTACCGTCGTGCTTCCCACCCAGGAAGACTTTGCGGGCGTCGCGCGACGTCTCGAGGATGCGCACGTGCCCTCGCTGCAAACTGACGGGGCACTGGACCTCTCCGACCCTGAGGGAAACCGACTGCGGATGGTGCTCGCGAAAGACTGATCTGACGGCTGTGGGCCTGAACGGGGGAACAATGACGATAAGGGTAATCGGAGCGGGCTTCGGTCGGACGGGGACGGATTCGATGCGTGAGGCGCTGACGATTCTTGGCTTCGGCCCCTGTCACCACATGTTCGAAGTCATGGCCAATGAGGACCAGAAACGGCTTTGGCGTTCGCTAGCGAAGGGCGCGGCACCAGACTGGAACCAGCTGTTTGCGGGCTACGCGTCCTGCATCGACTCGCCCTCGGCGCACTATTGGCGTGACCTGATTGACTTCTATCCGGACGCCCTGGTCATCCTGACATACCGATCGCCGGAAGCTGGTGGAAAAGCTTCGAGAAAACGATCCTGGCAGCTATCAGCCAGAGCACGGATCAGGAGTCACTGGGTCTTGCGTTGGTCTCCAGGCAGGTCTTCGGCGGCCGGCCGCACGATCGCGCCAATGCCATAGCCGTCTACGAAGCCAATGTAACGGCGATCATTGCGACAGTACGCCGGGTCGACTGCTGGTCCACAATCTGGGCGACGGATGGGAGCCGCTCTGCCTGCATCTTGGCGTGGCAGTACCGGACCAGTCCTATCCCAATCGCAACAACACCAAGGAGTTTCAGTCGGCCCTTGCACAGAACTAGTCTGACCGTCTGCAAGAGGTCATGGGCGTGAATTCGGCCGAGCGCGAACGGCAGGTTTGGAGAAGCACCATGTCGCGATATGGCGCATCCTTCCTGTTCGTGAACCGGAAGGATTGACCCATTCACGACAGTCGAAATCACGGTGAACGGGTCCGCTTGCGCCTGTAAAGCGAACGTACGACGTGCTACGAATCTCGCCTGGCTGGTCCTGGGCGGACCAGAGGAGCTAACGTCTATGCTATAGCCCTCCATGGCCCTCCTGAATCCCTGGGTTTGGACACCAGTTCGAGCGGAGCGCCAGAGAGATGCCCTGAGGCGCTGCTGTCACGTGGGATGGCTGCCTCGCAGGCGCCGCCCTCCGATAGCTCATGGGCGGCTTGAGGCGGCGATCGCGGGATAGTCGGTATAGCCAGCGGAGCCGCCGCCATAGAGCGTCGCCGAGTTGAACTCCGTCAGCGGCGTGCGCGTCTTCAGCCGTTCCACAAGGTCGGGATTGGCGATGAACGGGCGCCCGAAGGCGAAGAGGTCCGCCTTGCCCTCGGCGAGCCGCGACGCCGCGAGTTCGAGGTCATAGCCGTTATTGGCGATATAGGTATTGTTGAAGCGCCGGCGGAGCGATCCGAAGTCGAACGGCGCGACATCGCGCGATCCGCCCGTGGCGCCCTCGACGACATGGATATAGACGATGCCCAAAGCATCGAGTTGATCGACGATATAGTCGAACTGCGCCTGGGGGGCGCTGCTCGAGACGCCGTTGGCGGGCGAGACGGGCGAAATCCGGATGCCGGTGCGCTCTGCGCCGATCTCCTCGACCACCGCAGTCGCAACCTCCAGCATCAGCCGGGCGCGGTTCTCGACCGATCCGCCATAAGCATCCGTGCGGACATTGGCACCGTCCTTGGCGAACTGGTCCAGCAGATAGCCGTTGGCGCCATGAATCTCGACGCCATCGAAGCCGGCCTCAATGGCGTTCGCGGCTGCTTGCCGGAAATCGTTGACGATCCCCGCAAGCTCGTCGAGCGCCAGCGCGCGGGGCGCCGAAACCTCGACAAAGCCGTTGTTCACGAACGTCTTGGTCGCGGCCCGGATTGCCGAGGGCGCGACGGGCGCGGCGCCGTTCTCCTGCAGATCGACGTGCGAGACGCGGCCAACATGCCAGAGCTGCAGGAAAATCCGCGCGTCCTTGGCGTGCACCGCGGTCGTGACCTTTCGCCAGCCGTCGATCTGAGCCTGAGAATAGATGCCAGGCGTGTCCTGGTAACCTTGTCCCTGCCGCGAGATCTGCGTGGCCTCAGAGATCAGCAGGCCGGCGGAGGCCCGCTGGCCGTAATACTCGGCGGCAAGATCGCCCGGAACGAAGCCCGGGCCAGCGCGATTGCGCGTGAGGGGCGCCATGACGATACGATTGGACAGCGTCAGCGAGCCGAGAGAATAAGGCTCAAAAAGTGCTTTGTTGGTCATAGGTCACCTTGTTTGTCCCCGCCGCGACGAGGTCGTTATCAAATGGATTCGTTGGTGCTCAGGCGACCTTGCGGTACCGCTCGGCGGGATGTTCGTTCCGATAGTTCGGAAGCATGGCCTGGCGCGCGGCCTGAAGCGCGTCCCACTGCCCGGCATCGGGAAGCGGCGGGATGGTCACCGGTTCGCGGCGGTCGAAGCCGACCAGCGCCGCGTCAACCAGATCGTCCACCTCCATCACGTTGGAGAGCGTGTTGATGTCGGCGCCGACGTGGCCCCAGATCTCGGTTCGCGTCGTGGCGGGCAGCACGGCTTGGACGTAGACGCCCTTCGGCTCAAGCTCGAGGCTGAGCCCCTGCGACAGAAACAGCACGAAGGCTTTGGTTGCGCCGTAGACCGTCATGCCGAACTCCGGCGCCAGCCCGACCACGGAACCGATGTTGACGATCGCCCCTGCACCCGCCTTCGCAAGTCGCGGGGCGATGGCGCTGGCAAGTCGCAGAAGCGCGGTCGTGTTGAGCGCAACGAGCCGGGCGACGTCATTGGTACTCTGCTCGATGAAGCTTCCGCCGATGGCTGTTCCGGCATTGTTGACGAGAATCCCGATGCGGGCGTCATCGCGCAGCCTCGTCTCTACCGTTGCAAGCTCGGCAGGCTGCGTAAGATCAGCCTGGACGATGTCGATCGCAACGCCAGTTTCCTGACGGAGCCGGGCTCCCAGTGCCTCCATTCGTGCCACGTCACGGGCAACCAGCACGAGGTCGTGTCCGCGGCGGGCGAACCGTTCGGCATAGGAAGCTCCGATGCCCGTGGAGGCGCCGGTGATGAGGACTGATGGAATGGTGGTCATGGCATTGCTCTTTTCTCTGATGGAACCTATATTCATGACGATCATCATGATTGCGGCTAAATATGATGGGCATCATGTAAATGTCAACGGGGCCGACGGAGAATTTTGAAATGAAGGTCAGTCGAGAGCAGATGGCGGAGAACCGTCACCGGATATTGGATGCGGCCAGCCGGCTGTTTCGCGAGAAGGGGTTCGACGCGGTCAGCGTGGCGGAAGTGATGAAGGCCGCCGGGCTCACCCATGGCGGCTTCTATGGCCATTTCAGTTCGAAGGACGACCTGATCGCGCAGACCCTTGCCCACGTCCTCGCCGCGGACTCAGGCGGAGGGGGCGATCTTCGCGCTTATGTAGGTTCCTATCTTTCGCCCCGGCATCGCGACAACTGCGCCGGCGGTTGCCCGACGGCGGGCCTTGCCGCAGCCATCCGCCATCAGACCCAGGCTGCACGCTCGGCCATGACGGAAGGCCTACGATCGCAGATCGACCGTATCGGCAAGGCGCTCCCGGAGTTGGATCCGGCAGACAGACGCCGCGCGGCGATCGGAAGCTGGGCAGCGATGGTGGGGGCAGTAATCCTCGCCCGGGCGATCGACGATCCCGCGCTCTCGGATGAAGTGCTTGAGCAGACGCGTGCCTGGGTCGATGCCGGGATCAGCCAAGTGTCTGCCAGCTAGGTGGTGTGCGGCAGGAGTGCTCTTGTCGAGAGCAATGCGGCTATCGGCGTTGGTTGGGTGGCTATCTTGCAGAATATCGCACCGCAGCGTGCAATCAGCGGGATTCGCGGACCAAGAGGGTTTCGAACTTCCCTGTTCAGGCAACCATGCTGTCGCCCAATTTCCGCTAAACTGGCGAATGAAGCCGTTCAACGGCAGAACATCGAATGACCGCTCCTGTGATGGGTTTCGGATGCCGGCCGTCTACTGAGATGGCGTGGCTCGAGGCCGGCGTCCGGAAGCCTCCAGGGAAGGAACCCGCG
>NZ_JAMYTF010000064.1:0-23122 GCF_040322295.1 Mesorhizobium sp. M0159
CGTGCTTGCGGCACAGATCGGCAACCGATACCCCGGCCTCATGTTCCTTCAAAATTCCGATGATCTGATCTTCAGAGAAGCGGCTGCGTTTCATGTCCTGGTCCTCTCGATGGGCCAGAACGAACTTCAAACCGGATTAGATCAGAGGGGCAAGGTCATCTCAGGGCAACGACCGCTTCACTCCTCACCGGCTTGGCAGGATGGGGAAAAGGTTTTTAAGCCGGCTGGCGCAGCCACTGCCGGTCGAAGGTCTCGAGGATGGCGTGGAACTCGGCAGGCGGGATCTGGCTGGGGCCGCCGTCGCGCCTGTCTCCGATGAGGAATTGCGCGAGCTGCCGGTCGACCGCTTCCGGCCGCTCGATGATGAGGCCGAGCGCTGCCAGGTCCTCGGCGATCGATCTGTCAGACGAGAGATATCCGCCCCATGCCTCGGGCGCCGGATCGTGCAAGCGCACGATCAGTATCCTGGTCAGCGAAGGCTGTGGCTCCGGGCCGATGATGGCACCGCCACACATATAGCCGCCGAGCACGCTTCCCGGCTGCGACTGCGGGAACAGGCAGAAGAAGAAGTGGGCGTCGCCGTCGGTCTCCTTCAGATGCGCATAGAGGCCGCGTTTTGCCAGCGAGACCTGCCCGCTGATCAGCAGTTGGCCGGTTGGCAATATCTCGCGATAGGAGGCCGTCAGGCCGTGCCCCTCCGGCCCGGCTTTTATCGACAGACTGCCCCTGATCAGCTGGCCGTGATGATAGGGCGACAGAGCCTGCGAATAACACGCGTAGGCTCCAGCCAGGGCGGCGCCAGCGCTTCGGTCCTCATGCGCGGAGGTCTTGGGTGGCCCACCGGCGCGGCGCTCCAGTTCGGCCTTGCCGATGCCGTGGCGGGCGCAGATTGCCGCCGTAAAGGCTGGGAGGTCGCTCTCGGCAATCCAGGCGCCGGGCTGCTCCAGGCCAAGAAGCTTCGACCAGTCATCATAGACGCTGAGCTCGCGCGGCTGCGCGCGACCCTGCAACCATTTGTCAGCGCGGCCGAGATCGAACGCCGTTTTCGGGTTGATAGCCCGGAATGCCGCCGCCAGGTCCTTGCGGGTCACGACCCCGAGCAGGGCCGACGTCAGCCGTAACTTCTTCGCGACATCCTGTGCCATCCGGCCGCCCCCTTAGTATCCGCAATATGCAACTTGTGCCAGCACTTGGCACCCTATGTTTCCACATACTAATATTCCAGGAAATCCGCAGAATTCCAGGCCGTTCCACGCGCTCGCCCTTTCCTGTCCGAGGGCTGACGCTAAGTTCGCGGAGGGTAAGGGCAGATCATAAAAAAAACTCACACTAACTGAGCCTGAATACAAATCCCCTTCCTCAGACACTTTGAACGACCGCGAAGCCGAGCTCTCGGAACTAGCAAACGAGCGTAGACGCCTCTTTAGGGAAGGAAGAATACGATGTCCTGGACTGCTTCTCCCGCCACCCCCGTCATCGCACTTGCGGCCGGATGCGCCGCACTGGTGCTGATGCTGAACTTTGCGCCGGCCGGAGAATTTCCGTCGCGGTACGTCAAGCCCGCTCCTACGGCGCTGGCTGCCCAACCAACACGTATTGAAATCGACGGCGATGCCCATGCGATCCGCTTTTTCGTCGACGGAAAACAGGTCGCCCTGCTCGATTCGACAGGCTTCAAGGATTGAATTCACGGCCCGCCCTCCGGCGTCCTCCCGGCAGGCGGAGAATCTGGCAATGACATGACCGGAGAGCCCCGCTATGAAGTTCGCGCTATCTGCACTTCTGATCGTGCTCACACTGCCGCAAGCCGCGGAGGCAAAAACGAAAATCCCAGGGACGAAGGTCGCCGAGACGAAGGTAGCGAGGACCGAAAAGGCCCGGCCGCCGCTCGACAACAAACCGACGGGCGGCATCACCGCATCGCCAGGCGCGGCGGCGCGGCCGCCCGTCAAGGGCGAGTACAATCCGGTGTATCCACCGGCGATCTATTTCAACTATTAGTCGGCGCCAGCTAATTTTTTAGAACGCCTTTCCTGCGCGCATCATAGCGCGGCTTTTTCGGCCGTTCGAATCGAGCCGTGCGCCCGTCGGCCGTTTTGGCGTCGAAAGCGACGGGCACGCTGTGAACCACGCACGCTGCCGCCAATATCTCCTCCAACTCGCGATCGGTCGCCTTGCAAGCTGGCATGAGTGTCCGAGGCGCGCAAATTGCCTGTACAATGGACAGGTAGCGGGCCTTGCCTCTGGAGAGAGCTCTGTCGCAAAACCTTTCGGTAAGTGGAGCATGGCAAGGAACACTCCTCAGCTGTGGAGGAGCACGTGATGTTCAAGGGCCGCCACTTCGAGCCGTCGGTGATCTTGCTGTGCGTGCGCTGGTACCTGGCCTACAATCTGAGCCTGCGCGAGCTGGAAGAGATGATGGCCGAACGCGGCTTGAAGGTCGACCCCTCCACCGTCCATCGCTGGGTCGCCCACTTCTCGCCGCAGCTGCTGGAGCGCTTCAACCGGCGCAAGCGTGCGGTCGGCAGCAAGTCGCATTTGGACGAGACGTACATCAAGGTCCGCGGCCAATGGATGTATCTCTACCGCGCCATCGACAGCCTCGGCGACACGGTCGAGTTCTTCTTCAGCGAAAACCGTGACCTGGTGGCGGCCAAACGGCTCCTCCGCAAGGCGCTGGCGCGCCATGGCCGGCCGGAGCGCATCGTCATCGACGGCAGCCAGACCAATCGCGAGGCGATCCTTTCCTGCGACGCTGAAAGCCGCCTGCGGCAGCGATCGCGGCAACCGCTGAAGCCGATCCGCATCAGCAAAAGCCGGTATCTCAACAATCGGATCGAACAGGATCACCGGCGTATCAAGCGCCGCATTCGATCCATGCTCGGCTTCAAGTCGCGGGCGAGCGCCGTGGTTATCCTCTTCGGCATCGAGAAGATCCACATGATGCGCAAGCGACAGGCGAGGTATGCCTACAATCCCAGTCCGTCGATCGCCGAGCAGTTCGATATCCTCGCTGCCTGACGGACAGGCCGAAATGGCCGTTCACAACCCCAGTTCCAGGTTTGCGACAGAACCGGGATAGGTCCCCCTTCCGCCAGCTAGGCGCCGAGCCGTCAGATGTGACGACCGGACTGGGGGCGAAAGCTCGACCCCTTCGGGTCATAAGAGCAGCACGACAACAATGGATGCCAGCACGAGGGCTGTACCGGCTACTGTGCTCATATCTCAACTCATTTAGTGGACCGGGAACTTGCAGGGGTAACGGGCTTCAACGTCGACTGCCGGACCGGCTGGATGTGCGTGGATGATGCTTGCATCGCGAAGTGCTGTCGGTCCCGCCATGGTCGATGTCCACCTCCTGTGGCCCCGCCTCGGAACCCGAGCCGGTGGCGCTGAAGCTTGAGCACGACCCACGCCGCACCACGGCCGCGCTGGAGTTCCTCGACCGCGCGCTGACGCCGCCACGCGTGCTCATGGCGTTCAAGCTGGTCTTCCTGGTGCAGCTGGCGCGCCTCGCCACGCGCAGCCGGTGCACCCGCTGCGCGTGGGATGGCCCGCACCCGACCTGTCGGCCAGTGATGCGCGCGCCTACGCCGCCTGGTTCGGCGTTCCGGTGGAAGACCTGCCTGTGCCCATCGTGGTGTTCGCGGCAGAAGACACGCAGCGGCCATTCCTCACAGCGAACCATGGCATGTGGAAGTTCTTCGAACCGGCCCTTCGACAGCGCCTGGCCGACCTGGAGAAACACGCCAGCACCGTCGAACGCCTGCGCAGCGTCCTGCTCGAGGCCCTGCCCGCCGGCGAGTTGTCTATGCCGGGCGTGTGCAGAAAGCTCGGCGTCAGCAAGCGCATCCTGCAGCGCAGGCTGCAAGCGGAGGGGAGCAGCTTCCAGCAGACGCTCGATGCGCTGCGCAATTCACTTGCGCACCACTACCTGCACGTCCGAAATACCGTGCGCCGCCAGCGTCAAATCCCACGATGGCGCCCAAGGTCTGGACATCGGGCCTCCCACCGGATGGCGCTTTCGATCATCGTCGCACGGTTCAGCCGCTGCCACGGATCAGTCCTTTTCAGGAACCTTGGATGCGCTGCTGGTGGAGGATGAAGCTCGTGGACGAGGGGACCGGCTGCGGATGACGCGGATCCACGATTTGTTGGTGCGCGAAGGCTTCGAGGGGTCCTACGATGCGGTTCGGCGCTAGGTGGCGCGTTGGAAGATCGCGCAGCGGGACAGTCCGGTGATGCATCCTGCATTCTTGGGCGGTCATCTCACTGATGATCACGGGACTCCCCTGGTGAAAGAGCCAGCTTCATTCGGTGCATCTCGATGCCGCGCAAGGGTGCGCCGATGCAGGCTGCGCCGGACTCAGGCACCTCCTTGTTTAGCCGTCTCAAGAAATCGATCGGCGAAGTTGGCGAGTGCGTTCCAGTCAGTGAATTCGTGATCGCGCTCGGGGCTCGGATCGCCGCTCTTCATTACGACGAATTTCACGAACTGCTCCTGAAAGTAATCATACTTGGTGAAGCGCAAAGCCCCCCCGAGAAGGAGGGTCATGCATGGTTGCCACCCTGTCACGGCGACGAAGCGATCCACATATTTTTGAGCTTCCGTCTTTTGGTCTTGCAGCGCCGCCGACAGACTGACGGATATGAGGGCCGCAGGCTTAGTGTTCAGCAGTTCGTGATGCGCAAATGCGAAGTTCGTGACGGTTTCCTGGTGGTGCTCCTGGTGGATCGACGCGGCAATGACGAACGCGTCGAAGTGTCCGAGCTTCAAATCGGATGCGAGGGCTGCGCTATCTAGCAGGTCGACTTGGTGCTCGCGCTCGCGAATGTGCGTTGCCGTCCGTGCGGCAATTTTCCTCGTCTGCCCTTCGGTCGTTCCATAGACAATCAGGATATTCACGATATTCCTCCGACAGCGTTGCCCACGTCGGTGCCGAGAGGACCCGGCGCGAGTCATGGGGTAGGCTCTGCTAACCGCTGGCGAGCGCGGCGTCTGCGCAATCTTCCTCGACCGTCAGGAACCCGATCTAACCTCGATCCGCTTTGCCGCTGCCTGCGGAGCTCTCGGGATGGCGAGGTGAAGCACACCGTCCTTCATGTCCGCCTCAATTCCATTGATGTCGAAATCCCCGGAGAGAGTGAACTGCCGCTCGAAATCGCCGACGTCATACTCGCGATAGGCCTGGCTGTAGCCCTCGGGCGTATCCTCTTCGACGCGGCCATAGATAGACAGCACACGCTTGTCCAACGTGACCTCCAAGCCCTCCGGGCTGACGCCGGGCAGATCCGCAACGACGACAAGGCCCGTTTCAGTTTCGTAGATGTCAACCCGTGGTACGAAGACCAGCCTCTCATGGGTCCGCTCGCCCGCGTCCTGCTCCGCGGAGAGCTTGCCCTCCAGCTCCGGTTGGCTAGTCGGCGTGGCCTGAGACTGCTTGCTCCCCTTCGTTCCCGCTCTCGTGGTCTCTCGCTTAGCCATGACCCGCCTCCTTGCTCGCTTTCACGTGAATGCGCTTGGGCTTGTCCTCTTCGGCCCGAGCAAGATCCAGAGTCAGTACGCCATTGACGAGATCCGCTTCAACCTTGTTCGGGTCGACCACAAACGGCAATGACACGGTCCGCACAAACCGGCCGCGACGACGCTCACGCCGGTGGTATCCCCGCCGGGCTTCCTCAGTTTCGGTTTGCCGCTCTCCGCTGAGCGTAACGGAATCCCTGTGAATTAAGATGTCCAAGTCTTCTGATCTTACCCCAGGCAGTTCGGCGGTGATGATGACGCCGTCCTGGTTTACCAAGACATTCACCGCCGGGAATTCCAGTCGGCTCACTTCGTCTTGGAGGCGGCGTATGTTGCGGAGTGGATCTGCGCCGAATAGCATTCGTGCGATCATTGTCTCCTCCTCGGAACGCCGCGCCGCAAGGCCCTCGGGTTCCCTCGATGCACAGCAGGGCCATCCCCGCTGTTGTCCGCCCATCGGCGGTGCGCCATAGAGCGACGAATACCGAGCCCGCGGCTCCCACCTTCCAGCTCTGAAACTTAAACCAGAGTCGCCTAGGTGGTGCCGCAGGTTCGCCCATCATGTTTCATTGGCAATCTGGTTTACCTGCCTGGTTCGCATTCGCTTGAACGGTTCTCCATGGTGTATGGCCAGTTTGTCTCCGCATGACGATGAAGAAGAATGCCAAGATGGCACTTTGTTGCTTTGATCTGAATCAATTCGAACAGCTCATTGGATGATTCCGTCCCGATCCCTTTTTTAGTTCGAAGCTGATCGACGACCCGCAACTTGCCGTCCTTGTACAAACCATTGCCGATCCGACCGATGCCGATTTCTGTCCAAAATTGTCACCGAGATGACGCAGCTGTCTGATGGTGCTCAGTTGCCAGGTTCTGAGCTCATTGACTCCAGTATAAGACCCATCGATGCTGAAGACGGTGACAATCCACAAGCGGAGCATATCATGGCCGATTCTCAGGAAGCTCAAACTGTTCAGACAACAGTGGCACCAGCCAAAGTGGAAGCCCCCCAAGAGAAGAAGAAAGTTCCGCGAGCAAAGAAAGCGAAGGCAGAGCTCGCCAAACCGATCCGCAAGAACGGGGCGAGGCCAGGGCCCCAGGCGGCTGAACCTGCGATGGCAGTGCGGACCGCCCGGAAGACTTACTCTGAGAAGGAACGCGTCCAGAAGCTTGCCCAGATCGAGAAGTCGATCGCTGGGGGTGCGACCAGTAAGAGTGCGGTCGGCCAAGCCGGCATTTCGGAGCAGACCTACTATCAGTGGAAGAGGGCTGTGGCGCCTTCTTCAGATAGCGGCGATCTCCGTGATCTTGTCGCGCTCGAAGAAGAAAACAAGCGCCTTAAGAACCTGCTTGCTGACCGTCTGCGCAAGGAAAATGCCGAGCTCAAGAAGAAGCTGGGCCTTGCGTAAGACATACTGAGCCTCGTTGGAAATTCCGCCGACGCTCAGAGCGGCAACGGCGGCATATCGCCTTCGCCGACCCGCCACATCCAGGAGCCGATCTCCGGACGCGCGGCGATCATTTCGTCGAGCGAAGCCTCGAACGCTTCGTCCGCACCGGCCGGGACGACAAAGAGCGCGATCGGCTCTTGCCTGTTCTGGAGCAAAGCGCTGGCGATCGGCTGGTCAGTTTGCAGGTCGTAGCGCAATCCCTTCACGCTCTTCTCGCGAAGGCGGGCGAGCGCGTCGACCAGCCGCTTCTCCGGAACCGTCTCGTAAGGAATCCAGTTCTCGGATACCACCATTAACGCGACCTCCTCAACAATGGCGACGCCGGCCGGGTTCAGTCCGAAGGTCGCGATCACTATCAGATGTGAGCTGGAATCCGCTCCCCACAGCGACAATTCTCTCTCGAAACGTGCCTGCAAACGCCGATGCAATGCATCGTCGATGACAAAGGGAAAGCCGGGCAAATGCCTGATGACGAGTTTCTGACCGGATCGGGCGGGCATGATCTCCTTCACCTCGCCGACCAGAACCAGTAGCTTTCGTGGGCCGGATTTTGGCGGGAGCGCCGTGCCGAGAACCGCGTTGCGACGTTGTTCGATCGCTTCCTTGTTCTCGGAGCGAAACGGCTCGGGCACAAACAGGATATCCGCGAGCGGTCCGCCCATCACCGCCATTTGCCCGGCAGCCTCAAGCAGATGCCAGCGGACATTCCACCAATGTCGCTTGCCAGCCCATCGGGATGTCCAGACCGTCAATTCGGCCTCGTGCCAGAGATAATGGATGAGGCCACGCAGCGAAGCGTCGCTTCCCGAAGTCGTCGGCTCCGCAGCGAGGCGGCGGTCATAGAACTGGCAAGCGAGGACCATTGGCTTGTCTGACTATCGTTGCGCCTTCAGCAGACGCTCGAGCGTTGAAAAGTCACTCATGTCGCGGTAGGGCGTCAGGTCAAGATCCTTGGGGATCTTCTTGAGCTTCTCTTCGGAGATCGGTTTTTCGTTCTTTTTGTTGACGGCCTGGTAAGCGGACCAGCCAACACCCGCCGCCTTCACGGCATCGCGTTCGGCTCGAAGGGCGATTTGATGCGCGTGCAGGTAATGAAGCCCGAGTTCGTCTAGGAGCGCCTTTTCAACGATCTCGTGCGTTAGCAGAAATGGGGCAAGCCGGACCTTGGCCGATTTCCAATCCATAGTGCGAGGCATATGGCGATCGATATAAATCGTCCTGCCATCTTTGCTGTAGCCAGCAATGTAGGGGATATCGAAATCATGAACGATCTTCACCCGACGATGCAGCGCCCGCACAGCGTCACTCAATACATCATCGTCCAAGTCTTCGGAAACGTGGCGGACTTCATCTTCAAGCTTCATTTTTCCACACTGACATCAGCGGCGCTTTGCTCCCATAGACCGGATCCTTCCGTGGACGGCCAACTTGGGAATCGTTCGTAATGCCCGCTCATGTTCCTGGGCTGTCGTGCATTCGTCATAAGGGCCGGATGCGGGAGAAGCGCCGACCACCAGGAAACCAGCAGACTCGGAGAGACATTGGTGACCGGTGCCGGCCGGAAGAACTGCCACGTCGCCGGCCTTCAAGGACAATGTACGGCTCCTGTTGCCCCCGAACCGAACCTTGCCGGTTCCGCGCGCAACCCGAAGCACTTCATTTTTGCGGGGATGGTAATGAACGTAGTGGTAGATGCCGTCCCGCCAGCCGCTACTCCAGCCATTGGCTTCGGAAAGCTCTTCCAGCACGGCTGCGGAATCAAATTGTTCCACCGACCTTACGGCGCCACGACAGACGACAAACGGCCAGAAGGGGTGATTCGGCACGAGGCCGTCATCCTTGAACCGAAATTCGAGTGGCTTCTTCACCTTCACAAATTCGGCGAGTTCTTGCTTTCTCGGTCGCGCGATACCCGTCGCCTGCTCGGTAGCTTTCTTCAGGCTCTCAAGAATGCCCACGGCGAACCCTTGCGCTGGATGAGACGTCAGACAGAACAGCGGGGAAAGCCTCCGCTCTGGTCTCAACGAATCTCAACCAGCGACACCGCACTTTGTTCCTTTTGCCGAATGGCCGCTATTAAGCTGGTGCGGCCCGCGAGGAGGACTGAAGTCAGAGAAGCGCCCGCATGTCGGCCGCTCAGCTTGTGCCTGCCGGAGTTGAACGAGAATTGTCTTGGCGGTGCTGCGCCAAGAAGGCATTTGCGTCCTCCCGGTTCTTGGATTCTAGGATCCGGGCGATACCTTTGACCAATTTCCGCCGCCGATGCAGCGGAAACGCTGGTGTTTGAGTCATCGATCACCTCACCCGGATCGCCCAGGCGCAAAGTACGGATGCGACAGTGACATTCCGCAGCCACAACCGCCTTTTGCGGGCTCTCGGAGCTTAAGAAGGTCGATGCTTAAGGCGTGCCCCTATGAATGCCTGGCGGTGATGCTCCCGCCCGGCGCCGCTCATCGCAGCGCGGGGCGCCTAAAGACGTCCTTCTTCTCCCTTTTGCGCCTCCGCCGCTGCTCCGTCTGCGGCACGCTCCAGCGCAACCATTTTCTTTACCAGGGCGAGCAGATCGCGCTTGGTGCCATGCGGCAGAGACACGACCTGTTGGGCGAGTTCCATGGTGTCGCGCGCTTCCTCCGGCGTGCGGCCCCATAGATGCGGGGCAGCGCTGAACAGCATTTCCATCGGGATGAACCCGAGGATTTCGCACAGGTGGATCATCCTGGTGACGTGCATTTTTGAGAATGCGCGTTCATAGCGGCCATAAACCTGCATCGAAAGGCCAAGCAAGGGAGCGAGCTCTGCGCGAGTCAGATCCTTGTCCTCGCGCGCCTTGCGGATGAAGGTGGCAATTCTTTCATCGATCTCGCCGAGGGTTTTGATGCCTTCGAACCCTGGGCGGCGGAAAACAGGTTTGTCGATCTCGGGATCGATCGTCTCAACCAATTCCATTTTGTTTTTATAGGCGTCCATATCCTTAGCCACGTCCTCTCCCTTCTTGCCTTTTTCCAGTCGCGGACAGGGCGACGACCTCAATCAAACATTTGAAAACGGGATTGACCCAATTACGCCCCGGGATTCTCTTGCACAGCGATTTTCCAGAAGCGGGCAGTGAGGACAGCGCTTTCCGCTACTCGCAATAAGCAACCATCAGGGCCATGCTGCGCTTGCCTTGCATGGTTCTTTCCAGCGGAAGCCTGCATTCATAACGCCCTTGAGCTGGCGCGGGGATAGGCACTGCCCACTGAGAGAAAATCAGCGCGCCCTGGCTGCAACCATTCGCCAAGTACCCGGCTTTCCCTCGAACACAGCTTCGACAAGTTTTTCCCCATCGACCCACCCCAAATGCGCCAGGAGTTCGCACGCGATAGAATCCCTGCCAATACTAATACATCGCTTCACGGTAACCGTCGATCCAGTCCCGTGCATTGAGATATCCCAATTGGATAAGCGAAACAGCTCGCCTTTGGCGGTTTCGTCAGATGGCCGGATGGCAGCATCGGGAGCGGATTCCATAAGCCCGTTCAATGGGGAAGCGGCTTTTGAGCCTTCACCCAAGTCGAAGCCTTGGCGACCGACCAAGGGTGCGGCGTAGATGCCAATAAGGATACCGATTGTCATCCCGAGCAGGAGGCCTCGACCGCCCATGGATCAATAGCCGTTGTCTCGGAGGAACTGGTCGATGGCTGCCTTTATAATCACCGTCATCTTGATGTCGTTGTCGAAGGCGGCCTTTTGCAGTCGCATCTTGGTGTCGTAGTCCAGCGGGCAATTGACGTAGTGCTTGGCTTCTCGCGTGTGCGCCCGTTTGAGGTCGCGCAGGCGATAGCGTCCCTCCTCCTGAGCCAGGGCACGTTCGGTCGCCTTGCTCTTGCGCTCTTCACCGCTCGGGTTCGGCAGACTGCGCCGCGGCCGTTCTCTTGACCCATCCGCTACCGAAACCGGCGCCGCTGCTGGTTCCCTAGCAGCCGTTCCAGCCTCTGCCTCTTCCGACACAGAGGCTGGTTTCGTTGTGGCTTTGGATGTGGCTGGCTTCGGCCGTCGCGGTGCGATCGGAAAGTCAGAGACGGACAGTTTGCCTGGTTTAGACATTTCCCACCTTTTCCCGGTTTGCCGCGATATGGCGATCGAGCTCGGCCACAAACGTCGCGATCTCCGCGCGACCCTTCATGACCGGGTCAGTCAGTTCGAGCATCTGCAAGGTGCCGAGACCGTTGCGGATTTCGCGGTAGCAATTGCGTTCGGTGAGCTCGGTTTCCATCAGCGTCGATTCATAGCCATTGTCGCGAAGATTGGCGATGAACGGACGGATCAGCCTGTAAGCCTCGAGAACACGGCCCGGAAGGGCGATGCGCGTCACCACGTTGACGTGGGGAATCGTGCGCCGCTGCCTGTCGCCGATATCCGCGGTCACGGTGGCGGCTTCGCCGGCCGCCTTGATTTCATCCTGGTTCGGCTGAATTGGCGTCAGCACCAGATCGGAATTGCGGATGATCGTGTCGCGGATGACGCTGTCGACGCCGGGTGAGTCCATCAGAATCACGTCATAGACGCCGTCTTGTTCGGCAAGTACGGTTTCAATGCTTCGCTGCGTTGCCGCGCTGTGCAGGTCGATGTTGGCCGGAAGATTGTCCTTGGCCTCACAGCGCTTCCACCATTCGGCGAGGTTCTGGCGCGGATCGGCGTCGATCAGAAGAACCTTCTTTCCTTGAATAGCGTACTCGCCGGCAACGAGGATAATGACCGTCGTCTTCCCGGCGCCGCCTTTTCCGCTGATCGCGCAAATCCTTCGAGGCATGTCTGATCCCTCTTTTGCCGTCCCGAAGTCGACGCGGCAGGCCGTCGCCACGCTCAATGCCTCCTCTTGGGCACCAGCATTTCCAAGCAACAGCATTTCCAAACGAAGCGAGTGCTTGGTTTCGCATGGCGTTGTTACACGATGCGATCACACCTCACTATCGTAGCGTGTGGTACTTCAATCACATCTTACTTTCACATCGTAACGTCATGGCATGTGAACACACCGTGTGAACAAGTCGTGTGAAACTGTATCAACCGCGCGCTGGCGTTGAGCAAACCGTGGAGCCCGCCAGTTCGACGCAATTGTCCCTCGCTTGGCCAAAGAGGCCGTCCAGCGCCGCCGCAGGCCTTCCCGCTCCTTTTGTGGTGAACCCCGGAGCCGCGCGAAGGTCGTCTGTGACGCTGGCACGCAGTCCGCCGGGGCGAAGAGCGGAGCGTCCCTTGCGGACGAGTACGAGGGGCACACAAAGGCCGACAAAGCGGTCCTGGAGGTGAACCCTGAAGAGCGTTTTAGCGTTTGAAGCGGCAGGGGCGAAGACCCTGCCGGTCGTTTCGATTAGGGCGAGCGAGATTTGTGTCTGCTCGAAAGTTTCTTCGGTTGAGTTTGAATTTCACGTCTATTGATGGTGGCAGGATACGGAAAAATGTGCGACATTTTTCCCAACGATCGAGGAACAAGCCCTCGATGCCTGCCGCAAGCGCCAGAGAGGGGGCCCCAAGGCCAATGGACGACGCGAAATTCGAGGTCCGGCTCGAGCCGGACCGGAAGGGTCGGATGGTGCATGCCCGCGTCAGCGCGGACGAATATGCGGCGATCGAAAAGGCCGCGAAGGCGGCCGACATGACGGTTTCGGGTTTTTTCCGGTCGCTGATTATTGAGGGAGCGGGTGTTCGGCCGGTCCTGACCAAGGACGACCGCCTCGTGATGGCATTGCTGCTGGAGGATATGCGCGCGATCGGCGTGAACTTGAATCAGGTGGCGCGGGCGCTCAACAGCGGCAAAGGGGTTCATCCGAGCGAGCTCGACATTAATCTTGGCAACGTGCAGCGCGTCCAGGCGGCCGTAATGACGGAGTTGCGATCGCTGGCGAAGCGGGCCGGCTACAAGCGGCGAGGGGAGGGGTAAGGGGTGGAAATCTTCTTCGGCGCCTTTACGAGCGAATGGGAGCAGCGCCGCGCGGCGTTGCTGCATGAGCTATCGCTTGGGCCAAAACGCCGTTCGTCGGCCGAAGACGAAATGAAGCGCCGATTGAAAGCGATGGCCGAGCTGGGCGGCGGTGGTGCTGGTGACGTTGGCAGTCAGCCGAAAATGCGGCGGGCGGTCGCCAAGCCGATCTTCGCGACCGAGACGCGGGCAGCAGCGGTGTCCCGTCCAATAGAAGCGCGGCTAGCGGCGGTGGCCCAGGGCAGCCAGCCCGCGGTTGTCAAAATGGCATCCTATAGCGGCGGCGCGAGGGTAGGGACGATGCTGAATTATGTGTCGCGCGGCGGCGAGCTCGCGGTCGAGAACGAGAACGGGGAGCGCATCAGCAGCCGCGAGGATCTGGCGCGGTTGCGGGGTGACTGGAACCATCTGTTCCAGAACCGCGCAGAGAGCCGCGATATCGGCAGCTTCACCGTAGAGATTGCGACCGCGGCGGTTTCGTCAGACGAGGCGATGCACGAGCTGGCCAGGAATAGTTTGACGAGCGCGTTCGGCGATCGGCGCTATGCATATGCGGTCACGCGCCAGGCCGACGGCGCGCTGACGGTTCAAGGAGCGGTCGTGCTCAGAAGCGGGCAGGGGGAGCGGCTAACTGGCGACGACAAGGCCGCCAGCATTATTCAGGCGCGATATGACGCGAGTACGGCCGCGCAGGGTGCGGCCGCGCGGTTCTCGTTCCAGGGCTACGGCAATGGTGTCGAGTATGGCGCCAGCAAATTGAGGAGCCTGGTCGAACGTCATGACGACAACGTTCGCGATGACCGCGGCCAAGTCATCGGTGACGAAAAGCTCGCTGGTGACCTCGTGCAAAAGGAATGGCGCGGTGATCTGCATAGCCGCAAAGGCCGCGACGTGATGCACCTGATCATGTCGGCCCGGGCCGGCACGAACATCGAGGCGTTTGAAAACGCTGCACGCGACTTCCTTGCCGAGCAGTTCGCCGGCCATCGCTACGTGTTTGCCATGCATGATCCGGCCAATGATCCGAAGGAAGAAGGGGAGGGGGGCAAGCGGCCGCATGTCCATGCCCACGCGATCATCACCATGCGATCGGAATTCGGCGTTCGGATCGAGACGAGCCCTCAGGTGTTTCGGGAGTGGCGGGCAACAATGGCGGAGAAGGCCCGGGCGCAGGGAATAGCGATGGAGATGACCGATCGTCGCGAGTTCGCCAGCCCGCCCGGCTTTACCCGCAATCAGGTGAGGCCGGTGAGCAGGGAAGGGCGGACCGAGCACGTCGGGACCAGCGAGGCGGCACAAGGACGGTACGACGCCAAGCGGGGCGGACGACGCAGTCTGGCGAAGGCCGAAAGAAGCCGGGAGTATGCCATAAAGGCAACACAGAGTTGGCAGAAAATTGCGCTCGCCAGCGGTGACCGGCGTGTTGTCGCTTATGCAGAACAGCTGCGGAATCGTTTGACAGCAAGCCTTTCGGCAGGTCAGGCGAAAGCGAGCGTAAATGTCGTCCATACAGATTTCGGATCGAAATTCCGCGCCAATCTGGTAACCTTGCAGAAAGTCGTTTTGGAGGGCCAGGAAATGCGCGAGACAACGCGGGCAGAATTTGAAGCATATGAAAAGAAGGTCGAGACCGCCTTGTTCGGGCTGGAACGGAGTGTCGGTCCGGACGAGCGAGACGACTTTGATGAAGTCGCGTCTGTCGCCCGCGAGCATGTGAACGCCCGGCGCGAGCTGATGGAGCTTTACGAGATGAAGGGCCAGGCAGAGGCGGCGCAGGGGACTGCGACCGAGCGAGACGAGCGCGGCAAGCGTCGAGACGATGCGAATGAACAGTGGGATGCGGCAGTCGCCAAACACGGTAAGGCGGTTATCGAGGCGGCAAATGACGTTCTTGTGGACATCGAAACTAGTCGCGAGGTTTTGGATAGAACTGAGGCCGGTGAGCTTTCCAACGATCCAAGAGTATTGCGAGCTGATATTGAGCGCGGACTGGCTCGCGCGGCAGAGCTTGCCGTCCAGGGCAACACCTATATGCGCGAGGTAGCCGAGAAGGATCCGGAGCTCAAGCGCGCCATCGAGGCGGCAGAGCAGACGCAAGAGCGGCCGGCAGAAGAGCAGGGCAAAACTCCTGCAAATGTCGATGCCGTGAGCGAACAGCAGCGAGATCCTCGCCCCGAGGAGGCGGAGCGCCGGCCGGACGAACCGGCCGAGCAGGCTCACGAACTGGCGTCGACCATAGATGCTACAAATCGGCTGCAGGATAAGTCAAACAGGGACAAGGAGGCCGCACAACGCGGCGGTGAAACGACGCGGACCGATCCGGCGCAACAGCATATTCCTCGCCTCGAGGAGTTGGAGCGCGAGGAACTAGAAAGAAAGGAACGCGACCGCGACGACCGGGACCGTTGATGGGCCATGTTTAATCGACAGGATTACGTTTACCAGAGCAGCGACCCGAAGGGTGACGAGGGGTTTGGCAAGGTATTTGCTATCGTCATCTGTTTCGTTTTCTTCCTGGGTGCACTGCAGGTTGCTTATGAAACCGTGTCTGGCTGGTACCAAAATTTCGTGCAGTGGGGCAGCGACATGCTGGCTTTTTTGGCCGGCTTTTGGCCGTTCTGATAGTTCCGGGCCCCCGGGCGCTCGAGATGGCGTGATCGCGGAAGGTGGCCCGGAGCACGGCAAATCACCTGCTAATAGCGCCAACCTCGCCTGAATTCGTCAATGAACCATCGCTCGACGTCGTCCCGCACCGAAGTACTGCTTCGGAATTTTAAGTGGCCCGGCGACTTCTGCTCAAGCCAAGAAAAGAAATCGGAAAAGCTTGGATTCTCTGGCTGATGAGGAAGCCCACGCTCTTCAGCCCATTTTGTGCAAAAGTAGCGAACACCCTGTTCTGCTTCATCCTTGGTCATGAGGGATGATGACAGGTGGTCACCCAAAGGCAAGTGTTCTGCTCCGACACAAAGGAAGGCACCGACGACACCGGTCCGTCCGAATGGCGCGTATGACAGCCATTCGCGTCGCCACGTCCCGCCGATCAATTTGTGACGGCAATTGAGAGCGACAACCCGCCGAGCTTTAGAGCCAAAAGGAAAGTCGGCGGCCCATCTTTCAATGAGCATTGCCTGAACCCGCCGACCTGCGGATTGCCAGTGGCCCCGCGATTCGCAGCTTTGCCGGAACGAAGGGGTGCCGTCTAGCAATGTAGGCGTGTACAGTTCCAGGTGCGGAAGTTTTCAACACTCTGCCTTAAACCGCAGCGGCCGGCCGATGGTCCCAAGTTTCCGTTCTGTGGCCCTGCTTCTTGCGCGATCCGCCTTTCCCCCATACGAAAGCGGAATAGCAATGGGAGTTGATGAATGACCGAAGAGAACAATCACCAGAACGCACAATTAATGGAATTGACCGCGGATATTGTCGCGGCATTTGTCCAAAAAAACTCAGTACCCGTAGCAGGCCTGCCTGATCTTATTTCTTCAGTGAACTCCGCTCTCGTTAGCTTAGTCAAGCCAGCTGAAGTTGAGCAGCCAACACAGATCCCGGCGGTCAATCCGAAAAAATCTGTGTTTCCCGACCATATTATTTCGTTGGAAGACGGGCGCAAGTTCAAGTCGATCAAACGGCACTTGGGCCTACTTGGCATGACGCCTGACGAGTATCGGGCCAAATGGGGGTTAGCGCGGGACTACCCCATGGTGGCACCAAGCTACGCTGCACAACGGTCAGAGTTGGCGAAGTCAATCGGACTTGGTCGCAAGGCAGGCGCAAAAATGCCTACCAAGAAGGACCCAGCCAAGAAGGCACCAGCCAAGCGGGTGAAGGCGTAAGACCCTGACTTAGGCAAGCGGACCAACGCGATGACACGCCAATCCATTGCCGAAGAGCTTGAAAGCGCTGCTGGTCGCATTGCGGACATTTCGCGTGCGGATTTGCAGATCATCTTGCGGCGCGCGGCATTGATGCTCAGAAACGTCGCCGGCGTGCCGCTGGAGCCAGCAACTGAGGACGCAGCACCGATCTGGGTGAGGCCACACTTCCGAGATGACTGCGATCACAGGACAGCCCCGCTCGTTAATACAGGAATGGACCCGACTTCTCGAACCAGCTTGTTTAGTATGGCCCACTGGAATTCGCGGAGACCGTCGGCTGGAATAACGAACGAGCCTGGCCCCCCAATCACATGCCGCTCATAATATTCCGCGGTCGTCTCACCATTTTCTACTTCAGCGCCGATTGGCAGACCGTTGATGACGATATTTCTGTGAATTGCTCTCTGGCGACTGTCCTCAAGTGAAGATCCGTCATTGTTTGCCCCGTCGCCAGAGATATCGATGACCAAGCGCGACGCTGGGACAGGCAGATTTTGCAAGGCCTTAACCGATGCATCGATCGCGTATGAGATGGATGTTTTCGCGCCATGCGGACCAGGGCCTTGCCTGTCCGACTTTTTCCGGATTGTTGCCGCGATGATGCCCGCATCATTTGCGTCAGAGAGAATGGCCCAGTCCAGCCGAGTTTCTAAGGAGCCGAAGCTCGACCATTCGACGAAGGTGACAACTATCTTGCCGTGTCTACCGCTTTTGATCATCTTGAGCACGGCGGTCGATTCCAAAGCAGCTGCGTAGCTCTCACGTTGCAAATTTGCCTCGCTTTGACTGATTGAGCCGGACACATCGGCTGCAAGGACAATTGCAACGTCGACTACCATCGACTGGTCAAGAAAGCGCTTCTCGTTGACTCCGAAAGAGCCGTCATGAATAGGCTGGTCAGCGATCACCAGTATTCCAAACAGCCACGCAGTCAAAACAGAAGACGAGAGGGTTTCCATCTCCAATCACCCTTGCAACGCTTGCCTCAGTGTGGGCACATAAAGTTAAGCTAATTTAGCAAGTATGCAATCAGAAGTGAGCTTGACACCTGATGACGGACGGGGCTGTCAACGCGCTTTAAACCACACCCGCGGCAGTGGTTAATAGACCTGGGACAAGCAGGCTGAGGCATCGTGGCTATTGAAGGCTGGATCGAAAACGCCTTGCGGTCTCTCCCATGGGAGCAACCAGGCGCCTGAGAAAATCCCTCCCAGCACCTGCTATCAGCACAAATGCGCGGATTGTGGTGGTCCGCAGATCGAATCTTCGGGCCGCTGATGCTCGGCCGGCCCGCTGCTTCTCGAGATAACGCGCGAGCGCAATATCATGGCGCAGGGGCGCAACCTCGCAGCCCAGCCGCCGGTTCTGCCCGGGATCAACATGCCAGAAAGGCCACTCGTTCGGGTGTAGCATAGCGTCCTCCTAAGGCAAGGCTGCCTCGTCCCGATAATCTCCTCCACCGCCCGTGAAAAATGCGCTGGAACAAGCGTGATGAATTCGTGAAAAGCGCCAACGCCGGCAAAACGACAGTTGAATTAGAGACGGCGACGCAAAAGGATCGCCGGCACTTCTGTGCTATAGTGGATCCGATGGCAGGGCCTCATCTCTATCTACTGGGTGGTTTCGACTTTGCCGGTGATGCGGCGATCGTTCCCGCTCTCAGCCGCAAGGCGCGGGCCATGGTGGCTTATCTCGCCCTGCAATCCGGACATGGGCAGTCGCGCGAGAAGCTCGCGACGCTGCTTTGGGGCGTCAACGGCGAGACTCAAGCCCGAATGAGCCTGCGGCAGGCCGTCTCGACCGTCAGGAAGGCCATGCAGGCTTCTGGCGGCGGGCAGTTCCTGACGGAGGGCGACAAGATTTCGCTCCATGTCGATGGTCTAGATTTCGACGTCGCGCGGTTCGAGGCGCTGGCCGCCAGTTTACAGCCTGACAACCTCGAACAGGCGCTTCACGTCTATCGCGGCGACCTGCTCGACGGCTTCGGTCTGAAAGAGGAGGCATTTGAGGATTGGCTGCGGATCGAGCGCGAGCGCCTGAGGGCGATGGCTGTCGCGGCGCTGGACAGGCTCCTCGCGCACTACTGCGCAACGAGCGATGCTGCCTCATGCGTCCGCGTGGCAACGCGCCTGCTCGCCATGGAGCCGCTACGGGAGGACATCCATCGCACCTTGATGCGGGCCTATGTAGCCCAGGGCCGCGTCAACCTAGCTCTGAAACAATATGAGAGCTGCCGCGATGCCTTGCGGCGGCAGCTCGACTTGCGACCCGAGTCTGAAACCCGGAAGCTGTATGAAGACCTTCGGGCGCGCCGCACATCGGACGCGGCTTTTCCAACAGCCAGAGCACAGACGCGATCCCAAGCCGGTGAACGTCCGGATTTCTCAGGTCAGCCCATCAGGCCGCCGACGCGCTACGTCAAATCGGCCGGAATCAACATCGCTTATCAGGTGACCGGCGACGGGCCGATCGACCTGATGTATGTGCCTGGATGGGTCTCCAACGTCGACCTTGCCTGGTCGTCGCCGCGGCTGGCGCACGTGCTCCACCGCCTCGGCGCCTTCTCGCGCCTGATCCGCTTGGACAAGCGCGGCACTGGGCTGTCCGACCGCAACGTCGGTCTGCCGACGATGGAAGAGCGTATGGAAGACGTGCGGGCAGTGTTGGATGCGGTCGGCTCGAAACGCACGGTCCTGTTCGGCAGTTCCGAGGGCGGCCCCATGTGCATGCTGTTCGCGGCGACGTATCCCGATCGCACGGCGGCACTCGTGCTCAACGGTGCCTATGCCAGCGGCAGATGGTCGAAGGATTACCCCTGGGCCAGGACGAGCGAGCAGGTCGAAGAAGATTTGGCGCTCGTCGAGAGAGAGTGGGGAGAGCCAGCGGACATGAGCAACGCAGCGCCCAGCCTGATAAACGACAGGTTCGAGAGAGAATGGTTCGCCGCCTACCTCAGGAATTCAGCCTCGCCGGCCGACGCGACCGCGCTCTGGCGCTGGGGCACCGAAATCGATGTTCGCGACATTCTGCCGGCCATTCACGTTCCGACACTGATCGTGCAGGCGACGGGCGACCGCTGGGTAAAGCGGGAAGAAGGACGCTACCTGGCAACTCATATCGAGGGGGCCAGATATGCTGAACTTGCCGGTCGGGATCATGTGATCTGGGGTGAGAACTCCGATCGCCTCATCGACGAGATCCAGGCTTTCGTCACTGGTGCCTTGCCGACGGCGCCAAGCGAACGGCTTCTGGTGTCGGTGCTGTCCCTGGAGATAGAAGGTCCGCCTTCTGATGCTGGCGAGGATCTGATTGAGCGGCACATCGAGGAAATCCGTGGCCAACTGCTCGCTTCCGAAGGCAGGCAGATCAGGCGCTCGGCAAGCGGATTTTTCGCCGTGTTCCAACGGCCGACCCGGGCAATTCAATGCGCAGTAGCGATCCGTCATAGATTGGGTAAATCCCGCCTCCACATTCGCGCGGCAATCCACATTGGCGAATGTGAAAGACGCGGCGATGACCTCGCTGGCACCGCAATTGAGATAGCATCGTGCCTGGTTGAACACGCCAGGCCAGGCGAGATCATTGCGTCGCGGACGGTTCGTGATCTCGCTGTCGGTTCCGGCCTGGAATTCGAAGAGCATTGCGAGAGGGAAGCAAGCGAGCTGCTTGGAGGCCTGCAGCTTTTTTCCGTCGGTTGGCCAGCAGCCTGACCGTTCGCGAAGCGTCGCGTGTCCGGCCATGTTAACCACCGCAGGACAGTTGCGGTCCGTCTGTCAGCGACAAGGTAACTTAGGCCGTAGACTCATTAGCGCGAAGCCATAGCCTGATCGAAGCGAGCTGGATCATGGCGAGGAAGTTGGCAGCCAGCTTATCGTAGCGGGTGGCGACCCGACGGAAATGCTTCAGCTTGGAGAAGAACCGCTCGATCAGGTTGCGCTCGCGATAGAGCCGCTTGCTGAAGCAGGGCTTCCACTTCCGGTTGCGCTTGGCCGGGATGTTCGGCGTGGCACCCTGCTGCTGGATCAGCTCCCGGATGCGGTCGGCATCATAGGCCTTGTCCGCCAGCACGATGGCGCGCGGGCCGAGGTGGTCGAGGAGTGTATCGACGATCTGCCCGTCATGGGCTTGCCCTGCTGTCAGGCCGAGCCGGATCGGCAGCCCGCACGCATCGACGACCACGTGGATCTTGGTCGTGAGCCCGCCTCGGGAGCGGCCGAGACATTGATCTGCATCCCCTTTTTTCCTGTCGCAGCCTGCTGGTGCGCCCGGATAGAAGTGCTGTCGATCATCTGGATTTCACCGTCATGCGCGGCACTGACAGCGTCCATGAGCCGATGCCACACGCCTGCTTTTCGCCATCGCACGAAGCGGTTGTAACAGGTCGTGCGCGGTCCATAACGCTCCGGCAGGTCGCGCCACGGTGCGCCTGATCGTAGCACCCAGAAGATGCCGTTCAGCACGCGGCGGTCGTCCACGCGCGGCACGCCTCGCGGCTTGTTGGGCAGGAGCGGTTGGATCACGCGCCATTCGAAGTCGGTCAGATCATATCGGCTCATCCAGCCGCTGAATCACATCAGCGACGATATTGAAAGGCCGGCTTCAGGGTGCCTGCTGTTCTGAGAAGGGAAGCGCTATGTCGTGCTCCAGCAGTGTAACCTTATAATGGTTGAGATATGACCACAGAGCGTTGCGAAGATCATTCAGTTCGTCGTAACCCGGCGAACCTCGCCCGACTTCCTTGCAGGCCAGATCCGCTCGCTGACACAGAATATAAAGGCTGTCACCCTGAACGAGAACGCCGGGGAAGGCCCGACCAGGATGCCGCATGACAGCGGCATTGGTCTTGTCCGATAGTATCTCGACGTTCTCGCTACGCATCAGTGTCTCGCGGATCGGCTTGCTGCACCGTCAGAGCATGAGCCCGCTCACTCCGCAACCCTTTATGGGTTCACGACCTAGTTGCGCTGCCGTGCCGTCGTGCCCGGACCACCAGTTCCACCGGCATTACGATCTGCCGCGGAGGATTGTTGGCGAACACCATTGCCGCTGCAAGCCGCCCCTTACCGACAATGTCCTGCGCCACAGTCGTGGGGGGTGGTGCGCGCCGAGGAAGCACAGCGCATTATCGCAGAGGTCAAGCGGCTAGCACCTGACTATTCGCCACTGGAGTTTGCGCAAACCGGCATAGCATTCGAATATGCAAGTGATATTCGCTTCCGGCCACGCGACGTTGTCGGCTGGTCGCGCAGCCGGATGCGCGCCGGCTCAACAGCCGACGCAATGTATGAGGCCGTCCGGTCATCGCGGGTGCGCTATAGGCGCCATGGCGACCGGAATCTGGGCCAGGCAACTCGGCTCTAACAAAGGTCGACGTGGACGACCAACTGGCCCTCTGCGGGATGCCGGGAGATATGACCTTTGCCGGTTCTGTCTTCCGCCAGCACTATGCTGCCGGCGGCGAGTCGGCGAATGTCGCCGTCGCTCGTTTCGAATTCAACTTCGCCAGTAAGCCAAATCACCAACTCGCGACGCGGCGGGTTGTGCCAATCCACCACTTTCATGCCGGTAGGCACCCGGCAGATATTGCAGCCGGTCGCCGCAAGCGTGTCCGTCAGACGCAGCGGCGGATGGCCGTTGAAGAAGGCTCGGGGCAGCAATGCGAGGTCCACCTCTTCCATGTGAGTTTCCCCCTCGGCATCGGCGTAGATATGCAGATACGTCACGCACTCGTCAGTGGCGCGGGTGGCGTATGAGACGGTCTTAACGATTTCGCGCATGATTTTCTCCTGATTGTTACCGGATAGATGCGCGAGCATTGTGTGCGCTTGCCAGCACAAAGGCTTTCGGGCGATCTTGTGGATCGCGGCAGATTTACGGGTCATTCGCTTGAGAACTGCGAAGGACGGACAAAGTGCTGGTTGAATTCGATAAATTCCTGCTCGACACTGACCGACGAGAGCTTAGGGGCAGCGACGGGGGAGTGGTTCACGTCGAGCCGCAGGTCTTCGACCTACTCCTCCATCTTGCGCAGAACGCCAACCGGGTCGTCAGCAAGGATGAGTTGATCGAGCGTGTCTGGAACGGCCGAGCCGTATCGGATGCGGCACTCAACAGCCGTATCAACGCCGCCCGCCGGGCGATCGGCGACAGTGGCGAGAGGCAGGCGATCATTCGCACCGTGCAGCGGCGGGGCTTCCTGCTTGCCGCCGAGGTCAGGACGGGAGCTAGTGGCGCCGCGGAGGCGGCCACCCGGCAACACGCGCGAGCCGAGGGTACGCTGCCCGGGTTGGCCCTGCCGGACAAGCCGTCGATTGCC
>NZ_JAMYTF010000065.1:0-22950 GCF_040322295.1 Mesorhizobium sp. M0159
ATCTGCAATCTCTTCTCTCCAACAGAATGCAGAAATTACTTCGCAGCCGCAGGGTACGGACTCACATGAAAGTCCGCCGCTCTAGCATTCAAACTGAGACGCCACCCGGAGGACGGCCGGAGGCACACAGGAGCCTCCCGCGGCTGTCGGCACCCAATCAAATTGTCGGGTTTTGGTAGCACATCAATGTCCGCTTCGTCCCCAGCCTCCATCGGCTGGCAATAAACCCGGACAACTCATGTGCTACCTAATCCGGACAACTCATCTGCTTACGACACAGAACCTGGACAAGGGTTGACTTTCCGGGCGCGTTCTTTATGTGTCGCGGCAAGTTTCCCGCGTCCGGGTGTTTCCCGTGCTCCAGCGGCCAAAACTCCACGAACATTAACGGACGAACATCATGGCCAAAGCCGCAAACATCAAGATCAAGCTTCTGTCGACCGCCGACACCGGTTTCTTCTACGTGACCAGCAAGAACAGCCGCACCAAGACGGACAAGCTGTCGTTCCGCAAATACGACCCGGTCGCCAAGAAGCACGTCGAATTCAAGGAAACCAAGATCAAGTAATCGGGGTTTTCTCTCGCGGTACCGAAACGCCGCCTTCCGGGCGGCGTTTTTCATTTCGGGATGCAGGATTAGCCGATGCGATCGCCGCTTGCCGGATCGAACAGATGGAGCGATGCCGGATCAGCCGATAGGCGCACGGCCTCACCCGGCTTCACGCTGGCCCGGCCCATGGCAAACACGCAGACCTGCTGGCCGGCAAGCCCGGCATAGAACTGGGTGGACAGGCCGAGCGGCTCCACGACACCCACCTCGCCCTTCAGCGCGCCATTGTCGGCGAGCCGGATATGCTCGGGCCGCAAGCCGACGGTGATCGCATCGCCATCCCTGAGCGGCAAGCCGTCCGGCAGCCTCAGCTTCTGGCCGTCGGCCAGGATGGCATCCGGCTTGGCGCCCTTTTCAACCACGGCAGGCAGAAAATTCATGCCGGGCGAGCCGATGAACCCGGCGACGAACATGTTGACCGGCCGGTCGTACAGATCGAGCGGCACACCGACCTGCTGGACGAGGCCGTCATGCATGACGACGATGCGGTCGGCCATTGTCATCGCTTCGGTCTGGTCGTGGGTGACATAGACCGAAGTGGTCTTCAATTGCTGGTGCAGCGCCTTGATCTCGGCACGCATGTGAACGCGCAGCTTGGCATCGAGGTTCGAAAGCGGCTCGTCGAAGAGAAAGACCTTCGGGTCGCGCACGATGGCACGGCCCATGGCGACGCGCTGACGCTGGCCGCCAGACAATTGCCGCGGCAGGCGCTGCAGAAACGCACCGAGCCCGAGCCGCTTGGCGGCACTGTCCACCCTTGCATCGATCGCCGGCTTGCCGGCCTTTCTCAGCATCAGGCTGAAACCCATGTTCTTCGACACGTCCATGTGCGGATAGAGCGCGTAGGACTGGAACACCATGGCAATGTCGCGGTCCTTTGGCGCAATGTCGTTGACCAGGCGCTCACCAATATGGATTTCGCCGTCGGAGACTTCCTCCAGCCCGGCGATCATACGCAGCAGTGTCGATTTCCCGCAGCCGGACGGGCCGACCAGAACGACGAACTCGCCGTCGGCGATTTCGAGATCGACCGCGTGCAGAACGCGCACGGCTCCATAGTCTTTGCGGACTTTGTCGAGTGTAACGGAGGCCATCGATCTATCCCTTGACGGCACCGGCGGTAAGGCCGGTGACGAGGTAGCGTTGCAGGAAGGCAAAGAAGACGCAGACCGGGATCAGCGCCAGGATGGAAGCAGCCATCATCTGTCCCCAGTCGACCGCGAATTTGCCGATATAGGTGAGCAGGCCGACCGCGAAGGTCTTCTGGTCGTCGCTGGAAATCAGCATCAGCGCAAACAGCAACTCGCTCCAGGCGGCGGTAAAGACGAAGCCGAGCGTCGCGCCCATGCCGGGTAGCGTCAGCGGCACGATCACCTTGCGCATCGCCTGCAGGCGCGTGCAGCCGTCGATCATGGCTGCCTCTTCCAGGTCTCGCGGGATGCCGTCGAAGAAAGATTGCATCAGGAAGGTCGCAAAGGCCGTATTGAACGCGGTGTAGATGATGACGAGGCCGGTCAGGCTGTTGATGAGGCCGATCTGTCCCATGATGCGGTAGATCGGCGGAATGACCATCACCAGCGGAAAAGTCTGGGTGAGCAAAAGCAGGATGGCCAGGGTCGCCTTGCCGCGGAAGGAAAATCGCGACATGGCGTAGCCGGCCAGCGTGGCAATGACCGTTACGAAGGCTGCCGTCGACACCGAAACGATAACGCTGTTCAGGAAATAGCGCGGAAAATCGGTGGCTTCGAGCACGGTGACGAAGTTCTGCAGCGTCGTTTGCGACGGCCAGAAAGTGATGCCTTCGGAATAGAGCAGCCGCTCCGGCGTGACCGAGATCTTCAACGTCCAGAAGATCGGGAACAGCGCGAAGGCCATATAGGCGGCGATGGCGCCGTAAAGGCCGATGCCGCCGAGAATGCGCGAGGAGACGGAGCGTCCGGCAATCATCAGACGTGCCTCACCAGCGATCGGCGGATGCCTATCAGCGCAATCGCATAGACGATGAGCAGCACAAGCAGCAGCACCGCCACCGCCGAGGCATAGCCCTTATCCAGTGACTTGAACGCGCTGACATAGATATAGACCGGCACCGTGGCGGTCGAACCGGCAGGCCCGCCTTCGGTCATGACGAAGATCAGGTCGGCGAATGTGGCGATCCATATCGTGCGCAGCATGACGGTAATGACGATGGTCGGCGCCAGGAACGGCAGCGTCACCTTGGTGAAGCGCTGCCACGGCGAGGCGCCGTCGATCGCCGCCGCCTCATGCAGTTCTGACGGGATCGACTTCAACGCCGCCAAAAGCGTGACGGCAAAAAAGGGAATGCCGAACCAGACATTGGCGACGATCGGCCCCCACATGGCTGTCGAGGGATCGGAGAGCACGTTGGTTGGCTCGGCTTTCAGCCCCAAGGCGTAGAGCCAATGCGGCAGCGGCCCGATGATCGGGTTGAACAGCCAGGCCCAGGTCAGGCCCGAGAGGAAGGACGGTACCGCCCAAGGCAGGAACACCACGGCCTGCACGATCTTTCTGCCCCGGAACGGCGTATCGAGCAGCAGCGCCAGGCCAAGTCCAAGGAAAAATTGGAAGAACAGGCTGGCTGCCGTCCACCATAGCGTGTTGACGAGCGCCTGCCCGAGCACAGGATCCGACAGCATCGCCTGATACTGCCCAAGCCCGACATATTCGGATTTGAAAGCGGAGAATTTGCGGAACGAGTAGCCGACACCGATAACCAGCGGCACCAGGAGCACGACGACCAGCAGCGCGATCGCCGGGCTGAGATAGAGCCAAGGCTCGATCGCGGCATGGGATAGCCGCTTCTTTCGCGGCCTGCCGGCGGATCGGATTTCGGACACGGCATAGGTCATTGGTACTTGATCGTCTCCTGGGTAAGCACGGGCTGGCGACAGCGCCTTCCCCGTTTACGGGGAGATGCCGGTCCACCCTCCGCAGCTGCAGCGCAGCTGCTGCGGAGGACGGGCAGGCAGATGAGAAGCAGCGCGAGCCAAGTCGGGTTGGCGCCGCCCCTCATCCGTCACGTCGTGACACCCCCTCCCCGTGAACGGGGAGAAGGAACAAAAGCTATTTCTTGTTCTTGGCCAGCCAGTCCTGCTGTTCCTTGGTCAGGAACTTGGCCCATTCGTCGGCCACGTCCTTGGCCGCCTTCTGGCCAAGAAGCACTTCCTGAAAATTCTTGATCGCCACCTGGTCTACGAAATTGCCAAGGTTTTCCAGATGCGTCGGAGGCGTCACCATCTCGTATTTGTCGCCGTTGTTCAGTTCCTCGAACCAGCCTTTGAACTGCTCGGTCCTGAAGTGGGCGTCCTGGTCGGCGCCGTTGTGGATTGGAATGACACCGACTTCCTTTGCCCATTCCAGATTGTCCTTGGGCGACAACAGCGTCGCCATCAGCTTCCAGGCATCGTCCTTGTGCTGGGAATTGGCGAACATCGCCCAGCCGGCATAACCGAGCGTCGGATAGGATTTGCCGCTCGGCCCGACCGGCATCGGTGCGACGGCGAAGTCGTCGGCGCTCATCTTGTCGGCGATGCCGAGCAGCGCGTCGGGATCCTGGTTCAGCATGGCGCAGGTGCCGCTGTAGAAGCCGGTGACGGTCTCGTTAAAACCCCAGCTCACCGCATCTTTCGGCGCCAGGCCGTTCTTGTACATGTCGGCGAGCATCTGCAGGCCCTTGACCGAGCCTTCCTCGTTGATGGTCGAGGTGCCGTCCTCGTTGAAATAGCCGCCCTTGCCGGCTGCGATGTTCATGAACATATGCATGCCGTTGAAGGCGCCCGGGCCGCCGCGCAGGCAGTAGCCGTATTTGCCCGGTATCGCCGAGATTTTTTTGGAGTCCTCGACGAATTCATCGAGCGTCGCCGGCGGACCGTCCAGACCGGCCTCCTTGAACAGCTTCTTGTTCCAGAACAGCGCGTTCAGGTAATAGCCGTAAGGGATCATGTACTGCTTGTTATCGACCGTCGAGCCGAACTGCTTGGCACGCTCGCCCAGCGTTTTGGCATCGTCCCATTTGGCCATGTATGGCCCGAGATCCTCGAGCTGGCCGTTGGTCGCATAGAGACCCATCCAGCGTTCCGGCATCTCGACGATGTCGGGCGTGTCGCCGGCCTGCACCATGGTGAGGAACTTCTCGAACGCCTGGCCCCAGGGCAGCGATACCAGCTCGACCTTGACACCCGGATTGGCCGCCTCGAATTCGGCGATCTGCTTCTTGAGGAATTCGGTACGCGGCGGGCTGGTGATGACCTCGACCATCTTGACCGTGGAATCGGCCAGCACGCTGCCGGCGGAAATCGCCAGACCCGCGACGGCACCAAGAAGGATGCTCAGTTTTTTCATGTTCAGCACTCCCATTTTGAACGGCTCCTTTATCTTTTTGCTCTGTCGAAGGCCCGGGCAACATCCGCCCACAGGTCTTCGACACTTTCCAATCCGACACTGAAGCGGATGGTTCGTGGGCTGACGCCGAAGCGCGCCATCGAATTCAGGCCCGGCGTCTGCTCGAGCGAGGCCTTTGCCGGAACGACCAGGCTTTCATGGCCGCCCCAGCTGACGCCGATGCGAAAGAGTTTCAGCGCATCGACGAAAGCCGGGATGTCGACGTCTTCCGTCACTTCGAACGAGAACAGCCCGGCATAGCCGGCAAGCGTCGCCTTGCCTGGATGGTTGGAATAGGCCGGGTGGTTGACCCGCTCGACATGGTCATGCGCTTTCAGCCGTTCGGCGATGGTCAGCCCGCTCTTCATGTGATGCGGCAACCGCAGCGGCAATGTGCGCAGGCCACGCAGCAACAGCCAGGCCTCGAAAGGCGAAAGTTTGCCGCCGAGATAGGAATAGGTCTGCTCGTTGATATGTCGGATATGGGCGGCCGAACCGGCTACCACACCGGCGACGGTGTCGCTGTGGCCGCCGAGATATTTCGAGGCCGAATGCAGCACCAGATCGACACCGTGCGAAATCGGCTTCTGGAACACCGGCGTAGCCCAGGAATTGTCGATCGAGGTGATGATGCCCTGCTCTTTGGCCAGCCGCGCCAGATGGGTTATGTCCTGGAGTTCGAACATCATCGACGTCGGGCTTTCCAGGTAGAGCAGCTTGGCGCCGGGAAGTGCTGCCGCGACCGCGTCCGGATCGGAACCGTCGACATAGTCGACCTTGATGTTGAGCCGTGGCAAAAGCCGTTCGAACAGCCGGTAGGCATCGCCGTAGCAATTGCGCACGACAACCATGCGCTCACCGGCACCGACGAAAGCAAGCACCGTGGCGCTGATCGCCGCCATGCCGCTGGAAAAGCCGCGCGCGGCCTCCGCGCCTTCGAGAGCGGCGACACGCGCCTCGAACTCCATGACCGTCGGGTTGTCGCCGCGCGAATAGATCGGCTGACGTCGCCTGCCGGCGAATGTGTCGGCCATCTCGGAATAGTCGGCGAAGGTAAAGAGCGAAGTCTGGTAGATCGGCGGGACCACCGCGCCGCCGGGGAAAGGCTCGTCATGGGCGAGAAGCGTCGCTGCCTCGGCGAGATAGTCGTTTTCGAAACCGGCGGGATGATCGCTCATTTCTGGCCTGAAAGTTCGAGTTTGGCCGCGCCGCGCTTCAGATCGTCCTCGACGGTGGCGATCAGCTTGAGCGCCTCGGCCCGGGCCCCCTCCGGATCGTGCGCGGCGATGCGTTCGTAGATGGTGCGGTGGTAAGGAAAGCTGGCGTGGCCGAAATCACGCACCCCGAGCGGATGCTCCCAGAAACGATGGAACAGTTCGTGCATGGCGGCGATGATCTGCTCGAACAGCGGATTGCCGGAACTGCGGTAGATCGACTGGTGGAATTCCCAGTCCTCCTCCGCCGACATCCCGGCGCGGGTGTGGAAGGCCTGCTCCATAATGTCGAGCTTGCGCCCGATCTCGACGAGATCTGCCTGGCCCGCGCGGACGGCGCACAGGGCGGCGGCTTCCGCTTCCAGTGCCCGGCGGATTTCCAGCGTCTGCATCAGGCTGGTGAAATCATTGCCGCCGGCCAGCGTCAGCGGCATGTGCAGCATGTCCAGCGAGACCACTCCCTTGAGATAGGTGCCGCTGCCTTGCCGCCGTTCGACCAGGCCGAGCCCTTCCCAGCGCGTCAGCGCCTCGCGCACGGTGTTGCGGCTCACCTTGAGGCGCTCGGCAAGGATGCGTTCGGTCGGCAGTCTCTGGCCGGGCCCGAGAGCTTCCCGCATCACAAAGCCGGCCAGCGCCTTGAGTACCGCGTCGTCGCGAGCAGTTGCCTGTATGGGGGAAAGGCCGAATTCGGTCATGCCAACGGGTCACCAAATGGCTCAATGGTCCAACCAATTTCTGCATAGAAGACAGGCCCTGTCAACCGACTGCGGGCGCATACGCTCTGCCCAGCCGGCTATTTCAAAGGGCGCTGTCGCTGCCGCTACAAAAACCAAGCGTTTTCCAGGTCTTGGCGTAGAATCCTGATGTGTTTTGAAAATTGGGGGCCGGCCGGCGTTTGGCAGCGGTACGAGGAGGCCACTATGTGCCAGCGCCGGCCGGCCGACCCCACGGACCCAGGAGATGCGGCGGACCTGAGCATCATGGGGTATTCTTCGGGTCGAACCGGCGATCTAGCCTCGTGCCGGTTACGTCTAAGGGCTGCACATTTGCGCAACAACTTATGGAAATCAACCGTTTCTTAACCAAGCCTCGCAAATCGCTTGGATTAAGGTAAATTCGTAACCTTGTCGCGTTGACCGGGCAATTGGTGTTCGGTGCTAAGCCGCCTTGGCGACGACGCGATTGCGGCCGCCGCTCTTGGCTTCGTAGAGCGCGAGGTCGGCGCGTTTCATCAGCGCGGAGACCGTGTCTACCCCCTTCAGCACCGACGACACGCCGACGCTGACGGTGACTTCGACGGCCTTGCCTTCGGTGCCGATGGCAAACGGCAGCTGGGCGATTTCGGCGCGAATGCGCTCGGCGACCTTTTCGGCTACCGCGCCGTCGGTGTCCGGCATCACCACGACGAACTCCTCACCGCCGAAGCGGCAGGCTAGATCGATGCCGCGCACATTCTTGCGCAGCCGCCGCGCGAATTCGCGCAGCACGTCGTCGCCGCCGTCATGGCCATGCGCGTCGTTGATGCTCTTGAAGCGGTCCAGATCGGTGATCATCACCGACAGCGGCCGGCGCCGTGCTACGGCGCGGTCGAACAGCGTCTGCAGATGGCTGTCGAGATAGCGGCGGTTGTGCAGGCCGGTCAGGGCATCGGTCACCGCCATCTCGATGGTCTGGGTGACGCTGGCGCGAAGCTGGTCGTTGTAGCGCTTGCGGCGCACCTGCGTACGCAGCCGCGCGGTCAGCTCCTGCTGGTCGATCGGCCGCATCAGATAATCGTTGATGCCGAGTTCGAGGCCGCGGATGATACGCCCCTCCTCGCCCTCGTCCGCCAGAAGGATGATCGGCAGGAAACGGGTGCGATCGAGCGAGCGCAATTGCGAGCAGAGCCTCAGCGGGTCGAAATCGGCGAAGGCCGTCGAGATCATCACGCATTCATACGGCTGCTCGGCGGCCTGGAAGAAGCCGGCATGCGGATCGTTGGCGACGTCGAGATCGGCACTGCCGCGCAGCATCTTCTGGATGCGCTCGAACGAGGATTTGCGCTCGTCGACCAGCAGCACCTTCGGCACCGCATCGTCGGTAGCGAAGTTGCGGCTCAAAAGCTCCTCGATGCCGATATTGCGTGTCGTCGAGGCGCGCAGCCGCAGCTCGTCGGTCAGCGATTTCAGCCTGACCAGGCTCTTGACGCGCGTCATCAACTGCAGATCGTTAACCGGCTTGGTCAAAAAATCGTCGGCGCCGGCCTCGAGGCCGCGCACCCGGTCCGAAACCTGGTCGAGCGCGGTGATCATCACGACAGGGATGTGCGATGTCGCCGGGTCGCCCTTCAGCCGCCGGCAGACCTCGAACCCGTCCATGTCGGGCATCATCACGTCGAGCAGCACGACGTCGACCTTGCCGTTCTCGCAGATCTCGATCGCGTCCGGCCCGTTGGTGGCGGTCAGGACCTCGAAATATTCGGCGAGCAGCCGAACCTCCAGCAGCCTGACATTGGCTGGGATGTCGTCGACGACGAGGATCCGCGCGGTCATTTCACAAAGCTCCGGCTCGGCTGGAAAGATACATCAGGCATCGCCCAGGTAGGATTTGATGGTTTCGATGAAACGCGGCACCGAGATCGGCTTGGAGATATATGCCTCGCAGCCGCCCTGGCGAATGCGCTCCTCGTCCCCCTTCATCGCGAAGGCGGTGACGGCGATGACCGGGATGACGTGGAGATCATCGTCCTCCTTCAGCCATTTGGTGACCTCGAGGCCCGACACTTCCGGCAGCTGGATGTCCATCAGGATGAGGTCCGGCCTGTGCTGCCGCGCCAGATCCAGCGCTTCCAGGCCGTTGCGTGTGCGCACCGTCTCGTAGCCGCTCGCTTCGATGAGGTCGCGAAAGAGCTTCATGTTGAGCTCGTTGTCTTCGACGATCATAACCTTCTTTGGCATCGATTTCCCGTCCCGGCTGGCCTTCCACTCGAAGGGTGCCGTCATGCGCCCCTTGTCGGCACGCACCAAACCTGTTCCCACTATACGGCAATATGATTGACGAAACGGAAACCGGTCGCCCTAAAAGCGTTCGGATTCCAGGTCGGCGAGCTTGCTGCCGGCGACACTTGCCACTACTGCGAAAACAGAACGATTCCGCCCATGAAGGAAGGTAGCGATGGCAAACGCAGCGTCAATGCGCGAGGAAGCGGAAACGGTTGCCGTAAAGGCGTTGGGCTTCGTCGCCGCCGATCCGGAACTTCTGCCCCGCTTCCTGGCGATCACCGGCATCGAAGCCCATTCCATCCGCCGGGCGGCGGGCGAGCCGGGATTCCTGGCCGGCGTGCTGCAGTTCATCCTTGCCCACGAGCCGACGTTGATGCGTTTTTCCGAGGAGACCGGAACGCCGCCCGCCGCAGTCGGCAAGGCATTGCGGGCGCTGCCGCTCGGCGACGACAATCATGAGCATTCGATATAAGCGGCGATCCCGAGACTGCGGGCAGATCGCGGCGGCGAAAATCGTGAGCGCACTCGGGCGTTAACGCCAGCCGCTTCTAGAGCAATTCCAGGAAAAGTGTGAAACGGTTTTCCGTCCGGATTGTGCAAAAACAAAGACATGGAGCGGTTCGGCGTTTCCGGGAAACGATGAACCGCTCCAAGCTCGGCGCTTAGGGTTTCAACTTCGCCCCTGCCCCGCCATTGTCATTCTCGCCCGAGCCATGATCCGGAACGGTAGCCTCGCTTGGGTCCATGACGGGGTTGTCCTGAACGGCATCGGCCGGCTTCAGCATGGCGCCGTTGACCGTGACCGAACCGTCTGCCTTAGCGTTGACGACCCATTCCAGTCGACCATCCGGCAGCGCCTTGCCAAATCCTTTGACGGCGAGTGCGAAGGGGAAATACTGCGCCGCTTCCGGCTCGGTCTTGGCCGCCGTCTGCAGAGCCTCCACAATCTTGTCATAGCCCGCGACATCGATGGTCATGCTCGCCTCGGGCTTCTTGCCGGGGAACGTCATTTCACCTTCCATCGCAATCTCGATGTTGCCGTTCTTGATCGTGCTGTGTCCGAGAATGGCCTTTGGCGTCTTGGCCAGGAAATCGGCGAAGATCTGGTTGCCGAAATCTGCCGGCAGCGGTGGATCCTTGCTGAAATCAAGGGTTTCGATGGTTTTCTTCGCCATGCTGTCCAGATCGATGTTGGTGCCGCCGAAGTTGAGGTCGATATCCGTCGGCAGCAACGCAACGCTCCAGCTGGGCAGCACCTGCTGTGGTATTGTCAGGCCGGAAACCTTGAACGCGTAGTTGATCTTGCCGTCCTTGGCGATGCCGTCCATGCCGACGGCGGTATTCAGTTGCGTCGCACCGAACTTGCCTACCGGGCTCTCCACCACAAAGTCCTTGAAGCCGTAGGTGCCGTCGATCCGCTCCCACAATGGCAGTGCTGCCGTCAGAAGCGATTTGAACTCCGCCTCATCCGCCTTGAATTTGGCTGCATCATCAGTCGCCACGATGAAAGCAAGCAGGTCGAGCAGCGGCTTTGTCCGCAAACCCTTGCCGGTCGCATCCACGGAAAGTTCAGGCGCTTTTACAGCAGCCGGAAAACTCAACCCACTTTTGGGATCGTTGACTTTGATCGTTTCGGCGAAGTTCGTTATTTTTTCCGTCACCGTGAAATCGATGCCGCCATTTGCGGATTTGGTCGAAACTATTACGGCGGTGCCAGCACCGACCGTGACATCCGCCTGCTGCTTGGGCTCTCGGGTGGTCATCGTCATGCCAGCCATCGAACCGGTTGCGCTCGCGAAAGCGGCCAGGTCGGGGTCATAAACTCCGGTGAACTTGTTGTCCGACACGGAGAAGTCGATGTGCTGCGCCCCCTCAGGGCCAACGAAATCGATAGACCCCTTCGGGGACACGTCCGCCGAAACGTCCCAGTGTCCATCTTTGCGTGGCTTGACCAAGATGAAGTAAGGCGTGACGTCGAACTTGAAGGCTTGCTGCTTTGCCATCAAATCCGTGACTGGCTTGAAGTCGAAAGCGAGCTTGTAGGCATCGCCGTCAACTGAAATTTTCACGAACCCGATATCGAACAGCTTCTTGCCGATGTAGTGCGCCAGATCGTCGGAAAGCTGCTTCGCGCCTTGCCTGTCGACCGCTTGGCCGAAGGCCGGTGCGCTGCAGGCAAGAAGTAAAACAAGTGGCAAAACGCGCTTCATGTCGATCCTCACTTAATCGCGGCCCTCAAGCCGTTCTATCACTGGTAGGCAAATACCATCGCAGCCGCAAGAGAAGGCCTATGTGTTGCGGCGGCTGTTACAGCACCAGCCGCACCAGCGGTCGGCCTGGCTTACGTTCGACCAACCGCTGGAACCCGGCCTTTTCGAAGACCCGCGACGAGCCGACGAACAGCCCGATCGAGCGCGAATCCTTCGATAGATCGATCGGGCAGGCTTCGATCAGCCGCGCTCCGTTCTGGCGGGCGAACTCGATGCCGCCTTGGACCAGGCGGTGCGACAGGCCCTTGCCGCGTGCTTTGGTGCGGATGAAGAAGCAGGAGATCGCCCAGACGCCCGGATCGCTGGCGTCGGCGGGGTCGATCGGCGCCGACCCCCTGCCCTGGTTGTTCCATTCGGGCACGTCGGCACGCGGGCCGATCTGCATCCAGCCGACCGCCTGTCCACCCTCGAAAGCCAACAGGCCGGGCGGCGGCCCGGCCTCGATCCGCGCCTTGATGTGGTCCTTGTTGCGCTCCCGGTTGCTCGCGCGGCGCGCTGCGGGCGACAGCCGGAAATGTGTGCACCAGCAACCGTAGCAGGCGCCTTGCCTACCGAAAAGATCTTCGAAATCCGCCCAAAGCTCGGGCACTAGCGGCGCTATGGTCGTATTCATGAGCTCTCTCCCGGCCCACCGCCTTGTCGTGGCGTCCGTCCTGACGTACCATTGCATTTGTTCTCTTTATGTTCGCAGCGATGGCGGCCCCTGTCAACAATCCCGAACACGGTTTTTGCCGCGACTGCCTGAGTTTTCAGCGCAGCGAGGCAGGCCGTTGCGAGCGCTGCGGCAGTCCACGGCTCGCCCGCCATCCGGAGCTCTACCGGCTGCGCCTTGCCCATATCGATTGCGACGCGTTCTACGCGGCGGTCGAAAAGCGCGACAACCCGGCGTTGAAGGACCGGCCATTGATCATCGGCGGCGGCAAGCGCGGCGTCGTCTCCACCGCATGCTACATTGCCCGCATCCACGGCGTGCGCTCGGCAATGCCGATGTTCAAGGCGCTCGAAGCCTGCCCGGAAGCGGTGGTCCTGCCGCCGGACATGGAAAAATACGTGCGCGTCGGCCGCGAGGTGCGCGCCATGATGCAGGCGCTGACGCCGCTGGTCGAGCCGCTCTCGATCGACGAGGCCTTTCTCGACCTCGCCGGCACCGAGCGCCTGCATGGCCTGCCGCCTGCGGTGGTGCTGGCGCGCTTCGCACTCGGCGTGGAAAAGGAGATCGGCATCACCGTTTCGGCCGGCCTTTCCTACTGCAAGTTCCTGGCCAAGGTGGCGTCGGACTTCCGCAAGCCGCGCGGCTTTTCGGTGATCGGCGAGGCCGAGGCTATCGGCTTCCTGGCCGAGCAGCCGGTGACGCTGATCTGGGGGGTCGGCAAGGCCTTTGCCGCCACGCTCGAGCGCGACGGCATCCGCACCATCGGCCAGTTGCAGCGCATGGAACGTGGCGATCTGATGCGCCGCTACGGCGTCATGGGCGACCGGCTCTACCGGCTTTCGCGCGGCGAGGACGACCGTCGCGTCGTTCCCGACCAGGACGCGAAAAGTGTGTCGGCAGAAACCACTTTCGATACCGACATCGCCTCCGTCGACGAACTGGTTTCGGTGCTGAGGGCGCTGTCAGAAAAAGTCTCGGCCCGGCTGAAGAAATCCGGCATTGCCGGACGCACCGTCGTCCTCAAGCTGAAGACCCAGGATTTCAAGATCCGCACGCGCAATCGCCAGCTCGGCGATCCGACCCGGCTGGCCGACCGCATCTTTCAGACCGGGCTCGAGCTGCTGCGCAAGGAAGCGGATGGCACGAAATACCGGCTGCTCGGCATTGGCGTCAGCGATCTCTCCGACGATGACCGGGCGGACCCGCCCGACCTGGTCGACGTCCAGTCACGCAAGCGCGCCATGGCCGAAGGCGCCATCGACACGCTGCGCGACAAGTTCGGCCGCAGGGCGGTGGAAACCGGCTATACCTTCGGCAAGGGCCGCGATGCCCATCCGCCCGAACCGGTCGAGGACTAGTTCCTCTGCACAGAGGTTTTGGTTCTTTGACAGAGGCTGAAAGGGCTGTGGATGGGAGCCTGCCGATCGGGCTGCCAATCTCCAAGGTTGCGATTAGCGATAAGCCACCACGTCTTCGTCATCCCAGGGCGGAGCAGGAGCGAAGCGACGTCGCGGAGACCCTGGGATCCATGCCGTGACGTCAGCCGAAGAATACAGCGGCTCAGAACGGCGCTTGTATCCGCAACTGTGCCAGCTACCCTTCAGCCATGACCGGCTATACCTACATGACCGCGAGCCAGAAGCGCGGCACGATCTACATCGGCGTCACCAACGATCTCGGCCGCCGCATGCCGGAGCACAAATCCGGCCAAGGTTCGCGCTTCACCGGCCGCTACGGCGTGCAGCGCCTGGTCTGGTACGAGGAACATTTCGACATTCGTGACGCCATTCAGCGCGAGAAGTCGCTGAAGCGCTGGCCGCGGCAGTGGAAGATCGAGCTGATCGAGAAGACCAATCCAGAGTGGTTCGAGCTTTTTCGCGGAACGGGGTGGTAGTTCGGTTCTGGTCCGCAGGCGCACTGCCGCGTGGTAACGGCATGGATCCCAGGGTCTGCGCCGCGTCGCTTTGCTCCTTGCTCCGCCCTGGGATGACGAATTGGAGGGATGTTTCAGCCAATCTCCGAAGTTAGCGGTTTGCCACTGAAATTGGCCGCTGACAGAACTATCGACGGTTGCTGCCGATCGGCTTAGCGATTAGCGCAAACGCCCATCGCTTCGTCATCCTGGGGCGGAGCAAGGAGCGAAGCGACGCGGCGCAGACCCCTGGATCCATGCCGCGACATCAGAGCGCTGCCGCGGTGCGGAATTGTGCTCCGCTGCACTCTTCGGCTAAGGTTACCGCATGGATCCCAGGGTCTCCGCGACGGCGCTTCGCTCCTGCTTCGCCCAAGGATGACGAAGTTGGGGAAGTTTCGGCCGATCCCGAATGTTTATGATGGTCCAACGAAACGAACGATGAAATCTTGGCTGCCGATCGGCTTCCAACCCGTCAAGATCGCTGTGCCGGGACTGACTGCTGCCCACCCCGAGCCGTCTTTCGCGTCGGTACTAAGCGTCAGATTTTCACAACCAGACCATGATCCCGAACCGAAGGTCCGCGTACGCGAAAAGTGGAAACCGGTTTTCAAAAAGATCATGATCAAACAAGAAGATCACGTGCGCTGCAGATCGATCCGGGTGGTCACCACACTCTTCCCGGTTTTCGGATCGGTATCGACGACGATCAGCCGCATGCCATTCTCGCCGTTCTTCTCGACCGTCATTTGCGCCCTGCGATCGCCATTGACCTCCTTGGCCCAACGGATGCCGAGATTAATTGCGTTGCCGGAGCGGCTGCCGCTCAATTGCGCCGGCCCGGTGCGCGATCCGACATAGGTGCCGGTGTATTTCGTCCCGCTCGATTTGAGATCGGCGCTGATGGCGCGCGTTACCACGATAAGACCGCGGCAGCTGCCGTCGAGCGATAGCGAGCTCGACGTTGCGTCGGAATTGAAATGACAGGAGACATTCACCGTCGGCGCATCGGTGGTCACCTTGACGATGCCTTTGCCGGCGAAATTCCCCTGGAATGAGCGAAGAAAATCCGGATCGTCGGCATGCGCTGCGCCGGCCCCGGCCGTCAGGCAGCCGGCAAGTACAAATCGTGCAATTGATTTCATCGGACCGCTCCTCGTTGGTATCCAAAACACAGAACGCAAGCACTGACGGACCAACGCTTCCCTCAGTCGCGAGTTCCGGCTTCAACATCACTGCGTGAAGCGCTGCACGGCTGGCCCAGCCGAATGCGTCGGCTAGCGGTTGCGATGAGCGCTCCGGCTTGCGACATAGCCGCATGGCACCCGCACCCTCGATCCCCAAGGCCGCGTTCTGGATGGCGCTGTCGATCGCCTCGTTCCTGGCGATGTCGGTGGCTGGCCGCGCCACGACGGCCGAACTAAACGTCTTCCAAGTGCTCGAGCTGCGCTCGGTGATCGGCTTTTTCATCCTGTTGCCGCTGGTCGTGATGTCAGGCGGTTTTGCGGCGATGCGCACCGGACGCCCGCTGGCTCATATCGCCCGCAACGTCGTCCACTATACCGGCCAGGCTGCCTGGCTCTACGCCCTGACGCTGATCCCGCTTGCGGTACTGATCTCGATCGAATTCACGACGCCGATCTGGACCGCTTTGCTGGCCGTCGGTTTCCTCGGCGAAAGGCTCTCCCGGCCACGGCTCGCAGCGATCGTGCTCGGGCTGATCGGCGTTGTGATCATCGTGCGTCCGGGCGTCGGCGCGGTCAATCCGGGACATGTCATCGTGCTGGGAGCCGCGGTCTGCTTCGGCGTCTCGGTGGTCCTCGTCAAATCGCTGACGCGGACGGACAGCGTCGTGCGCATCATCTTCTGGATGCTGATCATCCAGTCGCTGCTTGGCCTGGTCCCGGCGCTTTATGAATGGCAAAACCCGCCGCTTGAGCTCTGGCCGTGGATCCTGCTCATCGCCTTCACCGGCATGTCGTCGCATTTCTGCATGGCCCGCGCACTTGTCTATGCCGATGCGACGGTCATCTCGCCAATGGACTTTTTGCGCGTGCCGCTGTCGGCGGTGATCGGATGGCTGCTCTATCACGAGCAGATCGACGCCTTCACCGCCGGTGGCGCCCTGCTGATCCTCATGGGAAATCTGCTCAATCTGCAGCGGAGAGCACCGCAACCGGCCGAGATCGCCGCTTCGTAAGCGTGCGCTAACTCTTAGACCAGTTCCACCTCGACCACGCCCGGCACCGCCCGCATCGCCGACGCGATCTGCGGCGATACGCGGTAGCGGTTGGGCAACTCGATCTCGACCTCGCCCTCGCCGCCTTCCTTGATGACGATGATGCTCACCTGACTGTCGCCACGCTGGCCAAGCTGCGATTGGATTGTCGATGCCGGTGCGTCATTTCTGACGAAGATGCGCAACGCTTTCTGGATACGGCTTGCCTCTTCCTCCAACGACTGCACGGTCTGGATGCGCAGATTGACGCCTTCAGGCCTGTCCTCGGCCGAAACGGTGATCACCACCGAGCGGCCGGGTTCGAGCAAGTCGCGGTATTGCGCCAGCCCCTCGGAAAACAGCACCGCTTCATACTGGCCGGACGTGTCGGAGAACTGCACGACGCCCATCTTGTTGCCGGTGCGCGTCTTGCGCTCCTGCTTGGTGGTCACCGTGCCGGCGAGCCGGCCGGCGGCAGCACCGCGTTTGACGGCGGCCGAAAACTCGCCCCAGGTCTGCACCCGCATTTTCTGCAGCGCCGCCTTGTATTCGTCGAGCGGATGCGCCGAGAGATAGAACCCGACCACCTGGAATTCACGGTGCAGGCGGTCGGCGGCGAGCCAGGGATCGGTCGCCGGCAAGTTGAGCGCCTGCGACTGTGCGCCGAGCGAGGCGCCAAAGATGTCATGCTGGCCGGTGACGGCATTCTGCTGCGCCAGCGACGCCAGCCCCATCATCCGCTCGACGCCGGCCATCATCGCCGCGCGGTCATGACCAAAGCAGTCGAGCGCGCCGGCCATGATCAGGCTTTCGAAGACGCGCTTGCCGACGATCTTCGGATCGACCCTTTCACAGAAATCGGCGAGGCTCTTGAAGGGTTTTTCGCCGCGCGTGGCGACGATGTGCTCGACCGCCGCGTCGCCGACACCCTTGAGCGCGGCCAGCGAATAGAAGATGCGGTTCTCGCCGACCTCGAAATCCCGGAACGACGTCATGACCGACGGCGCCACCACCTCGATGCCGAGGCGCAGCGCATCCTGGCGGAAATCGGCGAGCTTGTCCGTATTGCCCATGTCGAGCGTCATCGATGCCGCCAGGAATTCGACGGGGTAATGCGCCTTCAGATAGGCGGTCTGGTAGGAGACGACAGCATAGGCGGCGGCATGCGATTTGTTGAAACCGTAGTCGGCAAACTTTGCCAGCAGGTCGAAGATGAAGTCGGCTTGCGGCTTGCCGACGCCGCGCTCGACCGCGCCCGAAACAAAGCGCTCGCGCTGCTTGTCCATCTCGGCGCGGATCTTCTTGCCCATGGCGCGGCGCAGCAGATCGGCTTCGCCCAGCGAATAGCCGGAGAGCTCCTGCGCGATCTGCATCACCTGTTCCTGGTAGACGATGACGCCTTGCGTCTCCTTGACGAGATGGTCGATCTTCGGGTGGATCGACGCCATCTCCTCCTCGCCGTGCTTTCTGGCGTTGTAGGTCGGTATGTTCTCCATCGGCCCCGGCCGGTAGAGCGCGACCAGCGCGATAATGTCCTCGATACAGTCGGGCCGCATGCCGATCAGCGCCTTGCGCATGCCGGCACTTTCCACCTGGAACACGCCGACCACCTCGCCGCGCGACAGCATGGCGTAGGTTTCGGGGTCGTCGAGCGGAATGTGGGCAAGATCGATCTCGATGCCGCGGCGGCGGATCAGCTTGACGGCCCTGTCCAGCACCGTCAGCGTCTTCAGGCCAAGGAAGTCGAATTTCACCAGCCCGGCCTGCTCAACATATTTCATGTTGAACTGCGTGACCGGCATGTCCGAGCGCGGATCGCGGTACATCGGCACCAGCTCCGACAGCGGCCGGTCGCCGATGACGATGCCGGCGGCGTGCGTCGAGGCGTGCCGATAAAGACCTTCCAGTTTCTGCGCCGTATCGAGCAGCGTCTGCACGATCGGCTCACGCTCCGCCTCTTCGGCAAAGCGCGGCTCGTTGGCTATGGCGTCGGCGAGCTTGACCGGATTGGCCGGGTTCGACGGCACCATCTTGCTCAGCTTGTCGACCTGCCCGTAAGGCATCTGCAGCACGCGGCCGACGTCGCGCAGCACCGCGCGCGCCTGCAGCGTGCCGAAGGTGATGATCTGGCCAACCTGGTCGCGGCCGTATTTCTGTTGGACGTAGCGGATGACTTCCTCGCGCCGGTCCTGGCAGAAGTCGATGTCGAAGTCGGGCATCGACACGCGGTCGGGATTGAGGAAGCGCTCGAACAGCAGCGAAAAACGCAGTGGGTCGATGTCGGTGATGGTCGTGGCATAGGCGACCAGCGAGCCGGCGCCCGAACCGCGGCCCGGGCCGACCGGAATCCCTTGTGCCTTGGCCCATTTGATGAAGTCGGCAACGATCAGGAAATAGCCCGGATATTTCATCTTCTCGATGACGCCGAGCTCGAAATCCAGCCTTTCGCGATATTGCTCGACGGTATAGCCGGGCGTCGGCCCGTGCGCCAGCCGCGCCTCCAGCCCTTCATGCGCCTGCCTGGCAAGCTCCTGCGCCTCCGCCTTGACCGCAGCATCGGCGTCGGCGACATCGCGGCCGGCAAAGCGCGGCAGAATCGGATTGCGGGTCTTCGGGTAATACGAGCAGCGCAGCGCGATCTCGACGGTGTTGTCGATTGCTTCCGGCAGGTCGGCGAACAGCCTCGCCATATCGGCCTGGCTTCTCAGGAAGTGGTCGGGCGAAAGGCGGCGGCGATTGTCGGCCGCAACCACGGAACCTTCGGCGATGGCGATCAGGGCGTCATGCGCCTCATAGTCTTCACGAGAGAAGAAAAACGCCTCGTTGGTGGCAACCAGCGGCAGATCGTGGCGGTAGGCGAGATCGACCGACGACTGCTCGACGGCGCGGTCGTAGCCGGACACGCGCTCAAGCTCGACATAGAGCCGGTCGCCGAACAGGCCCTTGAGCGCCGAGAGCCGGGTCTCGGCGAGTTCGCGGCGATCCTGTTTCAAGGCAGTGCCGATCGGACCGCGCGGCCCGCCCGTAAGGCAGATCAGACCGTCGGTGTGGCCCTGCAGCATCTCGCTCGTCAGATGCACCGCTTCGCCGGGCGGTGTCTCGAGGTAGACGCGGCTGACCAGCCTGACCAGATTGCCGTAGCCGGCCTCGGTTGCGGCGATCAGGACGACCGGCCGCATCTCCGGTCCTTGCCGCCTGCGGTCGCGCTGGCTGTCGCTCGCCTCGCCGGAAAAGGCGAGGTCGATCTGGCAGCCGATGATCGGCTGGATGCCGTCCTTTACCGCCTTCTGGGCGAATTCCAGCGCGCCGAACAGATTGTTGGTGTCGGTGACGGCGATTGCCGGGCATTCGTCCTGCACCGCATGGCCGACGATCTTGCCGAGCTGCAAGGCACCTTCGAGCAGCGAATAGGCCGAATGCACGCGCAGATGAATGAACCGACGCGCCGCCGCCTCCGCCCGCGACGCCTTTGCATAGGCCTCGCGCAGCAAGGGATCGCGTGGAAGTCTCTCATCCGCCATGGTTTTTTCGCGCCGCCTCACAAGGACTCAGTCGATGAAGATGTATTGTCCGGCACCGGGTAACATGAGTCCAGCGGGAGTGATTGGAGCTTTGTGAACTTAGCAATCGCTTCCGCCGGCAGAAAGGCGCTGCCACCGAAGCTGCCAATCTCCCCCCTCGTGGGGGAGATGTCCGGCAGGACAGAGAGGGGCGCTGTCCCGCCGACGTCAGGCTGCAAATAAAAACCCGCCACTGCGGGCGGGTTCGCTGGAGCCAATTAGCACCATACTCGAATTAGTAGCATAGCTGCCGGCACAAAGCAAGAACAAAATACGTTGTGACGGCAAAAAAGTGCGAATTCCTCACGGCCTCGCCTTGTCCCTCCTCAAGCGAGCATGCTCAACCAATTGCAAAGTCGCGTTCCTTCGCGCCCCCCTCTGTCCTGCCGGACATCTCCCCCTCTAGTGGGGAGATTGGCCATCATCTCGGCTTTCGCCAATTTCCAACGTTGCAGGAGCGAGCGAGGCGCCGAGGCTGCCAATCTCCCCCCTGGAGGGGGAGATGTCCGGCAGGACAGAGGGGGGCGCTGTCCCGCCAACTTCTGACGGGCGTCGAGGGCGGATTTCAGCCTCACGCGAATTCCATGATCACCGCATCGACGGCAAGGCTGTCGCCTGGCCTGGCGTTGAGCTTCGAGACGATGAGATCGCGCTCGGCGCGCAACACGTTTTCCATCTTCATCGCCTCGACCACGGCCAGCGTCTCGCCGGCCTTGACCTCCTGCCCCTCGGCAACGGCGATCGATACGACGAGGCCGGGCATCGGGCAAAGCAGCATCTTCGAGGTATCCGGCGCCACTTTTTCCGGCATCAGCCGTTCGAGCTCGGCGGTGCGCGGCAGCATGGCGCGCGCCGTCACCGACATGCCTTTCCAGGCGATGCGGAACCCGTTCAGCACCGGCCTGACCTGCGCCGCGACCTTGCGGCCGCCGACCGTGCCGCGCCAGATGAGATCGCCCGGCCGCCAGTCGGAGGTCACCGTCAGTGGCTCGCCGCCGTCGATCGACAGGTCAAGCTCGATCGGAATGGAAATCATGCCTTCGACGATGGCAACCGAAAGATAATCCCGGCCGATCTTCACCACCCAATCGCGTTTCAAGGCACCCGAATGCGGCGCCAGCCGCCCGCCCAGCCGGTCGAGCCGGTCGCGGCGCAGCAGTTCGACCGCGGTTGCGATCGCGGCCAGCACCGCGTTTTCTTCGCTGTTCGGCACAATGGGCGCGAAGCCGTCGGGATACTCCTCGGCGATGAACGCCGTCGATAGCCGCCCTTCCCGCCAGCGCCGATGCTGCATCAGCGCCGCCAGGAACGGTATGTTGTGCTCGATGCCATCGACGACGAAACTGTCCAGCGCTTCCGACATCGCGTCGATCGCCGCCAGCCGTGTCGGCGCCCAGGTGCACAGCTTGGCGACCATCGGGTCGTAGAACATCGAGATTTCCGAGCCTTCGGTGACGCCGGTATCGTTGCGGATAACGACCTCGCCGAATTTTCCCTCTTCCGGCGGCCGGTATTTCATCAGCCTGCCGATCGACGGCAGAAAGTTGCGATACGGATCTTCGGCATAGAGGCGGCTTTCCACCGCCCAGCCGTTCAGCTTGACGTCGCTCTGCTTGATGGCGAGCTTTTCGCCGGCCGCCACGCGGATCATCTGCTCGACCAGGTCGATGCCGGTGACGAGCTCTGTCACCGGATGCTCGACCTGCAGTCGCGTGTTCATTTCCAGGAAATAGAAGTTTTTGTCGCTGTCGACGATGAACTCGACCGTGCCGGCGCTCTGGTAGTCGACGGCCTTGGCCAGCGCCACCGACTGCTCGCCCATGGCTTTGCGGGTCTTGGCGTCGAGGAACGGCGACGGCGCCTCCTCCACGACCTTCTGGTTGCGGCGCTGGATCGAGCATTCGCGCTCGCCGAGATAGAGCGTGTTGCCATGCGCGTCGGCGAGCACCTGGATTTCGATATGGCGCGGATCGACGATGAATTTTTCGATGAAGACGCGGTCATCGCCGAACGAGCTTTTGGCCTCCGACCGCGCCCGGTCGAAGCCGTCGCGCACCTCTGCCTTGCTCCAGGCGATGCGCATGCCCTTGCCGCCGCCGCCGGCCGAAGCCTTGATCATCACGGGATAGCCGATTTCGCCGGCTATTCTTTCGGCATGGGCGGCGCTTTCGACGACGCCGAGCCAGCCGGGCACCGTCGACACCTTGGCCGCGTTGGCGAACTTCTTCGATTCGATCTTGTCGCCCATCGCCTTGATGGCCTTGGGCTTCGGGCCGATGAAGACGATGCCTTCCTGCTCCAGCGCTTCGCAGAAGGATGCCCGCTCGGACAGGAAACCGTAGCCGGGATGCACGGCCTGTGCTCCTGTGGCCTTGCAGGCGGCGATGATCTTTTCCGCGACCAGATAACTTTGCGCAGCCGGCGAAGGCCCGATATGCACCGCCTCGTCGGCCATTTCGACATGCACGGCGTCGCGGTCGGCGTCGGAATAGACCGCGACGGTGGCGATGCCCATCTTGCGCGCCGTCTTGATCACGCGGCAGGCGATCTCGCCACGGTTGGCGACCAGGATCTTTGTGAACATGCAGGCCTCGTCCCTCGGCTGCCCTTCTTTTTACGGGCTTCCCGTTTTATGGGCTTCAGGGGGCCGGTCAAGGCAAAGTCGGAGCCTATCCCGCATGCAAATCGGCGGGCGCTGACGAAAATCCGGGGTCAGAACGTCGCTTCGTGCATAGCGCAGAGCTCAATGGTAAGTTAAATCTAACCTGGATTGCAGACTGCCTTGGGAGGATTGCCTGATGAAAACGCGCGCCGCTGTCGCCGTCGCCGCCGGAAAGCCGCTGCAGATCATGGAGGTCGACCTCGAAGGCCCTCGCGATGGCGAGGTGCTGGTCGAGATCAAGGCAACCGGCATCTGCCACACCGACGAGTTCACGCTGTCGGGCGCCGACCCGGAAGGTCTGTTTCCGGCGATCCTCGGCCATGAGGGCGCCGGCATCGTCGTCGACGTCGGCAAGGGCGTCACCTCGGTCAAGAAGGGCGACCACGTCATCCCGCTCTACACGCCGGAATGCCGGCAGTGCCCGTCCTGCCTGTCGCGCAAGACCAATCTGTGCACCGCCATCCGCGCCA
>NZ_JAMYTF010000066.1:0-22423 GCF_040322295.1 Mesorhizobium sp. M0159
AAGCACCTGCGCGTAAAGCTTGGCATAGAAGGGTTTGCGGGGCGCGGGACTCGCGCCGCGGACTTGTGCAGCTGACACTGTTTCTTTCCCTGACCGGATCGAGGTGGGTTCCTCCCGCCCAGCCTTCTCCCGTCGCGGCGCTCCGGTCGAACGCTGCACCAACGCTGCCGCAAGCTCCGTGCCAAAACGCGGCGGCGCGAGAAACGCGCAGGACCTCTCACGCCGTGCTTGTGCGGATTTCTGCACTCGCCGCTGGCGCGTGCCCTTCATCGAAGGAAGGGCCGACCGTCGGGGATTGGAGGTCGCTCTGGGCGTTACACGCAGCCTGGCAGCCGCTGGAAGGCCGTCGACGCAAGCACTTTGCCTCAGGTGGCTGCGATCGGCATCCAGATGGTCGACATCTTGTTGTGGTTATGCCCAAGGCCGTCGCCCTAGCGGGCGCAGGCTAGACACCTCTCTTGTTACCCCAGAGCATTACGTGCAGCTGCGGCAGCACGCGGGCTTCGAACCACCTGTCGCGGGTCACCTTTTCAATCAGCCACTCCATGCGTTTCATTATTCCGTCAAGGTCGACAGGCGCGTCTTCATTTCCGGCGCGTGGCGGCGTGTGATTGCCGGGTTGCAGATAGATCGGAAGTCGCGGAAATCTCGCGGCGGCGTCTTTCGCGTAAGCGTAGTCACTGTCGTCGAAAACAACGAGCTTGAGCACGATTTGCGGCTTCTCCTGCGCCGCTTCGATGCACGCCTCGACAGCGGCCCAATCGGTCCTCATTTCGCTTGACGGCGGCTTCGGGCTGAGGACCAGCACGTCAAGGTCGGCAAACCAGTCCCTGACCACGGAACCTTGGGTTTCCAGCGCAAAACGGTAACCTTCACCATGGCCTCGCTCGATGAGCGCACGAAACGGCTGAATGGCAGGATTGCCGCCTGACAGTGACACCATCACTGGCCGGCCACCGGAAAGCGCAACGACGGTTTGCCACACCGTGTCGATTGACATCATCTCCCATTCATGGCGGAATTGATTATCCACCGCATGGAGGCTGTCACACCAGGAACAGCGATAGTCACACCCGCCGGTCCTGATGAAGACAGTCGGCAAACCAATGAGCACGCCCTCGCCCTGGATCGTCGGCCCGAAAATCTCACTCACGCGGATTGCGGGATGCGTATCGGTCATGGCCGGTATTCCGCCCAGGTTTTCGGCGTTTCGCTCACCCGCACGGCCGAGGTTTCGCGCAGGCGTGCCTTGCACCATTCATAAAAATGTCTGGCCAGATATTCCGCCGTGACTTGCTCATGTCCCAGCACGTCGTTGAGATGTCGATGGTCGAAGCTCTCGTCGATGTAGCGTTTGAATGGCGCCAAATCGTGATAGTCGCGCACGAAGCCGTTGTCGTTCAGTCCACTCGCTGAAAGCTCCACTTCAACGATGTAGTTATGCCCGTGCAGGCGCGCGCATTGGTGATCGGGTGGCAACGAGGTGAGCTGATGCGAGGCTGAGAAGTGGAATTCCTTGGTGATGCGGAACATTACGCGGTCCTCCTTCGCAGCGCATCGAGCCAGAAGTCGGAGTCCTCGTAGTCGGTGGGGTCCGGCTGCCCAGAGAGATGAAACGCCTCGCGCCGCTCGACACAGGTCCCGCACCTCCCGCAGTGACGCTCGGCGCCCTTGTAGCAGGACCAGGTCTGCGCAAATGGCGTGCCGTATGCTGCTCCATTCCTAACAATGTCCGCCTTCGTGAGATTCACATAGGGTGCATAAATGCGAATCTTCGCGTAGCCGTCGAGCGCGTGGTCCTGCATCATCTGGAAAGCGTCGATGAAGGCCGGACGGCAGTCGGGATAAATGAAATGATCCCCACCATGCACGGCCGTCGCCACCGCGTCAGCGTCGTGCGCTGCGGCGAAGCCGAAGGCAATGGCCAACATGATGGCGTTCCGGTTCGGCACCACCGTGACCTTCATCGTGTCTTCGGCGTAGTGCCCGTCGGGCACGTCCACATTATCGGTCAGCGCGGAGCCGGAAAGGCCGCCGCCGATCTCGTGGATGTCGATGATGCGGTGCGGGACGCTCAGTCGCTCCGCACAAAGGGCGGCGAAGCCCAATTCCTTCCTATGCCGTTGGCCGTAATCGAAAGATAAGAGGCCGGCGAGTTCGTGCTCCGCTGCCACCTTGTGAGCAAGGGTGACGGAGTCCAATCCGCCGGAGCAGACGACGAGAGTCTTCATTGTTGGGTCCTTGTTTTAACCGGGTAGGCTGCGACCGGAGATTTCTCTGCGCTCCCAGTACTTCAGGAAATCCATTTTGTGAAGTGAACGGGGGACGAGTTTCATGCGCTGACGTGCCGCTGTGTGCAAGGCGCCCTCGCGGTGAGCCTGCAAGGAACACGGACTAGCGAAACGTCACGCTTCAGCGGAATGCTCAAAGGCGAGCGCACCGGAATATGCTCTGCAGGAGGTCCGGACCTTCGTAAACAAAGTTCTCGACGATCAAGCGCCCGGCGGTCCCGAGCTTCGAGGGACGCCACCGCGAGGGTTTCAGGTACAAGACGGCCCGAGGATGGGCTTGCCGCAAGAGAACGGACTTACCAGTGGGATGTTCAGCGACGCCGATGCAGATGTCTGGAATGATCACGACATCAATTGTCGCGGCAACTTTGGCTGGCCTGCTCCTCGGGTTCCGTAGATCCAGCGCATTCCGCTTCAGGATCGGTTCGAACCGGAGCACGCCCTCGGTCAATGGACTGACCGGCAAACCCTGAATGATCGGTCGTGAGCCGACATCTGTGAACAAGCGGTGTGGTCGATTGCTATCACCCATGTGTTGCGCGCAGGTACCTTATGGCAGTGGATGAACTGGATTTGATGGTTTTACGGCTGGCGGTCGAAAGCGTCCGCTCGCTCTCCTTAAGCTTCGCTGAAAAGGCCGCCGAGGTAGCCACCAGGAGCCGCGGCATCCTGCTTTTCGACGTGCGGGTCGACGGTGACGCGGAGGTCCAGCGGGTCGCAGCCATCCGATATCAGGGCGACCAGATCGGCGTGCTGGCGTTGGACAGACAGGGTCTTGTTACCCACCAGTGCATCGTCAACGGTACGTTCTCACATTTCACTACGCCCTTGGAGAACTGGCACAGCATGCCCCTGTCGATGCAGGCCAAGATCGATGCCAACGGCCATGCCAGTCTCTTCCTAGGGGCCTTGCGAAATGCCGGACATTTGCTGGGCAGCTAGCATTTGGCTAGAATGCATCTGTGAATTTTTGCATGCGCATCGCTGCCGCGGCGGTCGCGGCAAAGCGATCGCCGCGATGATGGCGATCAACGCGCGGGCGTTGCATCGATGCGCGATCGTTTAGACAGAGGTCTCCGCCTGGCATCGAGCAACATGCACGGAGGACGCAAAGCGCAAATGCATCAAGTATTTGAAGGGACGAGCCCCTCGCGCAATGGAGCTTGCGCTGCCGATGTCATTCCATCGTGCCGCCGAACTCGGGGGCGTGACGATCGACCACGACGGCCTATTTTTTTGCAAAGCCGAATGTCCCGATTCCGAAGCCACGAAAAAACTCCGATCACAGCGAAGAATAGTAACAACACGGGCGACGCAAGCCGCCTTGCCGTAGCAGGGGAGGTGCTTGCGGTGCTCTCACCGACACGAGATCGCAAATGGCACATGGGTGAGCACCAGAACTGGCGACACCCATGGTGATCGGCTTGACTCGCTGGAGGAAGCACAAGGCTCAGCGGGCAGAGGCGCAAGCGACGGTCGGACACTGGCTGGCTGCTCGGGATCTGATCGAGGCGTAGTCGGACAAGGAAGCATAGTGCCCTACCTCGATGTTCCTAGAAGCGCGCCGGCAGCCTGGCGGGGGGGCTTGGGGTTAGACTGCCGGCGCACGCCACTCATGAAGAGCGGCCCCTTTTTGCTGTTCCGACACCCATAGTCAACCCGGCAGCGTCTGGATGCCCGCTGTGCTCTTTTCAGAGCGGCGCGCGATGCCGGCCATGTCGGCCGATCCTGCCTAGTCCAGGATGGGGGGCCACTCTCGTCGGCCGAGTTGATGCTCCAGCCAGTATCGCCTTGCCGACCAGCATGAGTTCGCTGTTAGCAATCCATCGTCGCGAGCCGATGCTATCGTGCACGTGTCGCAGCACTCCGGGCGGCTATATCGCCTAAGACAGCATGACGAAGCGTTCCAACTTCCTGTTCGGCGAGCCCGTGTGCAGTTCCATCGGACAGTGGACGAGAATTCTCTTGGCGGTACTGCGCCAGAAGGCATTCGCGTCCAACGGAATCAAGCGATGACTATCAGCCGCAAACTTCACATCACAAGAGCGGTCTTCCACCCATTGCAGATTATCCGACTGATCAGGCGGCGTCCGATATGTCCGCCTCTGCCTCAAGAATTCCCACAGGTATGGACAGCGATCTTGCTATCCGATCCCGATAGCCCTTGTTGTACCTCACACCCCGCTCGATGTTTTGGATTTCCTCAGCGGCAAGCCCGCACGCCACCGCGAGGTCCTCGATTGAATACCCAAGGTGCTCACGATAAGCGCGGATGATGTGGGTCCCCTGCGACATAGCCGTCAAGACTGGCTCGGGAATGCGCGAATCCTTCATAAACATCTCCAAGAAGATGGGAGCGCCTGACAAATCGGGAGATTTCCTCCCCGACCCTGGCGCACACCCAGCAAATCAAAAAAATGGACGTCCATTCGGCCGGACCGGCCTCATCCATGGAATGGGCCACTTGAAATTGGCAGCCGGGTCGGAATATGGCGGCTCACCTGCTTCTGATCAAGTTCTAAGAACCTGCCCGCCATGAGATGGCCTGATCGGCTGTAGCGCATTCGACCTGCGATCCTACACGACTCATTCTCCCCGATGGCTTTCTTGAACAGCAACTCGAACTCTCACTGACGCCTCCAGTGGCTATTCGCGGGACCGTCCACCCAGCCTCGCGGCCGCTGATACCTTTGACCAATTTCCACCGCCGATGCAGCGAAAGACGGCGCTTGTGCTTGAATCACACATCGATCACCGGTGTTAACCAAATTTTTTAAGCCGCCGATGCTTGTTCGGAGACCGAAAGGATAGGGCGCCCGAGGAAACAGCCGAAAGGGCCGCGCGCTTTTGTGCTGACGTCGGCTTGAGCAAGCTCGATCCGGCTGCTCTGTGCAATCGCCCGACCGGCCGAAAAAAGGATGGCGATTGTAATGATGCGGCGACCGCGAGTTTCCCAAATTGCAGCAAACAATGGTCATCTGGTTCATCCGGGCTTCGGATCCAGACAGGGGGTAGCGCTTTCGATGGACGAGCATCGCCACCTATAAAGGTTCGCAATCATTCGACCGTGACCGATTTTGCGAGATTGCGCGGCTGGTCTACATCTGTGCCCATGAAGAGCGCCGTGTGGTAGGCAAGAAGCTGTATCGGCAGCGAGAAGATCATCGGCGCGATAATCTCGTCGACAGCCGGCAGCACAAGCGTGTGCATAGTGTCGAGTTTCGATGCGGCGGCCCCTTTTTCATCGGTGATGAGGATAATCCGCCCTCCACGGGCAGCCACTTCCTGCATGTTGGAGACGGTCTTGTCGAAAAAGCGATCATGGGGCGCGATGACGATCACTGGCATGTTGTCGTCTATCAATGCGATCGGACCGTGCTTCAATTCACCCGCCGCATAGCCCTCGGCATGGATGTAGGAAATCTCCTTGAGCTTCAGCGCACCTTCCATCGCTAGCGGGAAACTGGTGCCACGGCCGAGATACAGGACGTCACGACACTTTGACAGTTCGCGCGACAGGAACTCGATCTCCGGCTGGATGCTGTTGAGTACCTGGCCCATGACGCGCGGCACTTCGGCGAGGCTCCTGACGAGCGCCTGCAGCTCGTCTTCGGTTACGGTCCCGCGGGCTCTGGCGGCGCCGATGGCGAGTGCGGCTAGAACGGCAAGCTGGCAGGTAAACGCCTTGGTGGAGGCGACGCCGATCTCCGGTCCGGCAAGGATCGGGAAGACCGCATCGGCCTCCCGAGCGATGGTCGATTCGCAGGCATTGACGATAGCGCCAATTTTCAGCCCACGCTCCTTGCAGTACCTCAACGATGCGAGCGTATCGGCGGTTTCGCCGGACTGCGAAATGAAAAGAGCCGCCGACTGCGGCGACAACGGGATCTCGCGGTAACGGAATTCGGACGCAACGTCGATTTCAACCGTCAGGCGCGCGTAGCGCTCGAACCAGTATTTTCCGATCAGTCCGGCGAGATAGGCGGTCCCGCAGGCCGAGATCGCCAAGCTCGGGATCCTGGCGAAATCGATGCCAGAAACCATGTCGGCGCGATTCTCTATGATGTTGCTATAGTGACGGAGAGCATGGGCGATGACTTCGGGCTGCTCGCAGATTTCCTTCTCCATGAAGTGGCGATGATTGCCCTTGCTGGCCAGATCGGCCGCGGCCGTGGAGGTATGGCGCGGACGCTCGACGGGGTGGCCGTCGAAATCGAAGATATGGGCGCCCGAATTGCCGACAACGGCCCAGTCGCCCTCGATGAGATAGGTAATTTCATTGGTGAAGGGAGCGAGCGCGATCGCGTCGGAGCCCAGGAACATCTCGCCGTCGCCGTGACCGATCGCCAGCGGTGGTCCGTTGCGCGCCGCCATGATGGTCGACGGATCATCTTCGAAGAGGACGGCAAGCGCATAGGCGCCCCTGACGCGTTTCAGCATGGCACGCATCGCCTCTTGCCGCCTCATGCCCTCCCGGCGGTGTCTTGCCAAGAGATGCGCGACGACCTCGGTGTCGGTGTCGGTCTGGAACTCGGCGCCAGCCGCCGCCAATTCGTCCTTCAGCTCGGTGAAATTCTCGATGATCCCGTTATGGACGACGGCGACACCGTCGGTAAAGTGCGGGTGCGCATTGCGTTCCGTCGAGGCCCCATGGGTTGCCCAACGCGTGTGGCCGATGCCGATGTTGCCGCTCAGTGGCTCTTCCTTCAGTCTCCTCTCGAGATTGACGAGCTTGCCCTCGGCGCGCCGGCGGTGCAAGGCACCTTCGGTGATCGTCGCAACGCCGGCGGAATCATAGCCGCGATATTCCAAACGCTTCAATGCGTCGACTAACCGATCCGACACCGGCTGTTGCCCAACGATGCCAACAATCCCGCACATGTTCGTCTCCCCATTCTTGCCGGCAGCTTCAGCCCACGCGAGACGGATACCCATCCGGCCGCGTTCATTGGGAACCTTGTAGTAGTATTCGGTAATATTGGTACAATTGATTGTAGGGATAACTATCATCCACCCCATGGATGAGTCGCGTTTGTGGGCCCTGATCTAACTTCTCGTTGCGCCTGACGCCCTCATGCCCGAACGCAAGCCCACACCCCGCGGCACGAAGGAACAATCGGCCATGCGCGAACCATCCCGGCTACGCACCTGACCACGGACCGCCGCCGCTCATGATCACGCGGTGATCGGCATGATCACAAGCACTGTAGTTAGGCAGCGTCAGCGACGCATGATCGGCATCATCATCATCGGCAACGTCGGCGCCGTCGGCATGATTCACGTGTTCGTCACGTTGATCATAATCATCGTCGCCGCCGATCAAGTTTCTGATTGCCTGCCAGTTTGACGCGGCTTTCGCCGGTAGAGCTTAGCCCGCGATGGCCTATCAATACGCTGTTAGTCGGCATGGCCGAAACCGAGAGTCAGGCGGCGCACGCCACAGAGCACGTTCAGCGACCGTTTCAGTCAGCGCCGGCTTTCTGGGGGTTCGTAACGGTCATCAGGATTCTCGGGGCATGAATGCACTATCACAAAAGCCTTGGTTCTCAGTGCTTCGTCCGTATTACTCAAACCCGATTCCCGCAGCGGAAGAACTAGGCGCGTGTTACGTTTTGTACAAGGCACAATAGCAGTGAGAAATGGAGATGATGCCTGCGCGTTTTCTAACAAGACAATCACCAAGCTGGCACCCGAATTACATCAGGAACTGTCTATAGCCGCCGCTCATCAGGTAGCGGCCACGTTGGATGGCGCGACGCACCTGATCGCGAAGATGGCTACCTGGATGAGACCAATCTTCTTCGACACGGCGTCTCCCGAACAGGGCAATGGCGATCTCCTGATGAGATGCTCCCGCAAGCGAGCCATCCAAAGCCTGGAGCACGATCCGCAGACGCGCTCCGCGGGGTTCCGGCGGAAAGCAAGCAGCTGCCAGGCGGCCGCAACCATTGATGTCGCTCAGGAACTGAAGGGCAGCGACATGGAACTTCAGGTGCTGCGGCTGCACGATCGCGTCGACATATAGCCGCAACGGGCGGAGAACGGATGCACCGGAAAGGGCGATCTGCAGACTCCGGCAGTCCTCCCTCAGCAGCACGTGCTGCACGCCGGCAGGCGTCAGCAGGATGTCCTTGCAGCATGAGAGCGAAAAAAGGTCAAGCGGTTCAAAACCGTGGTCGAGCCCAACCGGCTCCGCGGCCGCCCGTAGAATACGGGCGCAGTCGCGCGGATCCCAAAAGACCCTTGCCGACGTAGCGTCCGACTGTGGCGCGTCCGCGAAAAAGGAGGCTCCATTGTCTTAGGAAAGATGATCCTGTCGTCAACTCGATTATCTTCATGTCGGCCTGGGCTCCGACAATGCAGGCGGACGGTGCCATTTTGGCGTGGTCGCGCTGGAATTGTGGATTGCGCCGAAGAAACTCCCAGGCCCAGGCAGTGCGTGGCAATCGTCTGGCGTAATGGTAAGCTTCGTGACGACGCCAGTCCGGCCAGCATTCAAGACCGACCGTCGCTTCCTTGGGCAGACCAGCACGCTTCACGGCTCAGGTGTCCACAATGCCGACGGGCCTAGAACCGGTTGCCACAGCACCGGTCCGCTCAGACGTCCCCTGCTGCGGATGCGCAAAAGGCTCGCGTGGGAAATCTCGAGAAACCCGGCCACCCCCTCCGTTTTGCCGACGGACTTGGGTTGTCCGATGCGCGACAATGGCCACGTCGCGAGGCGAAGGATCCGTTCCATGCGCGTGTCCGTCACCGTTACTATCCGGGTCAGATCCTTGGCCAAGCCGAACTCGATCATGCCCGCGAAGAGCTCGTAGGTTGCCTGGGCCAGCCCGCCCGCTGCCTTGGGCGCCGACGGAGGGAGATCGAGCGCGAAACGACTGCTCTCCCATATGTCGGCAGTCGAGGGCACGACGTCAGCACCCAGCAGCACCGGGAACGTGTCGCGCAACATTGTGGGTCCGGTGCTGGGCAAAAGACGCACGCAACCGCGAATTCGCCAGTCGGATCCCTTGAGGAGCAGATAGACAGGCTTCAGACCATCAAACGGGTCTGTTTCCATCTGGTCTTCGGTATCAACTTCCCAATCGAGCCTTTCCTTGAACACCCGAAACCTGAGCCCGTGCATCTCTTTGAGCTCGCTTGCGAACTCGTCGTAAAGGTCTGGTGTTATCAGCTGCATCATGGTCGCCTCCGTGCGGGATGTGTTCCCGCCATCGAAGGGCAAAGCCGGCAGCGATGCAGCCTGTAGAGGTTTACAGCTATCGTGGCCGACGAATCAGGATCTCGCCTGGCCGGAGGCAGCCAGTCGTGCAACGGCCTGGTTGATCGTTCGAACGCCAAGCTTTGCCTTGGCGTTTTCCAGATGAAAGGTCACGGTGCGCTTTGAGACGCCGAGAAGCTGGCTGATAACCCAAGCCGACTTGCCGCGCGCCGCCCATTTCAGGCACTCGAACTCCCGCGGGGTGAGCGTTACACCGTCCACCACGCGATCGTCGGCGAGCCTGCGCCGGACATGGCTATGAAAGTTGATGGCCACCAGCTGCAATGCTTTTTCGTAACGTGTCAGTGACCGCAACAGAGGCGGGCGGGACTCGTCGGAAGCAAAGGTCAGGGCAGCAAACCGGCCGCGATGATCATGCATGGATATCGTCAGGCCGCCGCGGATGCCAAACTCAGCCGCACTCTCCAGAATTTGTTGCTGCGAATTCGGCAGACAGTGCCGAGCGCGATCCACACCCCAATCGAAGGTATCCCAGCCTTGCAGCCCGCGCAGGATGACCGGATCAAGACTGTGGTACCGCTGTTGCAGATAACGTGATGTCCAGGATGAAGGATAGTTTGAGATCAATTGCGGGGCGTCGCCGGGGGCCGACGGGTAAGTGAAGTAGGCGAATAGCGGAAAATCGAAGCCGGCTGCAGCGGATGCCATTGCCTCACGGAGATCGGCAGCATCAACACTCGCAGACAGTTGCTCGACGAAGTTCTCAAACACGCGATGCATTTGCGCTTTGCGTAACCTCCGTGATCGCTCGATGCCAGGCAGAGACCTTGTTTTAAACGATCCCCGGACGGATACAGCGCGTGCCGAGAACCCCGTTAATCTGTTGAAACCCGTGATATTCTGACGTTGTCTATGAGCCGTGTGCCGCCGAGCCAGGCCGCGACAAGCAAGCGTGCCGGTCGGTCAAGGCTTGTCATCGGTCGCAGATCTGCCTCGTCGCGAAGTTCCAGGTATTCGACCTCGCGATAGCCCGCAGCCAGAATTGCTGCGCGCGCATCGGCAAGCGTTGGCAGGACGGGCGAGCCGCGGGCAAGCCGCTCAGCCGTCTGGAGCAATACCGATGGGAGCTTGGGGGCAACAGCACGCTCTGCTGGCGAGAGCCGGACATTGCGCGATGATAGTGCAAGACCGTCGGCTTCGCGGACTGTCGGACAAGGAACAATGGTGATTGGAATATCCAGGTCCCGGGCCATACGCCTGACTAGCTGAAGCTGCTGAAAGTCCTTTTCGCCAAAGAAGCCGAAGTCAGCGCTGGTCTGCAGGAAGAGCTTGGCGACGACGGTCGCCACGCCATCGAAATGTCCCGGCCGGAAGGCACCGCACAGGCCCTCGCTGACACCGGACACCGAAACGGTCGTGGCGAAGGCCGCCGGATACATCTCCTCTGCATCCGGCGCATAAAGCAGGTGCGCGCCAAGCGGTGCCAGTTTGGCGGCATCCTCGTCCTCGGTGCTCGGATACGCGGCGAGATCGGCCTGGCTGTTGAATTGCTTCGGGTTGACGAAGAGCGTCACGATCACCCGGTCGGCCTTCACGAGTGCCGCGCGCACCAGGCTGAGATGGCCCTCATGCAGGACACCCATCGTTGGCACGACGGCAATCCTCACGCCCTCGCGGCGCCATGCGGCGACAATTTCGCGAAGCTGGGCAACGCTCCTGACAATCGGCACGCTCACGCTGCTTCTCCGCTCTTGGTGCCGTCCGCGTCGGTGGGCTTGGGCGCATCGGCAAACACGTGCTCGGCGGCCGGAAACTGGCGCTCCTTCACTTCCCGCGCATAGGCCGCGATCGCAGCCGCAGCGGCCTCCCCCAGTTCAGCATAGCGCTTGACGAATTTGGGCCGGAAGTCGCCGAAGAGGCCCAGCATGTCGTCGACGACGAGAATCTGGCCGTCACAGGCTGCCGAGGCACCGATGCCAATGGTCGGGGTCGCCACCTCCCCGGTGATCCGGCGGGCGAGCGCCTCGGGAACCTTCTCCAGCACGACCGCAAAGGCGCCCGCTTCGCTCACCGCAAGCGCGTCGCGCCTGATGCGCTCGGCATCCCCGCCTCTGCCCTGCACGCGGTAGCCACCGATGGTGTTGATCGCCTGCGGCGTCAAGCCGACATGGGCCATGACCGGCACGCCGCGCGCGGCGAGGAAGCCGATCGTCTCTGCCATCGTTTCGCCGCCTTCGAGCTTGACGGCCGCGCAGCCGGTCTCGGCCATGACGCGCGCGGCATTGCGGAAAGCCTGCTCGGGGCTTTCCTCGAAGGAACCGAACGGCAGGTCGACCACCATCAGCGCCTGCTCGAGGCCACGGCGCACGGCCTGGCCGTGCGTGATCATCATCTCCAGCGTCACACCGAGCGTCGAGGGCAGGCCGTGCAGAACCATGCCGACGCTGTCGCCGACCAGCACCACATCGCAATGGGGATCGACAAGCCGGGCGACTGGGGTCGTGTAGGCGGTGAGGCAGACGAGCGGCGTCCCACCTTTACGCGAACGAATATCCGGCGGTGTAATCGCCTTGGTGTCACCAAACGCACTCAATGGACCCTCCTTCCCCAACGTTACCAACCGCGGGTGTCGCGTTTGCCACATTTTTGTGCAAGTGCGAAGAGCTAAAAAATGGCCGTGCAGCTGTGCGGTGTTGACGTGCGGACAGGCGCGCTTACACTTAAATCGATTCAGGCGCCCCCGAGCTGGCCAACCACTTTCGCGAACATGGACGATCAGGCAATAGGACCCAGGAAAGACAGAGCCGCCGTCAAGGCCGACGAAGTCAAAGTGGACCTGATCGCCTTTGTCGTCGCCGTAAACGACAGTGAACCCTGTGTCCTCACCATCGGCCAGGCGGACACCCTGCCCTCCGGACCATTTGCGCTTGAGCACCGATCGCTGCAATCCGGTTTGAGGGGGTGGGTCGAGCAGCAGACCGGCCATCCGCTGGGGTATATTGAGCAACTCTACACCTTCGCGGATCGGGATCGCATCGGCGCCGAGCGCCAGCAACGCGTCATCTCCATCAGCTATCTCGCATTGACCCGCAAGGAACAGGCAGCTGGCTCGCCCAAGTGCGGCTGGCAGAGTTGGTATGAATATTTTCCATGGGAGGACCACCGCTCCGGCACGCCTCCGGTCGTGCTGGACGTTCTGCGACCGCGCCTGATTGAATGGGCAGACGGCGTCAGCGACGCGGCCGCGCGACGTGAACGCTGGCAGCGGGCGACGATAGCCTTCGGCTTCGACGACCGCCTTTGGAACGAGGAACTCACGCTTCAACGCTATGAGTTGGTCTACGAAGCAGGCCTGGTCCAAGAGGCCGGAAGCGGACGGGACGCGACGCCGCCTCCGCTGGTGCCCAGCAAGTCTATGGTCGCCGATCATCGCCGCATCGTGGCGACCGGCATTGCGCGGCTGCGCTCCAAGATCAAATACCGGCCGGTCGTCTTTGAGCTGATGCCGCCGGTCTTCACGCTTTTGCAGCTGCAGCGAACCGTGGAGGCGCTCGCCGGCAGGCTCATCCACAAGCCGAACTTTCGCCGCCTGATCGAGCAGCAGGAGCTGGTCGAAGAGACCGGAGAGGCCACCACGGAGACCGGCGGCCGGCCAGCGAAGCTTTACCGGTTCCGCCACGCCGCTCTCGACGAGAGGGTCATCGCCGGGACAAAATTGCCGCTGGCGCGGGGTTGACATCCCTTATACTCACAGCAAGTATATGCTGGTTATTTTCAACTAGAGTATAAGCTGGAGGGGTCGATGAGCGCCATGCTGCCTACGGCCGCGTTTCTCTACGAGCGCGTCCGACGAGTGATCCCGCCGATTGAATGGCCGGCTTTCGTCGAGGATATCGAGGCGATCCTTGCACTGAAGCGCGAGCGCAACGCCATCATCCTGGCGCACAACTATCAGACCCCCGAGATCTTCCATTGCGTGGCCGACATCGTCGGCGACAGCTTGGCACTGGCCCGCACGGCTGCGACGATCGAGGCGCAAGTCATCGTGCTGGCCGGCGTGCATTTCATGGCCGAAACGGCCAAGCTCCTTAATCCGGACAAGACCGTGCTCATTCCGGATCTCAGCGCCGGATGCTCGTTGGCGGAATCGATCACGGCAGAAGACGTGCGCTTGATGCGCCAGCGTTATCCCGGCGTGCCGATCATCACTTATGTCAACACGTCGGCCGAAGTGAAAGCCGAGTCGGATATCTGCTGTACATCCGGCAACGCCAAGGCGGTCGTCCAATCCCTTGGCGTTCCCCAGGTGATCATGTTGCCGGACGAATATCTGGCCCAGAATATCGCCGCCCAGACCGATGTGCAGATCATCGCCTGGAAAGGGCATTGCGAGGTGCATGAGCGCTTTACACCGGCCGACATCCGCGAGTTGCGCGAAAGCCATCCCGGCGTGATCGTGCTCGCGCATCCCGAATGCCCGCCCGACGTCGTGGCTGAAGCAGATTTTTCCGGCTCGACCGCTGCCATGTCCGACTATGTCGAAAGGCAAAGGCCGCCACGTGTCGTGCTGATGACGGAATGCTCGATGAGCGACAACGTCGCGTTAGCGCACCCAGAGGTCGAGTTCATCCGGCCCTGCAATTTGTGCCCGCACATGAAGCGGATCACGCTTGCCAACATCCGCACGGCGCTCGAGCAGAACCACCATGTCGTAACCATCGAACCCGGGATCGCCGGGCGCGCGCGGCTTGCGGTCGAACGGATGCTGGCAATTTGAGCGCCGATATCCGCAGCTTCTTCGGGCGGCCCATCATCATCGGCGGCGGCATCGCCGGACTGATGACGGCGCTTCAACTGGCGCCGGAGCCGGTGCTTCTTCTGTCCAGGACGCTACTGGGAGCTGACAATTCGAGCACCTGGGCACAGGGTGGTCTGGCTGCAAGTTTCGGCGAAGACGACGATCCGGAACTGCACCTGGCCGATACGCTTGCCGCCGGGGATGGTCTCTGCGACACAGACGTGGCGAGCCGCATCCTCCAAGCCGCGCCCAAGGCGATAGAGGGGCTTGCGGGCTTTGGGGTTCCCTTCGACCGTACGTCGAAAGGATCACTGTGCCTCGGATTGGAGGCCGCACACAGCCGACGTCGCATCGTTCATGCGCATGGTGACGGCACCGGGCGTGAAATCATGCGTGCCCTGATCGCGGCTGTGCGTTCCACTCCGTCGATTGTTGTCGTGGAGGGCATGGAAGCGCGCCGGCTGGCGGTGCGAGAGAACGCGATCCGAGGCGTCTGGGCGAGCGGTTCGATAGGACCTGTCTTCTTCGGCTCACGGCGGGTCGTCCTCGCCACCGGTGGGATCGGGGGACTGTTTCTCGACACCACCAATCCTTGGGGCAGTTGCGGACAGGGCCTGGCGCTTGCGGCCCGCGCTGGAGCTGTTCTTGCCGACCTCGAGTTCATCCAGTTCCACCCGACCGCGCTTGACGGCCCGGAACGCCCTATGGTGCTGGTCAGCGAGGCCGTCCGCGGCGAAGGTGCTGCCCTGATCGACGAAACCGGCCAGGCTTTTCTCCAGAGCGTGCCAGGGGCGGAACTTGCGCCTCGTGATGTCTTGGCGCGCGCCGTCTGGAACCATCTTGCCAACGGCCACCGTGTTTTTCTCGACGCGCGGCAACGGCCTGGCCCGGAATTTGCTCGACACTTCGCGACAATCGCATCAGCCTGTCGTGGAGCCGGCATCAATCCCGCGCGCGATCTCATCCCCATTCGTCCGGCCCAACACTACCACATGGGTGGCGTTGCCGTGGACGGCTCCGGTAGGACGTCCGTCAAGGGGCTGTGGGCCTGCGGCGAAGTCGCTTCGACAGGACTGCATGGCGCCAACAGGCTCGCCAGCAATTCCTTGACCGAGGCCGTCGTGTGCGCCCGCTGGGTCGCTGAAAGTGTCGCCGGAACGCCTGCTCGCAGAACAAAGCCTGCGTTTGCGGACGTTTACCCATCGCCCGCTCCGACACCCGTGCGTGTTTTCCTGTCGCGCGCACTCGGCATCGTCCGGGATGGTGAAGGTTTGAAAGCAGCCGCACGTGCCTTATTGCCGCTCGCCGAAAGCAAGGACGCGGCCTCGGATGCGGCGGCTGTCGGGCTAATGATCGCGGTTGCCGCCTTGTTGCGCCAAGAAAGCCGCGGCGCTCATTACCGGACAGATTTTCCTCATCATGCGACTGTCGCCCGACGGTCCGAAATCACCCTCGAAGCCGCCTTGGCCGCTGCGCGGGAACTCGGAAACTCCCCAAGCCTCGAAGGGGCAAAGTGATGACGCTCTCACCGCTTCCCACGGTCATGCTTGAGCCGCTTGTAAGGGCAGCTCTTCTTGAAGACCTTGGCAGAGCCGGCGACTTGACCACGGAGGCCATCGTCCCGAAGGAACACCAAGCGGGAACCGTGTTGGCGGCGCGCCAGTCCGGAGTTGTCGCCGGCCTCGATCTGGCGATGCTCGCTTTCCGCTTGATTGATCCTGATGTCGAAATTTCGGTGGAGCGGGCAGACGGCTGCAATGTCATGGATGGAGAGGTCATTGCATCAGTGGTTGGCCCTGCCCGGGCCATTCTCACAGCCGAACGGACGGCACTCAATTTTTTGTGCCATCTGAGCGGCATCGCTACAGCAACGGCATCGATCGTCGCTGCGGTTCGTGGATATGGCGCGAAGATCGTCTGCACGCGCAAGACGACGCCCGGATTGAGGGCAGTCGAAAAGTATGCGGTGCGCGCGGGTGGCGGATCCAATCACCGTTTCGGCCTCGACGACGCAATTCTGATCAAGGACAACCACATCGCCATCGCAGGCGGCGTTCGCCCGGCGCTCGAGCGAGCACGAAGACGGGCCGGTCATCTCGTCAAGATCGAAGTCGAGGTCGATACGCTGGCCCAGTTGGAGGAGGTACTTGGCTTCGCTCCCGATGCGGTTCTGCTCGACAACATGTCCCTCGCCGATCTTCGCCGCGCGGTCGCAATCGTTGGTGGCCGCACTATCACCGAGGCTTCTGGCGGGATCACGTCCGATACAGCGCGAGCGATTGCCGCGACCGGCGTTGATCTGATTTCAGTCGGCCGACTGACCCACAGCGCGCCGATCCTGGATATCGGCCTCGACTATTGGGACTCATGATTGCCTGAGGAACGAACAGGATCGAATCAACTGTCCTTTCCGATCGTCGTCAATCAGACAGCAAAGCAAGGCAGAACCGGAGAACAGCATGGACATGCAAACAGCCAGTCCAACGCAGACATCGCCACAGGCTCAATCCCCTGACCCTGGAGCGTGGACCCTGGAGAAGGCTCAGGCACTTCACGATGCCCCCTTCAACAATCTCCTCTTCCTCGCGCAAACCGTGCACCGCCAGAATTTCGATCCAAACAAGGTCCAGCTCAGCCGGCTGCTCAGCATCAAGACGGGCGGATGCCCGGAGGATTGCGGCTATTGTAGCCAGTCGGCGCATCACGAGACCGGCCTGAAGGCGTCGAAGCTGATGGAGGTCAGGCGCGTCATCGTCGAGGCGAAGAAAGCGCGTGACGCCGGCGCAACCCGCTATTGCATGGGCGCGGCCTGGCGAAACCCCAAGGCGCGCGACATGGATGCGGTGGTGGCGATGGTCGAAGGCGTCAAGGCGCTGGGCATGGAGACCTGCATGACGCTCGGCATGCTCGATCTTGAGCAAGCCGCTCGACTGAAGCAGGCTGGTCTCGACTTTTACAACCACAACATCGATACGTCGGAACGCTACTATAGCGAGATCATCAGCACGCGGAGCTTTGCGGAGCGGCTCGAGACGCTCGAGCACGTTCGCCAATCCGGCATCAATGTCTGCTGCGGCGGCATTGTCGGCATGGGCGAGGAGCCGGTGGACCGGATCGGCATGCTGGTGACGCTGGCCAACCTGCCGGAACATCCGCAAAGCGTTCCGATCAACATGCTGATCCCGATCCCCGGCACCCCGCTTGCCGACGCCAAGCCCATCGAGCCGATCGAATTCGTGCGCGTGATCGCGCTGGCGCGCATCATGATGCCGAAATCGCATATCCGTCTCTCCGCCGGCCGCACGGCCATGACCGACGAGATGCAGGCGCTGTGCTTTTTTGCCGGCGCCAACTCGATCTTCGTCGGCGACACGCTGCTGACGGCGGACAATCCCGGCGAGGACAAGGATACCCTGCTGTTCCGGCGCCTCGGCATCGAGCCGATGGAACTCGAGGCGCAATGAACGGGGCACCGCTTGCCCGCTATGAGGCGACCTTGCAGGGACTGGCGCGCAAGGACCGGCTGCGGACGCTGAAGCCGCGCGCCGGGCTCGACTTCTCGTCGAACGACTATCTCGGGCTTGCCGCCTCCAAAAGACTTGGCGAAGCGGTTGTGGCGGCGATTGCGCGGGGCACGCCGGTTGGCGCCACCGGGTCGCGGCTGTTGCGCGGCAATGCACCGGAACACGAGCAGCTCGAGGCAGACGCGGCAGCATTCTTTGGAGCCGACGGCGCGCTATTCTTCGGCAGCGGCTACATCGCCAACTTCGCTCTGCTGACTGCGCTGCCGCAGAAGGGCGACCTTTTGGTCCTCGATGAGCTCGCCCATGCCAGCATGCATGAGGGTGCGCAGGCCGGGCGCGCCGAGTTCAAGCTGGCCGCGCACAACGACGTCGATGCTGTCGAGGATGCGATCACGTGTTGGCGCGCCGAAGGCGGCATGGGATGCGTCTGGATCGCGGTGGAAAGCCTTTACAGCATGGATGGCGACTGCGCGCCTTTGGAGAGCCTGGTCGCGCTTGCCGATCGGCACGAGGCATTCCTCGTCGTCGACGAGGCGCACGCCACCGGCGTCTGGGGACCGGACGGCCGGGGGCTGGCCGCCGCTTTCGAGGGCCGCGACAACATCGTCGCGCTCCACACCTGCGGCAAGGCGCTCGGCGCATCTGGTGGGCTCGTGACCGGGCCGAGGACACTGTGCGAGTATCTGATCAACCGTTGCCGGCCATTCATCTACGCCACCGCGCCATCGCCGCTGATGGCGGTCGCGGCGCGCGAAGCGCTCGCAATGCTCGCCGACGAGCCTATGCGGCGTGTTCAGCTGCATGAACGCGTTGCCCTCGCAGGCCGCCAATTGGTCGATCGCTGCGGTGTGATGCCAAGTGGCTCTCAGATCCAGCCCTTGGTGATCGGCGATGTCAGGCGCACCATGGCAATGGCGGCGCGCCTGCAGGCCCGCGGCTTCGACATACGCGGCATTCGTCCGCCGACCGTGCCCGAGGGCACGTCGCGGCTGCGCATCTCACTGACGCTCAATATCGGCGAAGCCGACATTTCCGCCATGGTCGAGGCGCTCGTCGAGGTGTTGGCGCAGACATGACCGGAGGCGACATGACCAAGCGCATCGTCATCACCGGAACAGACACCGGAATTGGCAAGACGGTGTTTTCGGCCGGGCTTGCCGGCCTGCTTGACGGCTTCTACTGGAAGCCGGTGCAATCGGGCCTCGACGGCGAGACCGACAGCGAGGCGGTTGCGCGACTTGCCGGGCTGCCGTCGGGGCGCGTGCTGCCGGAAGCCTACCGCTTGAAGAGCCCGCTTTCGCCGCATCGTTCGGCCGAAATCGACGACGTTTCGATCGAGGCTGCCGATCTTTCGTTTCCGGTCCTGCCGACACCGCTCGTCATCGAAGGCGCCGGCGGGCTGATGGTGCCGCTGAACCGCCGGACAAGGTTCATCGACATATTCGAGCAATGGCAGTTGCCGGTCATTCTGTGCGCCCGCACTGCGCTCGGAACAATCAATCACACCCTGCTGTCGATCGAGGCCCTGCGGGCGCGCGCTATCCCGCTGGCTGGCATCGCCTTCATCGGCGATGAGATGACCGATACGCAACGGACGATCGTGGAATTCGGCGACGTGCCGCAACTCGGCAGGCTGCCGCACCTCGATCCGCTAACGGACAAAACGCTGAGACAAGCGATGATTGCCGGCTTCGACCTCGCTTTGATTGCCGGAGGCGAATGATGCCGCATTCCCGTGTGTGGCATCCCTTCACCCAGCACGCGCTCGAGCCGGCAATCCCTGAAATCGTCTTGACTGAAGGCGCCTATCTCCACAAAGGCAATGGCGTGCGCATTCTGGACGCCATTTCCTCCTGGTGGGTCGTCACACATGGCCACCGCCATCCCCGCATTATAAAGGCAATCGAGACGACCGCCTCGAGCCTCGACCAGATCATCTTCGCAGGTTTCACGCACGAGCCTGCCGAATGCTTGGCCAAGGCGCTTGTCGGACTCGCTCCCGCCGGACTCGACTGGGTGTTCTATTCCGACAGCGGCTCGACCAGCGTCGAAGTCGCGCTGAAGATGGCGCTCGGCTATTTCCGCAACATCGGCGCGCCGCGCTCGCGCATCGTCGTCATGGAGCACAGCTATCACGGCGACACGATCGGCACGATGAGCGTCGGTGCCCGTGGCGTGTTCAACGCCGCCTACGAACCCTTGCTGTTCGAGGTCGACACCATTCCCTTCCCGGCCGCCGGCCGCGAGCAGGAAACGCTGGATAGATTCGAGGCCGTCAGCCGCGACCGGCGCGCCGCCGCGCTGATCATCGAACCGCTGGTGCTTGGCGCCGGCGGCATGCGGATGTATCCGGCCTCGGTTCTGACCGGATTGAAGAAGATCGCCGAAGCCTCCGGCACGCTGCTGATCGCCGACGAGGTGATGACCGGCTGGGGCCGCACCGGGAGCATGTTCGCCTGCGAGCAGGCATCGATTTCTCCGGATATCCTGTGCACCTCGAAGGGCCTGACCGGTGGCACCATCCCGCTGGCGGCCACACTCGCCACCGATGCCATCTTCCAGGCTCACTATTCGACGGACAGGAAGAAGACCTTTTTCCACTCGAGTTCCTACACCGCCAATCCGATTGCCTGCGCGGCAGCACTCGCCAATGTCGAGATCTGGCAGGACGAGCCGGTGGCCGAGCGGATCGCGGCCCTGAGCGCGAAGCAGGCCGCCGGGCTTAGACGCTTTCGCGACAATCCCTACTTCACCGACAAGCGGACGACCGGCACGATTGCGGCGCTCGATCTTCGCGCCGGCTCAGCCGGTTATCTGGCCGAAATCGGCCCGAAACTGCGCGCTTTTTTCCTCAAGCGCGGGCTCCTTGTGCGCCCGCTCGGCAATGTCCTCTATCTTCTCCCGCCTTATTGCATCACCGGCGAGGAGCTGGACGGGCTCTATGACGCCATCGAGGAAGCCGGCGAACGCTTCGGTTCGAGGCCATGAGCAGGTCGTCGCGCCTTCTCGGGTTTGGCCATCATGCGCCTGGGCGAAAGGTGGCCAATGCCGAAATCGAGAACAATCTCGGCCTCGAACCGGGCTGGATCGAGCGGCGCACCGGAATTCGTTCGCGCTTCTGGGCAACGGACGAAGACACGCTGTCTGGCTTGGCCACGCAAGCCGGCGACATGGCTTTGGCGAACGCCGGCATTGCGCGCCACGACATCGGTCTGCTGTTACTTGCCACCTCGACGCCCGATCACCTCCTGCCGCCCAGCGCGCCCCTGGTCGCACATCGGTTGGGGCTGGGCCGCGCCGGCGCTGTCGATCTGACCGGCGCCTGCGCCGGCTTCATCTATGCGCTGATGTTCGCGGACGGATTTACCCGCCTGCACGGCAAAGCGAGCCTTGTTATCGCCGCCAACATCCTCAGCCGCCGCATCAATCCAGCCGAGCGCGCAAGCTCGGTCCTGTTTGCCGATGCCGCCGGCGCCCTGGTGATCGGTCAGTGCGATGATGCTGATCGGGGCATTCTCGGTGCCTCGGTGGATTCGGACGGCTCGCGATACGGGCTGATCCAGATTCCCGCAGGAGGAAGCAACAAGCCGTTCCACGGTGACCTCGATCTCGCGCAAACCCGAATGAGGATGACGGACGGCCGCGAAGTGTTCGCAATGGCCGTGGAGATGATGACCGATTGCTCGACAAGCGCTCTAGCCGCTGCCGGAGTGCGGCCACACGATCTCGGCCGGTTCGTGCCGCATCAGGCCAATACTCGGATTTTCGACGCGGTCGGGAGGAACCTCGGCATCGCGGACCAAGCAATTGTCAAGACGATTGCCGAATACGGCAACTCTTCGGCCGCGACGATCCCGCTGTCGCTCTCGCTCGCCAACCAGATGAAGCCATTCCAGCCTGGAGAGAAAATCCTTCTGTCGGCGGCGGGTGCGGGTCTCAGCGGCGGCGCTCTCGTGGTTGGAATCTAGCCGGCCGGCTCACGCGCGCAGGACTGGTCATGAATGGCGATAGGGCAACAGAACCAATGCCAAAATGGCCTTCTGAAGCTCGACATGACCGAGCTGACGCAGCACGACCCCGTGCGAGCCTCTGGATGAGATCAAATGCATCACCCGTTGCATCATTCGTGCCATCTGAATAAAGCTCAAATACAAAGGGTGAGCCGCCCCATATATGTCTGATACCCGACATTGTTCACATAAAAGGCTCGATGCTTACACGCTCTTTACTCTCTTCTCTTTGCTGTCTTCTCTTTTCTCTTTGCTCTTTGCTCTTCCGTCTTGACTAGCAGGAGCCTGCGGCTTATCTCACTGCCGCGTTAGCACTCGCTTCTGGTGAGTGCTAACCACGCTCCGGCAACGGAGCACCGTTCAACATCCGCACCAAGGAAATCCAAAAATGGCAAAGTCGAATTTCCGGCCGCTGCATGACCGCGTGGTCGTACGCCGGGTCGAATCCGAATCCAAGACCGCCGGCGGGATCATCATCCCGGATACGGCGAAGGAAAAGCCGCAGGAAGGCGAGATCATCGCCGTCGGTTCCGGCGCCCGCGACGAAGCCGGCAAGCTCGTCCCGCTGGACGTCA
>NZ_JAMYTF010000067.1:0-22070 GCF_040322295.1 Mesorhizobium sp. M0159
TGCGACTGCTAGCATCTCTACCGTATCTTCCGTAGCCTTCGCGGCGGACCAACTGGTTGTCGCTTCGTTCGGCGGTGCCTACACGAATTTACCAGCCATGCGCCCTGCCGGACTAAAATTTGGATTGGTTCATCATTCACAGTCGGCTCACTGATGTCCACGATAAAATCGAATTATGGGATGATTCCGATTAGCGATAAATATATTGAAGCAGCCTTAATTCGAACACTCGAAGCAGCGGCGGCTGCAGCGAGGACCGAGGACCTAATGTTCACGTGAAAAGCGGTGCGCCAGGTGTGGAGATACTCCATGGTCGTTGACCTGCCACTGATTTTCATCCGGCTGCAGTTAGAGCCTCGGCGGGTTTTACGCCGTATGGCGCGGGTTGAGCAACGGGTGATCGGCGGAGCTGGTCGGGGTTGCGCAGCCGATCGTCCGTTGCGGTGAGATTGGCGGCATAAGCCGCAGGCGTGATGTATCCGAGCGCCGAATGTGGGCGCGATCGGTTGTAGTCGTCTGCCCATTCGGCGATGGTTGTTCGGGCATAGTCGAGGCCGAAGAACAGGGTTTCGTTCAGCAACTCGTCCCGCATCCGCCCGTTGAAGCTTTCGCAGAAGCCGTTCTGCATCGGCTTGCCCGGCGCGATGAAGTGCCATTCCACCTGATGATCCTTCGACCAGGCGAGGATCGCGTTCGAGGTGAACTCGGTGCCGTGGTCAGAGACGATCATGCCCGGCTTGCCGCGCTGAGCGATCAGTTCCGTCAGTTCACGGGCAACCCGACGGCCGGAGATTGAGGTGTCCGGGATCGCGGCCAGACATTCGCGTGTCACGTCGTCGACGATGTTGAGCACGCGGAAGCGCCGGCCGCAGGCGAACTGGTCATGGACGAAATCCAGCGACCAGCGCGCGTTCGGCTTCGCCTGGACCAGGATCGGCGCCCGCGTGCCGACGGCTCGCCGTCTTGCCCGGCGCTTGCGCACGGCCAGTCCTTCTTCGCGGTATAGCCGGTAGATGCGGTTGATACCCGATGCCTCGCCCTCGCGCCTGAGCAGAATGAACAGCCGCCGATAGCCGAAGCGCCGGCGCTCGTTGGCAAGGTCGCGTAGCCGGCCGCGCAGTTCCATCTCAGGTGGGCGACAAGAACGATACCGGATCATCTTGCGATCAGCGCCCACAAAGGAACAGGCCCGCCGCTCCGACAAGCCCATCGTGGACTGCAGATGCGCGACGGCTTCGCGCTTGGCGGCGGGCCCTACCATTTTTTTGAAAGAAGCTCGCGCAGTGCCGACGCTTCGAGCATCTGGTCGGCGAGCAGCTTCTTCAGCTTCGCGTTCTCGTCTTCTAAGGCTTTCAGCCGCTTGGCATCGGAGACGTCCATCCCGCCATACTTCGCCTTCCAGTTATACAGCGTCGCCTCGGAGATCCCATGCTTGCGCGCCAGGTCGCCCGCCTTCGCCCCCGCTTCGTGCTCACGCAGAACCGCGATGATCTGCTCTTCCGTAAACCGCTTTCTCTTCATCAGTCCGTCCTTCAATCGAGGCCGGACTCTAATCTCAGATGGAGGAAATTACCCGTGGCAGGTCATCGTCTCTCTTTGATGCTTGGAGCGGGCCTGTCCCGACTCCGTTAACACCATCAGTGTGAGGGACGACCACCTCATGGCCAAGCAAGCCGCGAGCGGAGCGCGCCACTCAAGCGCCGTAGCGAAGTGAGCGGCCCGCTTGCGGCCCGTTACCCATCTAGGGCCTCGCTCTTAGAGAACTCCAGTCAAGAAACGGAAGCCCGCTAGCGCTGCTATCCCCCCAGCACACTGCATCACGACTCGACCGTAGCGTTCGCTTGCTTTTTTGATGTGGAAACTGACCGCGATGCCGGCTGCGTGCAGTAGCGCGGTTGCAATTATGAATCCCGCGGCATACGCGAAACCGCTCGCACTCTCGGGCATCTCCGCTCCATGGGCGTGACCGTGGAAGATCGCGAAACAGCCGGGGACGCCCGTCGCAATTGCGACCGGCGCTTTCATCTTGAGCGCAACGATGCCGCCAAGCACGATTACCGACAAGGCGATACCGAGCTCCGCGTGCGGGAGATAGACGCCTGAGGCGCCGAGCGCTCCGCCGAGAGCCATCATCAAAACAAACATGGTCGGTACGAGCCACAGCGCCCTGCCGCTCAGTTGATTGGCAAATACACCGATCATTACCATCGCCAGGATATGGTCTACCCCACATATTGGATGGCTAATGCCATGGAGGAACCCACTGGTATCTCCCACCCCAGTATGCGCGGAGGCAATGGATGGCATGCTCGCAACGAAGGCGAGCACAACCCCAAACTTCGGTCCCTTTGAAATCATAATAGTCCCTTCCTAAGATCTCAGCAGCTGGGCGTGGCGCTGTAGCAGGAGAACCAATGCCGTGCCTGCCAAATACTCGCCAATGCTGAAGGTGATTACTTCGATGCAGCCCGTGAATTCTTTGAGAATCCTTATTTAATCATGTTCCGAATGGCGAGTTCCAACAGAATGTGTATGGTCACATCCCATGTTATGCATTCGGTTGTGAAGACGCCGATATGCAGACTCAAGCACGAGCCGCATCTCTTTATGCCGTTTCGTTTCGGCGCGTGTTCCTATAGTGTCAATGTAAGCCATTGCGCCCTCTATCTGCTCCAGGATTGTGAGTGCGTCAGCCGCTGCAAAGAACTCCGAGTCTTCAACATGGATCATTACCGGCGACGAATGGGCCGCAATGATCTCAGGCTTGTCATCGTACTTGGCGCGAACGAGCAACGCCACCCAGGAACTCTTTGAGATACGTACCGACCAAGTTCCGGCATCCTGATCGGGTCTCAGAGAGCGCATCTCCCTGATTTCACCATTGACAACAAGCTGTACCGTGGTCATCGGGACTATTATGCTCGCGACTCGCCAACTGACGTCGATCGTCCCTCCCGACGAAGACATGTTTAACCGGCTTCCCATGGGCTTTCCCTCAACAGTGAAATCCATGAGGGGGCCATAAGTCACGAATGTATGGCCTGTGCGAACAGCGTCCATCCATGTCTCGTAAGAAAACTCCTGGTGATCTGGAATTTTCACGTAGGTCCGAATTGCTCCCACTGCTCTACCAGCATATCGAGCCGCTTGCTTGTCGGTTCCAGCTACCGCTGGGAGCAGATAGCCGTTGTTCAGATAGCGATACCAATCAGAAAGTGAATATGGATCAATGCCCCGGTAAGCGTCCTTTCCGGGGTAGAGTTCAATCGCGTCCGCCTCCTGAAGAACTATAGTCGCAGCGTTCTCCAGCCGTGGGTCCGGAAAGTGGGGCAGGACGACTAACCCGCCCTGGTGGCGGCATTGCCGTGCCCATTCAGTGAGGAGCACGTCGACTGGGTCGCCTATGGCGGATTCGTCAGGGCCGCCGGAGCACAGCGGCAAGATCATATTGCCTGAATAGCCGAGAAGCGAGACGTGGCCGAGGACATGCTGGCGGTTTTCGGTGCCGACGCGCACCAGAAATTCGCCGTCTCCTCCAGCGGCCTTCGTACCAAAAGTGGTGTGACCATCGAAATCGCCAACGTTGGTCATCAGCTCTCCCCACTGGCTGGCAAGAAGATTGATAACGTTTACGCCCTCCGCGGCACCTTCTAACATGGCTGTTGACGGAGAAAGGAAGTGGACGTGCGTATCGGCGGTGACCCAGCCCTTTTCACGCCAATGGAGAGCCTTTTCTATCTCCACCGTAATCTGTTCGGTTTCGCGTGTGATCTCGAACGTTCTCCGGATCGGCCTAATCTCAAACCCTTTTGTGATTTCCAGGAAGACCTGGCCTAACGGCAGATCGATCGTTGATAGTCCGGAAATATAGGTGGACAGATGATTGCCGTGAAAAAAATCGGGGCTGTAATTCTCGAACCATTCTGGATTCGGGTTGCGCATTCGGTCTAACGGAGCGAGGTACTCCCCGATCGAACCATGCACGTGAAGCTTGACCGGGAGAAGCTTTTTGGTTCCTGCCTCGACAACGCGAAGGATAACTCGCTGGTCCGCTGGAGCTATTGGCTCCAAGCTGAATTCACCCTGAGAAGGGCATTCTTCCAGGTCCTGGACAGGGATGCAGCTACCGTCCTTTATGTGGAAGGCAGCCTCCTCGTGCGCGGCGTACTCGACGATCACTTCATTGAACGTCGTACCGGGGTCTAGATTTTGGCGTGTTTGTTCCCAGTCGTCCGTAGGGTAGACGAGCCGTGGGGCCATCGAAATAACTTGCCCCAGATCGAGTTGTATATGCTCCAAGAGACTATGGTGCCGAGCGGAATCGTGGCTCAATTTGGATGACATTCTGACCAGTGCTTTCTTTCGCTTTTCCCAGCGGAGCGGCATTGAACGAGCATTACCCGCCGCAACTCCAGAGATAAGCAAAGTACCGCAAACTGGTTCGAACCTGATTGCCTTAACCGGCTTCTCGGGATGCGGATTTTGAAAAGCCCACACGAAGTTATGGTATGGTGTAGGGTCCTCAAAGACGAGTTGCGTCTGGCGTTCTCCCCACTGAACGGTCGGATTCTGAAAAGTGGTGTCGTTGATCAGCCTCGTCTGTTCACGGGTATTTAGTGAGAGGGGGCGTGGTTTCTTGGCCGTTACTGCCTGGAGACATTGCTCTCCCCACCGGAACTGAAAGGAGCCAACCTGATGCCGCCTCCGGATCTCTGTGCTTTCCTCGGAACCATCTTCGTAAATTAAGACGTAGTCAGCTGCGTGCTCGCCAAGTTGGCCAATTCCTCCCATCGGGGAGATAAATCCGTTCGCATCGGCGGCTAGCGATCGAATATCTGAGGTATGCAAGAATACAAACCACTGAGCGGTCGTCTGCGAAATCGCAACTGTAACTGGCTGATCCCGAAGCAGAACCGGGCGCCCAATCTCGAAAGGAATGCCCCAAGCCACACACGAATCCGAATGCGCAAAAGGCAGGGCCTTCGCCAGATCCGCTGAAATATCCGGATGTTCTGCAAGCTCCTCCAGTGAGACCGTGCCATCAAAACTGACAGGCCAGAACATCGATGAAGCTGGGCCGTCTCGGTAAGCACTCATGTCGAAGTCCTCTATCTCTTCAGCTTCGGCAGCACCCGAAAACCATCAGCAGGTCTCCGTGCCTGCCACGCGGAGCTTCGTTGCGACTGCCGAAAACAGATAATCCATTCGTTCTCGATGACAAAGTGCCTGAAGGCATGTAGTTCTTCAATTGAGAGCGTAGAGTAAATCGAGTTCGATTAGTGGGTTAACTTGGGCTCATTCACCGCTTGCCGCTCGGTTAAGTCTTTTCTTTCCTCTCGAGAGAGTTGTTTATGCCCTGCGCTCTTGAACTATCGTCCAAACCTTCCCCTAATGCCTACTGGCTTCGGTCACATGTTGGACTGCTTCCTATCCCCTTGAGGAACGCAGCTTAGTCCTGCCGGCTGGGCGAACATCAAGACAGCCGGGTCGTCGACGATGATCTACTCCTCCTTTCAGGGCTGCTCGTTGAGTGAGCGTTTGTCGGCCATCTGCGATGAGAGCCATTATGTTTCTGGAAGTCTACAATCATTATTAAAAAAATCACCGTTTCTTTCCGAATTATGATAATTCTTGCGGTGGGGGACTCGAGGACGAGAGCTTCGTGGCCCGACCGGGCGAGCCGGAAGTCGGTGCTTGGGCAACGGCTCCCGGTAGGATGGGAAGAAGAATTCTTGAAGGGCAAGGCTTCGAAGAATAGATGCGGTTGATCGAGGGAACCCCAACCCGCAGACTACCGATCACCCGGTCGGATACTAGGCCTGGGGCGCCGACAGTAAGTTCGAGGCAGTGTCCCTTCCGGACGACGTGTGCAATCGGTCCCAGCAACGACATTCGTATCTCGTAGATTTTGCCCGGTTCGAGCTTCTCTCACGCCACGATCCTCGTCGCCGAGGGTGGAAATCATGTCTTCAGAGGCTCAGTGCTACTCTGCGTCACTTGCGTGACGCGTTGAAGGTAAAATGTTAAATAACGTAATATATTAATAAATTGTATGGCGTTGCATAACAAAACTTAACTTACAATGTAGCCGTAAAATTCCAACACACATGCTATTTAGTTGTGGCCGCGCACGAGCAGGTTACTTGCACCGAAAGTTTCTCCGCCTCCGCGGTGCCAGTTTTGCGGACGTGGTCCTTAGGAGGCGGCGCTGCGCTCGGCAAAAGGTCACGGCTTGAGCACACGTTCAAGTCTTTCCCGCAATCCACGGCTGGCAGCCTTAATTGAGGAGTTTGTCACATATGAAAATAATTTCGTTCAAACCCGACCATGATGGAGCGATTGCAGCGCTGGATGCATCAGAAGCCAAGCTCATCTATTCATACGAGGCTGAAAAGGATAGCTTTCCCCGATATTCGACCATCACTCCGACGGCGGTCCTCGACGCGGCCGGCCGCTTGGATGCCATTCCGGACGTGATTGCCCTGGGTGGCTGGTCGATTATGGAAATCACGGGCGAGAGGCCCATTGCGGCTGGCTACTACGGCGTCGGCCAAGGATCGGAGGTTGTCGGCGAGACGACTATCTTCGGCAGGAAGGTGCATTTCTATTCCTCAACGCACGAGCGCTCGCATCTCTGGGGCTCCTACGGCATGTCGCCGTTTCCCCTTGGAATGCCCTGTTATGCGCTGATCTGGGAAGGAGGCCTCGGTGATTTCTATGAAATCGATGAGCGCCTTCAGGTCGTGCATTTAGGAAGAGTAATGGAGACCCCTGGTATCAAATATGCTTTTCTCTATGCGCTGGCCGATCCGAAATTCACTTTTCCCAAAGGGCACACGCGCCGCGAAGACGCTGGCAAGCTAATGGCACTTTGCGCCTATGGGCAGATCGGCTCGCCCGATCGGGACGAGCAGGCGCTAATCGATTTCCTGCTTCCAAGCGATCTGTATCCTTTGTCGAAGGATGATCTGCAGAATTCGCCCTACTACAACATTGGCGTAACCCATCAAAAGTTCACCAACCTCGCCAGGCGCGTTTCGGACGCCATGTTCCATTCGTTCCACACCTTTGCGAAGAAGAACCTAACGAAAGGCTACCCGTTGCTGATATCTGGGGGGTGTGGATTGAACTGCGAGTGGAATCGCCGATGGGTCGAAACGGACCTATTTTCCGATGTTTTCATTCCGCCCTGCACAAATGATACGGGCTCGGCGATTGGGACCGCAGTCGACGCGATGCGGCATTTCACCGGCAATGCGAAGATCAAATGGAGCGTCTATTCAGGCCAGCCCTTCGTCTTTGATGAAATCGACCAGAACGGTCTCGAGGTCCATCCACTCGACTACAACCAAGTGGCCTCGGCACTCCTCGCGGACAAGGTGATCGGCTGGGTACAGGGGAATTGCGAGATCGGGCCACGGGCGCTCGGCAATCGGTCAATTCTCGCCGCGCCTTTCTCAAAGTCAACCCATGAGCGGTTAAACCGCATCAAGAAGCGCGAGGGTTTTCGCCCGATCGCGCCGGTTTGCCTGGAAGAGGACGTCGGGATCCACTTCGACTTGGCACGCACATCGCCTTACATGCTTCTTTTCCAGAAGGTTCTCGATAGCCGGTTGGAGGCCGTCACGCATGTTGACGGCACAGCGCGGGCTCAGACCGTTTCGCAGGAGCAAAATCCACCCCTGTTTCAGTTGCTCACTTCATTCAAGGCGAAAAGCGGGGCCGGTGTCCTTTGCAATACATCGTTGAACTTCAATGGCGCCGGCTTCATCAATCGTGCAAGCGACCTGCTGGCCTATGCCCGAGCTGTAGGTCTCGATGGCTTTGTTATCCATGATAATTTCTACGTTTTGCGGACGAAGTCTCGCACGGCGTAGATCCGACAAAGGGGATTGCATGAATGAAGCGGTACGGCGGAACTCAAGACCGAGATCAGATGGCGGCCTCAGCATGGCCGTCGAGGGTGGATCGCCGACCTGCGCGCCATCGCATCAACACAACCAACTCCGAAGACCGCGACGGAAAGAAACCGTCTGGTGCGAGCACCAAGTCGAGAATGGCAGGCGAGTAGATTCGAACGACGCCACCTCGAAGCTAAGATCATGACGGATAGCGGCGACTTGGAACGCCAACTTCCGCCGCAGGCGACCGCACCTGTCGCCGTCGATCTTACGCATGCCAAGATGTAACGCTCTGACCTGTCAATCCGGGCAACTGTGTTTGTCAGGGGCGAGCTGGGTTCCATGGTTCGTTGTTTCGAATCATGGCGCTGAGGATGGTGAGAATCTTTCGCGCGACGGCGATGAGCGCCACCTTCGGCTCCTTGCCGTTTGCAATGAGGCGCTGATGGAAGGCCCTGAGCACGGGATTGGAGTGGCTGGCGGTGAGTGCACCATATAGACCACCCCGCGCACGTCATGGCGGCCGCCCCAGATGCTGCGTTTGCCTCTGAAAGTGCCGGTGTCGAAGTCGCAAGGCGCAACGCCAACAAGATCGGCAATCTCACGTCGTGAGACCTGGCCGATCTCCGGAGCCAATGCAAGCACGGTAGGGCCGAACGCCGGACCGGCAGAAGGACTGGATCAGACTCTGGCCGCTAGCCCCGGCTGGCTGGCGAGGATCTCAGACATACGCTTGGCAAGCAGTGCGACATCCAACTCGATGTGGCGCAGCCGATGGGTGAACATGCGCTTGACTGTTCGGCTCGCGTATTTGCTCGAGTTGATGGTGAGGCTGACCTTGTCATCGCTGAGCTGCCTGCGAGGCAACGACCAGATCGGCGAGTTGCTCGGCGATTGGGTCGCATCGCACCGGTCGGTCGGCAACTCGGCGGTGTAGCGCGCAATCAGCAGGCCATCGATGCGATCGTTCTTGGCTAGGCGGCCAAGAGCGCGGGCATAGTGGCGCAGCTTCTGCGGGTTGACGTTCCTGGCCGGCAGGTCAGTCTTGCGCAATGCCTTGGCCACGCCACGCTCATAACCGCCGCTCGCTCCATGCCGATGGCACGCACGGTGTAGCCCTTCAGCCACTTGATCAGCTTGGCTCAACTATCCTGGTCGTTGTCGAAACGCGCGTGCTCCTGCGTCTGAAACACGGCCACGTCGAGCTACCGTTTGGCAACCTCAATAACGATGTCCTGAACTGCCTCTTCAATCATCTCCCCGGTCCCTTCCTTGTGTGCGGGGGCTTGCCCGTTGCAACTGTTCGGGTTCACAAAGAAGGCAGTCGGGCACCAGCTCACCTACGGTTTCGGCCACCTGAGGGGCGACGGGCTCTCGACCGCCGCCACGAACCGGAACATACCCCGGTTCGTGGCGCCCACCACTATGCTCCATTACAAACACACATGGGATGCCTCGCGACCAATCGCCACGCGCGCGTCATCAGCAGCAGCGACTGCTTGATCGACGCTGCGCAGGATACGTGCAGCGCGCCGTGCGATAGCTCCAAACCGGCGGGCGTCCCCGTGCGAACGGCGCGGAAGCAACGGCTCTAAAACAGCCCGCTCCGCGTCCGTCAATCGCGTAGCAAGCGCAGCCCCCTTTCGGGCAAACCGATCATGGGTAATATCAGTCCACACTCTCCGTCGATGCTTCGCAACACCGACTGAATCACAAGCAACTGATCACATCGCAATCTCGCCCCCGCGGTCCTCCTGCGATTCTTACAATCATGGGACGCCACTCTTACAACCCAGATTCCGTTTCCGATAGACCACGTGAGGTCGCAACCAATGATCCTCGCAGAACTTCGGGTTCTCGTAATCGCCGGCGGGATCATACATCATGCCGATCTTCTCCATGACCCTTTGGCTCGGCACGTTCTCCTTGGCCGTGAAGGCTGCGACCTCCGGCAGACCGACTGACCCGGCGTAGTCGAGCCATGCGCGCGCCCCTTCCGGTGCGAGTCCTTTGCCCCAATGCTCCTTTGCAAGCATCCATCTGATTTCGGCACACGGATGGTTCGGAGTTACGGCCTCCTCCGCCTCGTAGACGCGGAGCCCGATCATACCGATAAGCTCGCCGCTGCTCTTCAGTTCCGCCGCCTGAAGATCAAACCCGTTTGTCCGGGCACGCTCGATCGAAAGGTCGATCTCGACATTAGCTTCCACGGCAGTCAGCATTTTGTGATAGAATCGTCTGACGTGAGCATCACCATAGATTCTGGTCATTGCGCTCCGGTCTTGGTCCGCCCAGGGCCGCAGTATCAGACGTTCAGTCGTCAGTCTCATCAGTCAAACTCATCAAATCTCTAAACGGATATCAGCAAAACTTGGTCCAGTGCCCGGGTTCGCCGGCCCGGTCTCCCGAAACGGCTCGCAGTCCTCCCCCCAGGGTGGTGCGCAGCGCCTCAAGACGTGCCACCAAGCCGTCCGAGACCAACCCCACGGGCACCTCGTCCCGCTCGCCGCGAACCGGAAGCCCCATCTGGGATGTACAGGCCTCACTGACGCCCGCCCGACGCGACAAACCAAAACCGCTGTTGAGGGAACGACAGCGGCACCGGCACGGACGTGGCAAATCTTCAATGGGCGGGAACCGCCCTCAACAGTGCAGCGTCCACCGCAATGATTTGGATCGTTCGAGTAAATTCATGTAGACCCCTCGGCCGGAGACTGCGAGACCGCTACGGTAGTAAACGGACCCTTCACCGTGTACGTTGCAAACGGCGTGCCTCCGAAGAGGTTGCGCGAGCAACAGGCGCAAAAATCATGTGTTCGCGGCCGCAACGGCGCAATACTTGCGCCTCAGTGTGTCAGGTTCCGAACACTGACGTCTTCAACCGGACACAGCTGGACACGCAAACAGCCCATGATTCCCGCTGCGAGGCGCAGTCGTTGAAAGACGCCGTGGACGGTTCGCTCGTTGAGGCGTGCCCACCTGTGATAGTGAAGAAGGCTTGCTCCTCCTCCTGCCTGATGAAACGCTCACATGCAAATATGAACCAAGCGCGTCGGCGACCGATTGATGAAACGGTACACGCCGTAACTTGCGGAACTTCAGTCATGCGCATTGTTGCGCGGTAAGCGCCTCGCCGATCGCCTATGGATTTGGGCTTGACGTTTTCCGGATCGCCTGCCGGGGACTCGTTCTACGCGACAATTGGCAAGCTTTGCCGATATTTCAACCTACCGGGGCCGAACCCCGCATCCGTCGAACGATGCTGCGACAAATTCACTCAACGGGGGCTTCTCGCGGAGGCCGGCATTCCCATACCTGCTTATCGCTTGGCAGCGGATGCGACGGAGGTAGAAAGCTCTGCCGCGCAGATCGGCCTGCCGGTGATTGTTAAGCCAGCCGTAGGTACAGGCAGCCGCGGTGTCCGATTGTGCCGCAACCTCCCCGAGTTAGCTGAACATACAACCTATCTGTTGGGCGGGAAGCACATATGGCGATCTTCGCCGAGGATACTCGTCGAAGAATTCGCACAAGGTCCCTATTATTGCGCCGAGATAATGGGAAATGAGGTCATTGGGATTGGCGGCGCTGACTTCGGCCCCCCGCCACATTTTGTCTTTCGTGAGTGGACCTATCCTGCGCGGCTGACTGATGACGAGCATGAGCGTATCGCCAATGTTTCGTTGAGCTGTTTGCGAGCTCTCGGCCTTGGCTGGGGACCAACCTGCATTGAATTCCGGTGGACGAAGCGTGGCCCAGTCGTCATTGAAGTTAATCCGCGTCTTGGTGGCACGCCCGATCCTCAACTGATTCAGCTGGCTTACGGCGTCGATCTCATCACCGAGCACATCAAGCTCGTAATCGGCGAGGAATCGGATTTGCGCAGAAGGCATTCGCAAACTGCGGCGGCGCGGATCCTCGTTCCTGATCGCGATGGCACCCTCGATTGGATGGATGGCGACAGTCGCGCGGCTGCTATACCGGGTGTCGCCGAGGTGAAATTGTATGTCAAACCCACGATGCCGATCGTTAGGAAAGGCGATTCCCGAGACGGGATCGGATATGTCGTCGCCGCTTCCCCCAACCGAGCTGAGACCGACGCGATACTGCAGCGTGCCGTCGACTTGATCGATTGGTCGATCACACCATTTCCGACACTGGGCGAATAGGAACAATCTGCGAATCCAACATGGAACCCTCGTCACCGAGAGGAACGTTTCGCTCACCGGCCCCCGACGCTAGTGTCAATCATCGGACAAAGGGGCTTCATGAGCGGAATCAATATACGTGATGACGCGCTCTTTCCCGAAGACGGCCGTCTAATACCGAATTTGCAGGCGCCTTTTTTGGTGCGGGAGGCTGTTAGCCGGGAGCACTTTCGTCTACGCGGTCGACATGGGTCGCCGCGTCATGGGGCTACGCTGGAAGGTCCTACACAATGTATGTCTCGCACGCTCCGAGCAAACTGACGAGACGCAATCACGTTCGCAACACTTTGGCGGACATACATGAAGCGCGATTACTTTCGAACTGAGAAACGCGCAGGCCCAATGAGCAGCACGGCAAAACGGCTTGGGACTAGCAGGGAGTCTTGTCGGGGTGGGCTGGTTGAAATTTTTTCGGCCATCGACCGGCAGCACCATAGAAATTTGCGATGCCCAGCGGCAGGCCGCGCGAGGCAACCAGGAAATATGCCGCCGAAATGAGTGCGGCGAGATGCGGCTCCCTGCCGACGCCCATAGCGTCGGAACAGCATCGCCAGTGGAGCATCAGCAGTTCGCCGCTCCAGGCAACAGCGCCGACGAGGCGGCGAGCAAGACCAGCACCGAGCAGGTTACGACGCGGCAATTTCGGCAATGGACGTCGCATCGATCCCCTAGTGCCGATAAAGATCTTTTACCGTGCCAGTCTGGCCGAAATGCTCGACTCCAAGGCTGACCGTTTTGTGACCCATCACCCCACCCAGCCAAGAGAGAGCCGCCGGGTGACCGTCGATGACGGTGACAATCCTGCAATGGCGCGGCAATTTGCCAAGCAGGCGCTCAGCATGGCTCAGTGCACGCAAATTGGCGCGGGCACGTTCGCGCTGGGCAGCTTGCCAACCGGCGTTCAGACGATCTGCTGAGGTGATGGATAAGACTCCGATGTCGCGCCGCCGGTCGGCCAGCATGCCCGCAGCTGCGACGGCCTCGGTCGCAACCGTCCCCTGGTAGGCGATGATGAGATCGGCGTTAGGCCCGGGTTCCTTGAGCCAGGTTGCCCCATCGATCACCTGCTGGGCGAAATGTGGGTTGGGTTTGCGGCCCGGCTGCTCAATCTGACGGGTGCTGAGGCGAAGGTAAACCGAGCCGCCGGTCTCGTCGCGCAACCATGTGCGCTCGTCGGGATCGCCCTCTCCGCTACCCCGCGATACGAAGGGATCGTAGAGCGTACCAATCGGCAGCAGCCGCTCGCCAAAAAGTGAATGGGAAAGCCCGGCCGCGCCCAACAACAGGAATACATTCATCTCGGCGATGCCGAGCTCGATGTGCTGGCCCTGAGGCGAGAAATCCCACTTCTGGGCGCTCGGGATGCGTTGATCGCGGAAGACGTCAGCGAGCTCCCGACACGCGAACAAACGGCGCCGATTGACCCAGGGGCCTAGATTGGTCGAAATCGTCACGTCCGGCGAGGTCGTAACGATGCGGGCGGCGAGTTCGCTGTCGGATTTGCCGATCACATCGAGTATGCGGCCGAAGGCGGCCTGGGTCGAGATCTCCTCGCGCACCGCGACGGGGCTGACGGCAACGGTCTGCGGAATGTCGACGCGCTCCGCGCGGTAGCGTCGGTGACCCTTGGCAAAGAACGGCACGGAATCGAGGAAGGCCTGTATCTGTTTCGCCGAGCCGTCCAGCCCCTCGAACCGCTCCCATTCGCGACCCTGCCTTACCCTCATTTGTTCCTGAAAGACCTGCATTTGTGCAGAGGTCATCAGCCCGGAATGATTGTCTTTGTGGCCGGCGATAACTCCTCCCGAGCCATCCAGCCGCCCCAATTATCCCTATTCTTCTTGGAATTGTCACGCTGATCACGTGTTACCCTTCAATTTTGACCACCACAAACAGCAGAGAGGCGGGACCGGTCTTCCAGTGCTCGATTCCCAGCGAACACGAAACTTCGGGATTTATCTGGCGGCAGCTTGATCCAGCGTTCTGACGAAATCGAAGTCAAGCCCGGTCCTTTTTCGGGCTTCGTCCAAACAATCCAGAATAGCAGCGAGACAGGTGAGCCGCACTCGAAAAACCGGTGGCGAATGCGATCTCAGAAATTGATAAGGGGCTCTGCTGCAATAGGCGGCGCGCATGGGTCAGGCGAAATTTCCGATACACTTCGGAGTAGCTGGCGTTGAGATGCTCCGAGAACAGGCGGTCGAGGTGGCGCTTGCTGACGCCGGCATAGACCGCCATCTGGGAACGGTCCAATGGTTGCTCAATGGCAGCTTCCATCTTCTCCAGCATGTTCAACAGTACCGGGTGGTTCACCCCAAAGCGTTCAGCGGTGGACGCCCGTTGTGGCGCCAATGGCTCCGCAACCGCTGTGTGGAGGTACCAATCACTTACGCGGCGAGCAAAATCCGCTCCCATCCGCTCGCAGATAAGGGCATGCATCATATCCAGAGGCGCAACCCCACCTCCGCAGGTAATGCGGTTTCCGTCGAGCACAAATCTGGCCTGGCGTGGACTGAGCTGAGGAAACGCTTCAACAATTGCCGCTGCATGCTCCCAATGGACTGTAAAGTCCCGGCCATCGAGCAAGCCGGCAGCGGCCAAAAGATAAGGTCCGCCTGAAATTCCGCCGATGCGAACCCCGTTGCGAGACAAATGGCGTAGGGCTGCGAAAAGCGCGGGCGAGCCTTGGCTCACTGGATTTCCACCAGCGCAGACGAAGATGATGTTCAGCAAAGAACGATCCAGCGGCTGGCAGGGGATGATGGCGCCGGAAGAGCTGACCACAGCTTTTCCATCAACCGAGATCGGTCTCACGTCGTAGAGTGCTTGGCCGGCAAGAAGGTTTGCGGCGCGCAGCGGCTCCGTTGCGGACGCATACGACATGAGTGAAAAGCCGGGCAGCAACAGGAACCCTATTATTTGCGTAAGCCGGCCGGTTTGGTCAATCATGGCTCTCTGGTGTCGTTTTTTGTCTCTTATAAGATAAGAATAATCTCCTGGCCAGATATACAAGATGAAACGGCGCGGAAAAATCCTATGCACTACTCTGCACTCTCTATCCTTTTCAATGGACTTCGCGGCAACAAAGGCTGGACTCCCGCCTGGCGCCAGCCCGAGCCCAAGCCGCGTTACGACGTGATCATCGTCGGTGGCGGCGGCCACGGTCTTGCCACGGCCTACTATCTCGCCAAGGAATTCGGCATCACCAACGTCGCGGTGTTGGAGAAGGCCTATATCGGCTCCGGCAATGTCGGCCGCAACACCACCATCATCCGCTCCAACTACCTGCTGCCCGGTAACAATCCCTTCTACGAACTGTCCATGAAGCTGTGGGAAGGGCTGGAGCAGGATTTCAACTTCAACGCCATGGTCTCGCAGCGCGGGGTGCTCAACCTCTTCCACTCGGACGCCCAGCGCGATGCCTATACAAGGCGCGGCAACGCCATGCGCCTGCACGGCGTCGACGCCGACCTGCTCGACCGTGTCGCGGTGCGAAAGATGCTGCCGTTCCTCGATTACGACAATGCTCGTTTCCCAATCCAGGGCGGCCTGTTCCAGAAGCGCGGCGGCACCGTGCGCCATGATGCGGTCGCCTGGGGCTATGCGCGCGGCGCCGACAGTCGCGGCGTCGATATCATCCAGGGCTGCGAGGTGACCGGCATCCGCCGGGAGAACGGCCGCGTCACCGGCGTCGAGACCTCGCGCGGCTTCATCGGCTGCGGCAAGCTGGCGCTGGCGGCGGCCGGCAATTCGTCCGAGGTCGCCCGCATGGCGGATCTGAAGCTGCCGCTGGAAAGCCATGTGCTGCAGGCTTTCGTTTCAGAGGGGCTGAAACCGTTCATCGACGGCGTCGTCACCTTCGGCGCCGGTCATTTCTACGTGTCTCAGTCCGACAAGGGCGGCCTCGTCTTTGGCGGCGACATCGACGGCTACAATTCCTATGCTCAGCGCGGCAACCTGGCGACGGTCGAGCACGTTGCGGAGGCCGGCAAGGCGATGATACCGGCGCTGTCGCGGGTCAGGGTGCTGCGCTCCTGGGGCGGCCTCATGGACATGTCGATGGACGGATCGCCGATCATCGACCGAACGCCAATCGACAACCTCTATCTGAATGCCGGCTGGTGCTATGGCGGCTTCAAGGCGACGCCTGCCTCGGGCTTCTGCTTTGCCCATTTGCTGGCGCGCGGCACGCCGCAGGAAACGGCGGCGGCTTTCCGCCTCGACCGCTTCCGGCGCGGTTACCTCATCGACGAAAAAGGCCAGGGCGCCCAGCCCAACCTTCACTGATCTTGGATCAAGGACATCCCAAATGGCAAGTCTCGTGCCCTGCCCGCATTGCGGGCCTCGACCAAAAGAGGAATTCACCATCAAGGGCGCAGCGCTTCCGCGCCCGGTGGCCGATGCCGGCATTGATGCCTGGTTCGACTATGTCTATCTGCGCGACAATCCCCGCGGCGCCTACGAGGAATACTGGCACCATACCTCCGGCTGCCGCCGCTGGCTGGTCGTCGCGCGCGACACCGTGACCCATGAAATCGCCGCTTGCCGCGACGCTGCATGCGTCGAGAAAACCGTTGACGGGCAAGGAGCTGGCGCATGACCTCGTACCGTTTGCCCAAGGGCGGATTGATCGACCGCACCAACCCCTTATCGTTCACCTTTGACCGCAAGTCGATGCAGGGGCTCGACGGTGATAGCCTAGCCTCGGCGCTGCTGGCCAACGGCCGCCGCCTCATCGGCCGCAGTTTCAAATATCACCGGCCGCGCGGCATCCTGTCGGCCGGGGCTGCCGAGCCGAACGCGTTGATGACCATCGGCAGTGGCGGCCGCACAGAACCCAATACCCGAGCCACCATGCAGGAGCTCTATGCCGGTCTGCAAGCAAAAAGCCAGAACCGCTGGCCGTCGCTTAACCTCGACATCGGCGCGCTGAACAGCCTGTTGTCGCCCTTCCTCGGCGCTGGCTTCTATTACAAGACCTTCATGTGGCCCGCCTCCTTTTGGGAAAGGGTCTACGAGCCCTTCATCCGCAAGGTGGCCGGTCTCGGCAAGGCGGCCTACGAGGCCGATCCCGACGCCTATGGCAAATGCTGGGCCCATTGCGACCTGCTCGTTATTGGCGCCGGAGCGGCCGGCTTGGCCGCAGCCCTCTCGGCCGGTCGCGCCGGCGTCAGCGTCATTCTCCTCGACGAACATCCGCTTGCCGGCGGCGCGCTTGTTAGCGAGACCGCAACGGTCGACGGCCGGCCGGCCGCCGGTTTTGCCAGCGCCTGCGTCGCAGAACTCGAATCCCTGCCGAATGTCACCCTGCTTGTCCGCACCACCGCCTTTGGCTGGTATGACGGCAATGTCTTCGGCGCCGTCGAGCGAGTGCAGAAGCATGTTGCCCAGCCGAAGCCCAACCTGCCGGTGGAGCGCCTCTGGCGCATCGCCGCCAAGCGCGCGGTACTGGCGACGGGGGCGGAAGAGCGGCCGCTGGTGTTCGGCGGCAACGACATTCCGGGAGTGATGATGGCAGGCGCGATGCGCCATTACCTCAACCGCTATGCGGTTGCCCCGGGCAAGACGCCGGCGATCTTCACCACCAATGATAGCGGCTATGCGCTCGCCCGCGACCTCGAAGCGAAAGGCATCGAGCTTGCGGCCATCATTGACAGCCGCGAGGACGGCGGCGGTTTCTATGCTGGCAAGGCGCGCCTCATCAGGGGTGCCGTGATAACGGATGCCAAGGGCGGAAAGACGCTGAGCGCAATCGATATCCGCGCGAACGGCGGCAGCGAAAGCCTCGCCGTCGATGCACTCGCCATGGCCGGCGGGTTCAGCCCGATCATCCACCTTGCCTGCCACCGCGGCGGCAAGCCGGCCTGGTCGAGTGAACACGCGGCCTTCCTCGCCCCCGGTAATCTGAAAGGGCTCGTGCTCGCTGGGGCCGTCAGCGCCGCAGACGGCCTTGCCGCCTGCCTAGCCGACGGCGCGCAAAAGGGCGCTGCCATGGCGGCGGAGCTTGGGTTCACGGCGGCAGCCGCTGACTTCGGCACGGTCGAAAACGATATCGTCGCTCTACCAGCCAAGCCCCTGTGGTCGATCGCCGGCGTCAAGGGCAAGGCCTTCGTCGATTACCAGAACGACGTGCACAGGAAGGATCTCGGCCTTGCCGTCAGCGAAGGCTACGGCCATGTCGAGCTTGCCAAGCGCTACACCACCAACGGCATGGCGACCGACCAGGGCAAGCTATCCAACGTCAATGCCATCGGCCTTCTGGCCGAAGCGCGCGGCGTCTCGCCGGCCGATGTCGGCACGACGACATTCCGGCCGTTCTACACGCCCGTCTCCTTCGGCGCGCTGACAGGCCCGCATCACGGCCACCATTTTCAGCCGGTGCGCAAATCGCCGCTGCACGGCTGGGCGGAAAAACATGGCGCGGTCTTCGTCGAGACCGGTCTCTGGTACCGCTCCTCTTGGTTCGCCCGTGCGGGCGAGCAGTCTTGGCGCGACAGTGTTGACCGCGAAGTGCTGAACGTGCGCCGCAATGCCGGGATCTGCGACGTCTCGATGCTCGGCAAGATCGAGGTCTGCGGGGCAGACGCAGCCGAATTCCTCAATCGCGTCTATTCCAACGCCTTTCTGAAGCTGCCCGTCGGCAAGGCCCGCTACGGCCTGATGCTGCGCGAGGACGGCATGATCTACGACGATGGCACGACCAGCCGACTGGAGGAAAACCGCTTCTTCATGACGACGACTACGGCCTACGCCGCCGGGGTCCTGAACCATCTGGAATTCTGCGCCCAGGTGCTGTGGCCCGATCTCGACGTGCGCCTCGCCTCGGTCACCGACCAGTGGGCGCAGATGGCAATCGCCGGTCCCAAAGCCCGCACCATCCTGGAGAAGATTGTCGATGACGACGTCTCCGACACAGCATTCCCCTTCCTCGCCGCGAAAGAGGTTTCGCTGTTTTCTGGCCAGCTGCATGGCCGTCTATTCCGCATCTCGTTTTCGGGCGAACTCGCCTATGAGCTTGCGGTGCCAGCCGGCTACGGCGAAAGCGTCGCCGACGCACTGATGGACGCCGGTATGTCCGACGGCATCATGCCCTATGGCGTCGAGGCGCTCGGCGTGATGCGCATCGAAAAGGGCCACGTCACCCACAACGAGATCAACGGCACCGTCGTGCCGGCCGATCTCGGCTTTGCGAAAATGGCCTCGGGCGCAAAGGCCGATTTCATAGGCAAGGCGATGGTGGATCGCGAAGGCCTCGCCGCTGCAGACCGGCCGCGCCTGGTCGGCGTCATGCCGCTCGATCCGAAGCAAACCTTCCGCACCGGCTCCCACATCCTCCCCAAGGATGCCATGGCGACGCTCGAAAACGACCAGGGCTATGTCACCTCGAGCGCCTATTCGCCCCATGTCGGCTCCACCATCGGTCTTGCGCTCGTCAAGCGCGGGCCGGAACGGCATGGCGAGGAAGTGGTGGTATGGAACGGCCTTCGCGGCGAGTTCACCGCCGCGCGGCTGTGCAATCCTGTTTTCGTCGATCCGCAGAACGAGAGGCTCCATGTCTGATTTCCGCCCGATCCTTCGCCCGGTGCTTGGCGCCAAGACCGCCATCTCCTCGGCTCAGGTCAAACTCTCGGTCCTGCCGGAAGGCGCGATCGTGCATGTGCTTGCCCAACCCGGCGAACAGGACATGGCATCCTTTTTGAGCGGTCTCCGCAAGGGCGTCGTTCGCAGCGTTTCGCCCGGACAATGGTTCATCGTCGGCGATGAGCCGATGACGCACGGGGATATCAAAGCCCTGTTGGACACGCTCGAACCGCGCGCTACCGGTATCGATCAGAGCGGTGGCCGCGTTCGTATCCGCATCGAAGGCAGTCAGGCCGCGCGCGTCCTGTCGAAGGGCACGGCCGTCGACCTTTCCGCCAGCTCCTTTCCCGTCGGGCAATCGGCGACGACCCTGATCGGTCATATCGCTGTGCATCTGACTCGCAGCTCGCAAGAAAGTTTCGAGCTGATAGTACTCAGAGGTTTCGCAGAGAGCCTTTGGGACGATCTTAAAAGGATGAGCGCTGAATTTCGATAGTTCAGGCTGGCGCAAGTGCTGCAAGGGTTGCGGTTGGCTTGCCGCTAATGAGGGAGCAACTATGCCTAGCAACTTGATTTTAAACTAAAATGTAAGTCCACACGCGGGATCGTCGCAGCGATCTCAACCTTCTTGGCGGATAGCGGCTGCAACATCGTCGATAGCTGGCAGTTCGACGACCTCGATACAAGCAAGTTCTTCACCCGCGTCTCGTTCATTTCCGAAGAAGGCGCCACGCTGCCGGCCCTGAAGGAAGGCTTCGCGCCGATCGCCGAGAAGTTCGGCATGGAGGCGGAAATTCATGATGGCACCAGCCGAATGAAGGTATTGTTGATGGTTTCCCGCTTCGGCCATTGTCTCAACGACCTGCTTTACCGCTGGAAGATCGGCGCGCTGCCGATCGACATTGTCGGCGTCATCTCGAACCATTTCGACTACCAGAAGGTCGTGGTCAACCACGATATTCCCTTTCACCACATCAAGGTGACCAAGGAAAACAAGTCACAGGCCGAAGCACAGATCATGGTGGTGGTTGAACAGACTGGCACCGAGGTGATCGTTCTCGCCCGCTACATGCAAATCCTGTCGGATGAGATGTGTCAGAAGATGTCCGGCAAGATCATCAACATCCACCACTCCTTCCTGCCAAGCTTCAAGGGCGCCAACCCCTACAAGCAAGCCCATGAGCGCGGCGTCAAGCTGATTGGCGCGACGGCGCACTATGTCACCGCCGATCTCGACGAAGGCCCGATCGTCGAGCAGGACATCGCCCGTATCACCCATGCCCAGAGCGCGAACGACTATGTCTCGATCGGCCGCGACGTTGAAAGCCAAGTTCTAGCCAGAGCTATACACGCGCACATTCACCATAGGACGTTCATCAACGGCAACAGGACCATCGTGTTTCCAGCCAGCCCAGGTTCTTATGCCTCCGAGCGGATGGGCTAAGCATGGGCACGATCGACAAAGGTCGCTGCTTCCGTACACGACAGGGTTAAGTCAAGCTGGCCCACACTTGGGGAAAGCTTTCGAACCAATCAGGTCTGCGCGCACGGTTCACGATTTGTACGATCTTGGAAACACGATGTCCTGATCGACCAGAATGTTGAACTTGTAGCTGGGCCGGATTTCGAGCGTCGGCCGGACATCGATGTTCTTGGAGATCGTCCGCTCGGCCACCCGCCCGAAGGTTTCCGCCAAGGACCGCCTTGCAAAATTCTGGGCACTTGTTTTCGGTGCTGTCACATTGATTGAGCGGTAAGGAAATTGAGGCAGCAGCGCGCTTATGACCGTGAGTGTACCGACCTATACGAACCACCGCTATCGGATCGGAATCGTAGCGCGTGCTGTCTGGCTCTACTTCCGCTTCAATCTTCGCCTGCGCGATGTCGAGGAAGTCGGGATCATCGTTTCCTACGAGACCATCCGCCGATGGTGCCGAAAGCACGGTCCTGATTATGCGCGCCGCATACGCCGCAGGCGCCGACGAAAGACGATGTCTGGCACCTCGATGAAGTCGTGGTGCGCATAAACGGTCAGAAATGCTGGTTGTGGAGAGCCGTTGATCAGGACGGATATGTGCTCGACGAGGTCGTCCAGACGCGCCGCTCGGGAGCGAACGCGACAGGGTTTCCGCTCGGTCGGCACATTGCGGCATTCGTGTCGATCTTTTCCATCCGAAACTCTTATATGGGGATGGTCAACCACAAACGGCGTCACGTCGACATTGTCATGTACCTCCGGGCAATCCGCAGATCCATTCGATGGGTCCGTTTGCGTGACGAGGTTCGCGAACGAACCCAGTCCACCTTATATTCGGTCAGGGCGCATGCACCTGTTCCATGATCCCGCTTGCGGCGGATTCGGACCCAAGAGACGAAACCATTC
>NZ_JAMYTF010000068.1:0-21636 GCF_040322295.1 Mesorhizobium sp. M0159
CCTTACATCTCCGCCCCCGCGCCCCCGCCGCCCCCCCACGCCGCCGCCCCCCCCCCCCCCCCCCCCCCCCCCCCCACCCCAACACACCGCCCGCCCCGGCGCCCCCCCCCCCGGCCCCCCCCCCCCGGCTGCTCGTGAACCTCGCCCGGTCTTCTTCGGCAGGCTTCAGCGATCTTGCCCCGTTCGGCTTCGCGCCCCTGGCGCGGGGCAGCCTGTCGGCTGCTACTGGCAAGTACCTGGTCGGGTGCAGGCGGGGACGCCCACTCTTAACAACGGCTTCTTCAAGTATCCCCGACAATCGGCTGCTATGCGTTGGATGGTCATCGCATGAAGTTGATCAGAACGTTCCTCCGATTCGGACACCTCCCCGCCCAAGGGTTACAAGGTGCCCCCACCCCTCTAATCGATCCGGGTCGACTCGCCGTGCACCGCCGGCGTGGAAAGGGCGCCCGAGGCGCCCTTCATTTCAGATCGGCTGTCAGCAGGGCCGTCTTCGCGTTGCGTATCAGAAGCGGTAGGTGACACCTGCGCCTATCAACCACGGATCGAGCGCAGCCTTCCCCGTCAGCTTCGCGCCGTCGACCGTGACGTCGAAGTCTGGCTTGAGGAAAAGCTTCTTCACGTCGAAGTTGACGCCCCAGTGCTGATCCACCATGTAGTCGAACCCGACCTGCAGCGCGGCGCCGAACGTGTTCCTAACCTTGAGAGCGTCGGCGCTGCCGACATCCTGGTTATAGAATATCGTGTAGTTCACGCCGGCACCAACATAGGGCTTGAAAGCGCCGAAATTGGTAACATGATACTGCAATGTGAGCGTAGGCGGCAGCAGCCAAACCTTGCCGATCTTGCCCAGCCCGCCGATCGCTCCTTGGCCCCCGATGTTTGCATAGGTGGTGCCGAGTATGAGCTCGGCGGCGATGTTGTCCGTGAAGAAATAGGAGATATCGAGTTCCGGCGTCACCGTGTTCGAATAGGAGAGATCGGAGCCGGGCACTGCTTTGACGTAGCCCGAATCCTCAGTGACGACCCCCAACGCACGCAGGCGGATCTGCCAAGGGCTTGGCGCTTCCGTGACCGAGGCTCCCGCCTGCGGGACGCTCGCGGCTTGCGCAAGGTCCGCCGCGACGGCCTGCTGTCCCATCACGATGAGGAAAACGGCCGCTGTTACTCCCCGTGCCGCGCGCATTTGGTTTCTCGCCATGATATTCTCTCCTTGCTGTTTAGAAATGATGCACTGAACTACGAAAAGTCTTGTTCGAATTGCGTGATTGGCGGAGCGCTCATGCGCAGTTTGCGTGGGACCGCGCACCCATTATTTGCGCCGTGCTCGCAATCATCGACCTGTACTCACTTAGAAGTAAGCGGGATAACCAAAGGCCAGCAGCTTTGCGGCCGTCTTACGCGCGTGACCCGGGTGGGACGCGGTCGTCCCGCTTCGTGGTGGCGAGCAGGATCGGCGGATAGGCGGCAAGGGTGGTCCCGGCGCCATAGTAGTGCGGATTTCCGGCATCTTGCCAGAATTGTAGAGGTACTGACCGCGGCGCGTGATCACGGGAACCTTGTCAGGACTGTCGAAGATGGCTGTCAGGGCGTCGTGGTCGCGATCGAATTGCGTTCCACCGAAGTGCTCCAGGGTCCTGGCCGACCGGCTAGCGGCCCAGTCAAGTGCCCGTTCGCCTTCTACATCTTCGAGCCAAAGATGGGGATCATCGTCGGGAGCATTCAGCGTTGGGCGGAAATCGAATGCGGTCATGCCCGGATAACCCGAAGAGTGATGTCGCCTGGAAAACAGGCGCAAAGTCTTCTGTCCCGGGAAAGCTCAGTTTTCGCGGCGGCGACCGCATGTTCGGCGCGCATGATCATGGGATGATTTCTCCTCTGTCCGTGCCGCAGCGCGTTTTGCGGACTGCGTTGCAGGTGTCGTGCCAAATGAGAAAATCATTTCATAACAACGCGATCACCCTGATGGCGCTGTGTCTCATATCCGACATCGTCGAAGATCCGACAACGAATGCAGCCGTGACCGCCTGATAGAACCTCGTTTGCCAGCTCGGTGGGCACTGCGGAATAAGCAGTGAAGCTCACCGCGAAACTGGCCGAGCTTCGGATCGGACTCGGCGACGGGGCGATCGACGACCACTACGTCGCCGGTGTCGGGCGCGGCACAGCCTGAGGACTCTGCGGCGGCGATCATTGAATAACTGCGTTTAGGATGGCTCCATCCTGGCCCACCGATGGGCGCGCAAAAGACTGCTTTGCGACCTCGTCCCTCCGCCTGGCTTGAGTCGCAGGGACCGAATGGCGCACGTGCTTTTGAAATCGGCAGAGTGGTCATAACGCAATTGTCTTCCGGCTATCTTTACGGAGATTCGACAATCGAGTTGGTGAAGGTCCCATATCGCGCAAATCATTGATGCGCTTAGGTCTGGGCTTGCGCCCTTCCGCAATCATCTAATCAAGAGCATCGATCCGACACCAACATCGAGAATTGCTTCCCCATGAGAGAGGCCTCGCGACGGACATGAGATTGCGTCACTATTCATGATCGCGGCCTCCGAGGATGTCGGGATCGAGCCAGTGCAACGGCACGATACGGCGAAGGATCTGGCAGCTCTTGCAACTGCCGACCTCGATGGACAAGGCATATCGCGATCCCGGCAGAGACACAGGGTTCTGCACTGTCCGTTCATGAAGACTGTGCTGGTCTCCATAAGAGAAGTATTCTGGTGCAGAAGGTGCCCGATTAGCTATTCGGAAAAAGGCGACATCGACGTGCAAATCGGGCGCCGCCGTGAGGCGTCCCCCTCAATGTCGGATTTCGGACAGGATCGTAAATCCGCCAACCCATTGTTTAGTAAAATTTCCTTCTCTGGCACGGCCCATGCATGGGACTCTGCGAAACGCATCAGCGAGACGTCATCCATGATCATGCGCACCGAAAATGCCGTCGCCGCACAAAAACCGCGCTCTCGCCTGCCATCAAGCCGCCGAAAGGCCGGCGCGTCATGGTTGAGGCGGGCGATTGCGCCGGCCTCAAACACCTTAATGGGCCTGGAAAGCGTCTCGCGTGACCGCGACGCGGGCATCCAGACGGGCGGAAAGGACACACGTCGTTGCCCCACGTCGCCGGCATGACCCGTCGATTGTCACCGCGCTGGAATGCTCGGCTCCACATTCGACTACCCGAACGCGATGGACAAATTCTCGCAAATCCGGTCGGGACCGGGGCTCGAAAAGGTCCGCGAGGGGCCCAATGGCTATGGCCGATACTAGCCGCGAACAAGCCGCCTAGTGGGAAGATTCTATTGGAGGAAAGCAAGTGGAGTTATCTTGCGTTGGAGTCGGTGCTGGGCCGTCGAATTTGAGTCTTGCGTGTCAGATACACGAGCAAATTGGACAAGGGGCGCTGTTCCTGGATCGGCAAGTCGACTTCCGTTGGCATCCAGGCATCGCTTTCGATTCCTCAGAGCTCCAGGTGAGCCACTTCAAGGATCTGGTCACGCTGGTGAATCCGCGATCAGCCTACACTTTCGTAAACTACCTGTACGAGAACGGGCGTCTGTACCACTTCCTAAACGCACAGTTCGAGGCTGTGTTCAGAGCTGAGTTTGAGCAGTACCTGAACTGGGCCTTCCACAGGAACCCACTTGTCCGTGGCGGCGAGACCGTGCACGAAATCCGCTTTGACGGCGAGTTTCGGGTGCGGACGGATAAGGCGGTTCTCGGCGCCAGAAACGTCGTGGTCGGCATTGGCAAGCAGGCGCAAATTCCGCCTCAGTTTCAGGGCTGGACTGGACGCAACCTGTTCCACTCATCTGTTTTACTGCACATCCATCCCGAGGTGCGGAGAAAGCATGTCTGCCTGGTCGGCGGAGGCCAGTCGGGAGCCGAGGTGATGTTGCATCTTGTCGGCCTGCCGAAAGAACGGCGGCCTGCCTCGATCACTTGGGTCTCGCAGCGCGAAAACTATCTGCCTCTGGACAACAGCCCGTTCACAAACGAGTTGTTCATGCCCTGCTTTTCAGATCGTTTCGCGGCGATGAGCGAGTCGCAGCGTAAGCTGCTCCTGCGGCGTTTCGTGCTTGCCTCGGACGGCATTTCGGAAAGCACGTTGCGCGCGATCTATCAGGCGCTGTACCGCCACGCATTTGTCGAGCCAAACCGATGCGACATCACACTGCGGCCGGGCTGCACCGTCTCGCACTGCATCAACGCCGGCGCAGGTCACAGGCTGACCCTGCAGCACGGCATGGACGAGGTCGAAGAAGTCACGGCTGACATCGTCATCCTGGCCACCGGTTACGAGAACGCGGTGCCAGACTTCTTGGAACCCATCGCGCACCGGCTGGAGCAGATCGACAATGAATTAGCTATTCGCGAGGATTTTTCGGTGAGCTGGGACGGACCGCGTGACAGACGCATCTTCGTACAAAACGCGAGCCTCGGGCAGCGCGGCCTGGCCGATCCGAACCTAAGCCTGCTGGCCTGGCGCGCGCGCCGCATCCTCGATAGCCTTCTTGGGCGCGCGCCATGCGCGAACCCCAAGCATCCTGGCTTCATCAGCCATACCTCGATCGAGAGCTGGCCCGCCCCCGCAGCCGAAGAAATGGGCAGCGGGATATGACTCGTAGACTTTTGATCATCGGCGGTGGCATCCTAGGAATCATGTCCGCCTCCGCTGCGGCGAAGGCCGGAGGCTTCTCCGAAATCATCGTGACCGAACAAGCCCTTGGACCAAGCGGCGCATCGCATTATTCTGGGGGCGTGCATTTCCCCTACGGTTGTCAAGACCGTACCAGATCGCTCACTCGAAAGAGCGCGGTGGTCTTGGCGGCCATGGCTGGGTCGGCGGTCAGCGGATGGTGCCGGCCTTTAGCGATGCGTGTCGTGGCTGGACCGGGTGAAGCGATTGATCCGGCCCAGTTTACGGAACCCCTGGACCCGGCTGAGCCTGACATAGGCAGTCTCGCGCCGAGCTTCTGCGGACAATATCCGCCGGAGCGGAACGCACTTAGCATCGCCGTCCCACATGACGTGAGTCCGTCTCCGTGGACCCGCAACTTGACCAGCGCCCGACTGCCCTAATTGGGATGTCCGACCAACCAGTCTTTCCAACAGGAGGCTTTTCGCATGTTGACTGATGCACAAAGAGAAAAGTGGCACAAAGACGGATACGTCAGGCTCGAAAGGTTCTTCGCTCCAGCGGCTCAGGAAGATATCTCTACTTTTGTCGAAGATATGTCACGCTGGGATGTCAGCGATGATAAATGGCTCATGTGGTTCGAGAAGACGACGGACAATCGAAAGATCATCTCTAAGATGGAGAATTTTCTCGACTTCCATGATCCATTGCGTCGTTTGCTCTTAGAAGATCAGCGCATAAAGTCAGCGGTCGAGGATTTGCTTGGCGAAGATTCGCGCAGGCTCAAGGAGTTGCTGATTTTCCACTACCCCGACAGCGGCGGCTATCTCCCGCATCAGGACATTTATCACATTCCACACAAACTCCCCGACCGGATGGTCCATGCGGTGGTTGCCATAGGCATCGACGACTCCGACCCGGAAAACGGCGGGCTTTTCTTCAGCCCCGGCAACCACAAGAAGGGGGTGTTTCCCATGGATGCCGGTGGGGTGATCGATCCTCAAGTCGCCGAAATGTTCTCCTGGGAACCCGTAGTATGGAAGGCTGGCGACATCTTCGTCTTCGACGATTACGCACCGCACTACTCACGACCGAACAAAAGCAATCGTTCGCGGCGGACACTCTACTTGGTGTTCCAGCGTGCTTCAACCGGTGGACCGACCCGCGCTGAATATAACGTGCTTAAGCGTGCCCTTAACCCGCCCGAGGGCAAAGTGGCCGATCTCGACAAACTCAAGCCCCCAAATGGTATTTTCTATCGCGATTGAGCTCACGCAGCCAGGCGGAGGCATGCACACGAAACTGATCGACCGCTCAAAGATGCGGGAGAGTATGGCGTTCTGGTTTGCGGGCTCGCGGAGCATCGACCGCAGCCCGTTAAGACGCTTCGGCACGTGGATTGTGGAGGTGGTCGCAGGCGGTCTTCTGTGGCGCCTACAGCCCGACTGGTGCCCCCTGGTCGCCCGCCTGGCGGCCCAGAGCTGCACGTCCTGGCCGGGGCCGCGAACGGGTCGGGCTACCGTTTCTCTCCACGAATTGCACGGGAGGCTGTTGCGTTGGCAGCCGAAGGTCCCACTGCTTCAACAGCTTAGGTTCGTTGTCATGCGCAAATACACGTTTTCTCGAACGGAGCTGTCGCGGGCGTTCGGTATCGACACGGCCACGCTTGGAACGGGCAGCGCTCGTACGGGGTTTTCATTCGGAAAGGTTGGACCCGGCGTCACATCCGAGCCCCATCGGCACGACGAAATCGAGGCCTTCGTGATCCTGTCAGGATCGGGCAAGGTTAGGACCGACCTTGGGGAAATCTCGGTCGAGGCGGGCGATGTCGTTCTGTTCCACCCTTTTGAAGCGCATGTGCTGCGCAACGACGGAAACGAAGACCTAGATTTCGTCGATGTCTACTGGCGAGACGGAGAGGCCGCCCTTGATGCCGCTGCAAAGACCACGGCTCCACGCGGGCCGATCTTCGTCTTCTCCACGCCGCCAACGCCAAATGGCGATCTGCATCTGGGGCATCTTTCTGGCCCCTATTTCGGCGCCGACGTCTATACTCGTTTCCTGCGCATGAAAGGAGTCGAAGCATATCACCTCACTGGAAGCGATGACAACCAGAGCTACGTCACGACACGCGCCGATGCCGATCAATCCACGCCTGCAAACGTGGCGCGCTACTACGCCGACGAGATTCGCGCCACGCTTGCACTTCTCGATTGTGACGTCCACAGCTTCCAACCCACAATGGGCGATGACGGTTACGGCCAGTTTCAAGCCGCGTGTTTCCGCAGTCTTCTGAGCAGCACGGCGGTAGATCTGCGCCAGAGCCCTGCGCTTTTCGATGCTATGACAGGCCACTATCTTTACGAACCAGATGTTAGCGGCCTCTGCCCCGATTGCGGCGGCTCCGCCGGTGGCAACATCTGCGAGGAATGCGGCGCCCCAAACCTTTGCCACGACTTGGGTGCAGCCCGGTCACGGCAGTCTGCCGAGGCGCCGCTGGTCGGCTCCGTCCGCCGCCCGGAACTTGCCATGGACCGATGCTACGACAATATCGACCGGCATCTAAGGGCGTCGGGCGTCCCGCTACGGATCTTGGATCTCTTTGCGCGCCTACGCCTACGCGGCAACTTTTCAGTGCCCATTACCCACCCCTCGGACTGGGGCCTGCCAGCCGAAGGGTTCCCGGGGCAGGTGATCTGGGTCTGGCCGGAAATGGCCTTCGGTTTTCTTTACAACATCCAGGCGCTCGGCCGCTCGCTGGGTCGCGACTGGAAGGCGGAGATGCCCGGCAACGACTGGCAGATTGTCCATTTCTTCGGCTTCGACAATTCGTTCTACCACGCGCTACTCTACCCCGCTCTTTACGCCGAGGTCTTCTCCCACTGGACGCCACGCATCCACTATCACGTCAACGAGTTCTACCTGCTCGACGGCAAGAAGTTCTCAACCAGCTGCCGCCATGCGGTCTGGGGCAAGGAGGTTCTGAGCCCAAAGACAGTCGACGTCGTGCGCCTCCATTTGGGCCTGACACGCCCGGAAGGTGAGCGGACGGATTTCATGTTGGACGCGCTGCGCCGCACCGAGAACGAGGTGTTCCAAGGGATTTGGCTGAACTGGCTTGATGCGTTGAACCAGGAAATCAAGCAGGATTTTGGTGGCAGTGTGCCCGACGCAGGCGACTGGAGTCCGGCCGACCGCGCCTTCTTTGCTCGGATAGAGACCTATCGCGCAGCGATGGAGCGCACTTATTCGGACGAGGGCTTCTCGGTCCGGTGCGCGGCCGCGCAGGTCTGCGATTTCGTGCGCCATTGCGTGATCTACCGTCGGGCGCAAGACTATCCGGCGCCGCGACGTCTCTATCCCGCCCGCATCCGGACTTCGCTCGCCCTTCAGACGACGGCTGCTGCGATCCTGGCACAGACACTCGCCCCGCTGATGCCTCGATTCGCCAGAACGCTGGCGCGAGGCATCGATGGCGTCTCAACCGAAACATGGCCCCGGTCCGTCCAGCGCCTTGCGCCCGGGACGCGCTTTGATCTCGGACCCGTGTTGGTGTTCTACGCCAAATCCGGCAATCCTCATCTCGATGAGGAGGAAGCACTATGAGCCCAAAGGTGCACCAGTGAGCTATCCCAATCTCGACCAGATCTGCGCGGCAATCAAAGCCGATGATGCCAAATATCTTTACTCGCTGTCACTGGCGACCGAAGCCGCTATCAGACGGTAGAGACCAGATTGGCGGACCTGAACCAACGCATCGTCGGCACCCTGGCCCGCGCCTTCGAGGACCGCTCGGCCGATCGCTTCCCAGCCCTTGCTGTTTCGTGCCGCAAATGCCGTGTGGGCTCGACTGCGCTGACCAACCTCTTCGGCATCGCGGGATTTCCGTCCTCCAGCCGGTCAAGACTGTCATGCGATTCGAGGCGCTTGGTCAACCTGGCGCGCCCTGGATCGTGCGCCGATCACCGGAAATGTCGAATGCGAATGCCTGCCTGATGGTATCTTCGATTCTGTCCGAGCCTGTACCGGCGCGGCAGTCGGCCGAAGAACAACTGAGCTACTGACAATCGAAAGGTAGCAGGTTCAAAATTCTGCCCAGAAACCGGATATTGCGCACAAACCGGCGTTCACGATCGCGATGGTGCACAAGCTTCCAACCAGACCCGCGCAACGACAGCCCGTCGCCTGAAGTCGGCGAGGGCCGCCAAATCCGTCGCAAGCCTATCCTCCGTCACATGCACGCCGTCTTCGCCGACAATGCAGACGCTTGTCTCGTCGAGAGATAAGTCCAGCCAGGGTGCCTTCAGGATTGCGTGTTTGCTCGGGTACGGAGCCGCCCCTCAGTTCCCAATCGAGGAGCGATCCTACAATTCACATATTTGGAAATCGCTCGCTAGGTTACCCGTCTGTGAACCCTGCAAGCCGAAAATTCAGATTCCGCCCATGCAGAGATACTTCATTTCTAGGTAGTCCTCGAGGCCATGGCGGGATCCCTCCCGCCCGATGCCGGACTGTTTTATCCCACCGAACGGCGCCGCTTCTGAAGACATCCGGCCGGTATTTACCCCGACCATTCCATATTCCAAGGCCTCGGCCACACGCCAGACACGCTTCAGGTTGGAGGCATAAAAGTAGGCCGCGAGGCCGTAGATCGTGTCGTTGGCCTCACGCACGACCTGATCCGCATCTTTGAAGCGAATAATCGGTGCCAACGGCCCGAATGTCTCTTCTTGCGCGACGGTCATCTCGCTGGAGACACCGGTCAGGACTGTCGGTTGGAAAAACGTGCCATTCGTGCCGATGCGTTTGCCCCCGCAGCGAATTGCGCCGCCTTTGGCGACGGCATCGGCAATATGGGATTCGATCTTGGCCAATGCGCGCTTGTCGATGAGCGGTCCGATGTCCACTCCGGGAGCGAAACCATCACCAACTTGAAGGTGGCGAGCCCGTTGCACGAATTTCTCGACGAACTCGTCGTGAACGCCCGACTGGACGTACAGGCGGTTCGCCGAAACGCAGGTCTGGCCGGCATTGCGGAACTTCGCCTGGATCGCACCGTCAACCGCGGCATCGATATCGGCATCATCGAAGACGATGAAAGGTGCATTGCCGCCGAGCTCAAGGCTGACTTTTTTGATCTGGTCCGAGCACTGGCGCATGAGAAGGCGCCCGATCTCAGTCGACCCGGTGAAGCTGATCTTGCGGACCTTGGGATTGGTACAAAGTTCGCGGCCGACCGCGTCACCTTCTGACGCATAGATCAGGTTGACGACGCCTTCGGGAAAGCCAGCCTGATGGGCGAGGGCGAACATTGCTCCCGCCACGAGCGGCGTCTGTTCAGCGGGCTTGAGGACGATCGTGCAGCCCGCCGCCAAGGCTGGCGAGATTTTGCGCGCCACCATCGAGGCCGGGAAATTCCATGGCGTTATCGTGCCAACAACTCCGATGGGCTGCTTGATTACCAGCATTCGGCGGTCCATCGATGGTGCGGAGATCGTCTCGCCATAGACGCGATTGGCCTCCTCGGCGTACCATTGCAGATACGCCGCAGCATGCGATATCTCCGACTTGGCTTCGGCAAGCGGCTTGCCCATCTCCGCGATGAGAATCGCGGCGAGATCGTCGGCGTGGTCGATGATCAACTGATGCCATCGCCATAGAACGTCGCTGCGCTCACGTGCGGTCAGCCCTGCCCATCCAGGCTGCGCGACATAGGCCTTGTCGATCGCAGCGCATGTCTCCTCGACACCCATGTCGGGTAGTTCTGCCAGCACTTCGCCAGTCGACGGGTTGAGGACCTCGAATGTCCGCTCGCTAATCCGCGTGCCAAGTGCCGGCAGGCGATCAATGGGTCCAAACAGGTCGGGGGATCTCAGGTGACGGATCATCGGCAGGCACAGGGGCAATACCGGATTCCTCCTCAACGCAGCAGGTATATATAGCAGGTGCGGTGTGTACTCCGCGACGTCCGGGTTCCTTATAGGGCCTCGGCCAGACAGCTGGTAGACCACGGTACCCGACTGGAAAGGGAGAATACCTGAATACGCTAGAAGATGCCTCGCGGTTCTACTAGTCGAACGATTGAACAACGGACATCGGCTTCGCCAGCCGCGCGGAGTGGATGCTGGTGGCCTGCGCCTACAATCTGCGGACCACGAATCGGCGACTCTATCCACTCGAAGAGAGGCTGGCCTGAGGAGGAGCGCACCCCAATAATGACGCCTATACCGGCAAATGCCTGGCAAGGCCCGCGAAAACCGCTCCTCGCGGCTTTAAACAGATCCCGTTTACCGGGCGAGCGCCCGCAAGATGAGAAAGAGGATGGAGAGGAACAGGGTGGCGAAGGCGCGCCGAGGGAAGACCGGCCGGCGCATTTGCATGGGCATGGAGCTCATGATCAATTCCCCGCCTGTTGCTGCGGCAAAAGATAGCCTGTGGTCGAATGGTCGAGCACCAGATAACGCGCGGCGACCGCCTTGACCTCGTCGGTGGTGACCTTGCGGACGCGGTCCGGCCTCTCGAGCACGTCCTTCACATTGCCACCGGTGGTGAGCGTCTTGCCATAAATGTTGGCGATGTGGTCCAGCTCGTCGTGCGCAAAAATCACCGAGCGGATATAGCGGTCTTTGGCCTTGTCCAGCTCGTCGCTGGTGACGCCATCCTTGGCGATCCGGGCGACTTCGGCAACGGCCGCCGCTTCGAGATCGACGAGCTTTGCATCGCCGCGCGGCGAGCCGGAGATAGTGAAATTGGTGTCGTCTAGCATGGTGCCCTGGAAGGAGGCGCCGGCCGCCGAGGCTATGCCTTGCTTGACGACAAGCTCCTGATATAGCCGGCTGCGGTTACCGCCGCCGAGTATCTCGGCCAGCAGGTCGAGCGCCTCGGCCTCCCCGGGCTCTGCCGTATGATAGGACGGCACCACCCATTGAGTGGAAAAGCTCGGCATCGAAACGCGCGCATCGGTCAGCGTCACTGTGCGCCTGGTCTTCTGCTCCGGCTCGACCGGGCGGTTGCGCGGGGGCAGGTCCGGCCCGCGCACAACCTTGCCATAGGTCTTCTCGGCCAGCGCCTTCACCGTCTCAGGCTCTACGTCGCCGGCCACCACCAGCACGGCGTTGTTCGGTCGGTAGTATTCGTTGTAGATGGTGAATGCGTCGGTGCCGTTCAGCTTCTCCATCTCCTGCATCCAGCCGATGACCGGAATGCGGTAGGGCTGGTTCTGCCGCAACGTCGCGTTGACCTCCTCGTCCAGCAGAGCATGTAGGTTCGTCTCTGTGCGCCAACGGCGCTCCTCCAGGATCACGTCGCGCTCGGTCTTGATATCATCGTCGTTGAGGATGAGGTTGAACATGCGATCGGCCTCGAAGCCCATCATCTCACCCAACGCCGAGGGCGCCACCGTCTCGAGGAAGGTGGTGTAGTCATAGGCGGTGAAGGCGTTATTGTAGCCGCCGATGGCTGAGACGGCTCGGTCGAACTCGCCGGCGGCGTGGTTGGTCGTCGCCTTGAACATCAGATGCTTGAGGAAATGGGCAAGGCCTGATTTGCCGGGTGGCTCGTCGGCGCTGCCGATCTTGTACCAGACCATATGAGTGACGATCGGCGCGCGGTGATCCGGGATGACGACCACTTCCATACCGTTGTCGAGCAGGAAATCCGTCACTTTGCCGCCGTCGGTGGCGGCCAGAGCCGGAGTGGTCGTCACCAGAGCCAGCGCGATGGCAGTGAACGCCTTGCGCAGCCAGGGGGACGATCGATGGCTCCGGTTGTGGTGGCTGGTCGAAAGGCAAGGTTCGAGGCAAAGTGATTTGTTCCTCATTTTGATGAAGTCGCTGCGTCCCCGTCTCCCCGCGTGGGAGGATCGGGGGGCAGCGCCGAGCCAGATGAACAAGCTCTTCATGGTGCCAGGCCCTACTCGAGCCTCATCTTTGGATGAACCCAGGAGACCTGCGGCAGTATTTCTTGGTGAGGTGATCATGGGACGGATTCTCCTTGGTCCGCGACGCCTTGCGGATGACCAAGCATGCACCGTGCCAGATCAGAAAACCGTTCGAGGCAGTAGACAAAATCGGGCTCTGCCATGTTGCGCATCCGACATTGTCGGACATCGGACAGGGCCGAACGCGACGCGCGCGCGGCTGAGAATATCTTCTTCGTTCGGACGACGATTGGGCGCGCTGCCGGGAGGGGCATAGGATGCGCTTCGAAGGCCGCTGCACTGACGGTGAGAATGGAGATGTTGGTCGCCCCAGCGGAACCCTCTCCTCGACAGCCAGACCGGGTCGATGCTGAACGGGCAGAGGCGCGAGGAGCGTAGCGAACTCGAGCGCGGAGCCTGCTCGCGCGCGCAGACGGATCTGATCAAAGATCGGCGAGTTGGGCGATATCCGCGAGGCGCTGGAAAACGAAGATCGTAGGACTCGGGCGGGAAAGAAGGATGCGGTGGCGCGCTTCTGGCGTAATGCGCCTGCCGCGAGGCCGTCGAGCCTGATGAGTTGGTGCGGGAAAGGGGAGTGTTTGCGCGGGACCTTGGTCAAACGTAAGCAACAACCGTCGAGCTCGCCGTGGATGGGCATGCAGGCACGTTTGTCGCTGGAGGACAGCAGCACGGAAGCTGTCCGCGCTTGCCGTCGTCGCTGGGTACCAAACAGGAGAATTTGGCGGTCGCGATCGAATTCATCTGCGTAAATACCGCCTGGCTGTGCTCGGTTTGCCGGCGAACAGATTTTGCCTTCTTTGCGGCTGCAAACGCATCCCTGGCGGCGTGGTCCCTAAGGTCAAGAGCATCGGGTGAGTAACAGCCTGATCCTGCTCAATCTGATGCGCGCCAACCGCCTCGCCGGATTGTGGAACCGCTCGCGGGTAGCTTCTACCACAAACAGCAAGGTCATGAAATCAAGTAGGAAGTCGTCGATCGCTTGGGCGATTGTTTCTGACTTGCCCTTGAACTGGTCCAGCAAAACGCGCGCGTTATCGATCGCTTCCACGCTGGTGGCATCGATCAACCCCTCGACCCTCTTGAAACAATCCAATTCGAAACTCCTTCAAGCGCTTGCCAAGCCGTTATGCACGAAGGTAGCTCCGTGAACTACCCGCCTTTGACTTGGCGGCACGAGCAGCGGTCGGCCTTACGTCCCGTGCCTCCAAGCACCAGCCATAGACGTGGCGCTGAGGAGCGTTGGAAGGATCGGGCGCTTCCGGCCATGCTCGAGCGGTAGTGTAGGACACTGCTTGCTGGCGACTTCGGCCAAAATGGAGTGCGCCAGCTGATCGGGGCTTAACAATTTTTCGCTTTTTGCTGCGCCCAAGTCTCGGCTATGAGTCGGGCAGGCCTGATGGCCTGCCCACGTTGCAATTGTTAAGGAGGAACACGTATATGCCTACTGGAACGGTAAAGTGGTTCAACAGCACCAAGGGGTTTGGATTTATCCAGCCCGACAATGGCGGTCCGGATGTTTTCGTCCACATTTCCGCTGTCGAACGCGCGGGCCTCTCGACCCTCGCTGACGGCCAGAAGATCAACTATGAGATCGAGCAGGATCGCCGCACTGGCAAATCCTCCGCTGGCAGCCTCAGCAAAGCTGGTTGAAATTTCTGCGTCCTGGCAAGAGTGGGCGCGTAGGTCCGGAGGTCCTCACGGCCGCTCGATAGGAGCGAGCAAAAACTGAGGGCAGCAGATTGCTGCAGGCGTCGCGAATTCCTCATGAAACAAAGTTGTTTGAAAGGAAGGCGGGGTTGGCCCCGCCTTTTTATATGACGCGCAGATTAAGCCGATGGCTGCAACGCTCGAGAACGAATCTCGATTGCCGAAATCAAGCCGCGACCTTCTTGCGGGTTCGCTTCGTCGGCGCCGGCTCCGGCGCTTCCGGCGCTTTCGGTTTGCGGCCGAGCCCCATTGTCTTGGCCAATGACGAGCGCGCCGCGGCGTAGTTCGGCGCGACCATGGGATAATCCGCCGGCAGGCCCCATTTGGCCCGATATCCATCCGGCGTCAGCCCATAGTGGGTCGACAGATGGCGCTTTAGCGATTTGAATTTCTTCCCGTCCTCAAGGGAGATGATGTAGTCCGGTGTCACCGACTTCCTGATCGGGACTGCAGGCGTAAGGGCAACCGGCTCTTTTGCAGAGACACCTCCGGCCGTCCCTTTCAGAGCCGCGTGCACTTGGCCGATGAGGGCAGGGAGATCCCCCACCGGGATCGGATTGTTGGAGACATAGGCTGAGACGACATCGGCCGTGAGCTCGATGAGGGTGTCGATGTTTTTTTCGGCTTCTTCTGTCATGAAACTCTCCAGGCGGCGTGAAACACAGTCGGCGAAGCGTCGCTTCATAGTGGCGGTCGCCGCTGAAAGCAACAAAGGTCTCGACACGATTGTCTCGACACGATTATTGCGATGCTCGTCCAGCGAGATCTATGGCGCGGTATCCCGCCGTCGTGATCGTTGATCCGTCCGTTGTTGGTGACCTGCCGCGGTGCTTGCGCATTTTCAGGCGCGTCTCGGCCGTAAGCTTTGCGCCGAAATGACCGGTAATCTCGAAACGAAGCCGGCTATTTCTGTTTCGCCATCCTCTCTTTGGCTGTGAAATCCATGGCAGAGCAGTGGCCGCTTCCTGGTGGCGCGTGGAGGAACTATCAAGCGTGGATTCGCAATGGTCGAAACGATGTAGATTCATCCGGTGAGCCGCTCTCGCAGCAGGATGTTAGGGATTGGACCGCTGGTAAACCGAGGACATCACGCCGCTGCTTTGCTATTGAACCGCTATCGCTGTGACAACACATTCCGCAATGGTGGGCGGGTGTAGAGGAGGCGCCTTACGCAAACTAGCGGTTCAGCAGGTCGGGAGGAACGCATGAGCTCAGGGACTTCCAGCAGCCCACTTTTCGTAAGGCGTGCAGCGCACATCGTGCAAGAGATTGCCAGTCCTGCGGATGCTATCGATTTTCTCAACGAATGGCCACAAGATCGCAGAGACCGGATCCACGAAGCCGCCCTCAGCGCGTGCTTTGATGGATACAACGGAAGAAAACCTGCGAGCGCAGCGCGCAAGAGTTTTTTCCGCTTTGCGAAACAGGTCGTCATATTGGAAGATGCAACCTCCGCGATGCAATGGCTCGCTGCCTGCATGTCGGACAGTGGAAAAGCGCAAGTATAGGCGTCGCAGTCGTGTGAGGCTGGAGCGGGCACGCCGACGAGGTTATTGTATCCAGATTTCGCCGGCATCTGGAGCGTACTATAGCGAACAAACAATATTTTGCGCCCTATGGCGATATTAATCATCTTGTTGTATTTGTAAATCAGCTTCTCGCGGGAGGACTGCAATGTTTTCGATATGAAACCACTGCGTGGGACTTGGTTCTCTCAAATTCGTGACGGTAAATTGCCGTGTAGTTATTGCAAAGATGTTGTCCCATTGAAGCAAGATGATAAACGAAGCCAAAATTGTGCTCCGTCGTCTGCCAGTATTCGCTCGATGGAGGCTATAGGCCTCACAAGCCAATCAAAACAGCTACTCGGGCGCCCTTTGAAATTTGTGTAATTTTGCTCACCCGAAACGGCCCTCTACAGTCGAAATAAGATCGTCCCGCAAAGGTGCTACGAGACACTATCGCGGATCGATTTGGGCCCACGTCGATCTGACGAAGGCAGGCGGAAGTCGAGCAGGACCTGCTGCGGAACAGATAACCGGCCCCAAACCGAATCGGACACGGTGGCGGCCCCGATTTCTTCATAGTTGAAGGCGCAGAGAGAACCGAAGCACGGCTCCGGCGCCGCCGCTTGCCGAGCAGCGATCCCTCCGCCTCCCTGAAATCCAGTCGAGAAGAGCGTTCAATTCCGGGACAGTCCAACCTCTGCCGCAAAAACAGGTGTCAGACCACCCGGTCCTCTCCCGCAACTGATCTAGCGCAGGGCGTTCATGAGCCGCATATCCCAGAGTGGCTGCGTGCACGACGCAGCGAGATCATTTATGAAAATCCTATTCAGTACGATGGCTGTCCCCTTGCTGACAGCCATCGCTTTTGCTGCGGATTCGATCCCCGCAGACCTCAGAGAAACGGCACTGGCCACTTTCAAGGCTTTGCCACCCACCACGCCGGTAGTCGCTAACAACCCGATCACACCGGAGAAGATCGCCCTCGGCAAGGCACTGTTCTTCGATCCACGCGTCTCGGCGTCAGGCGTCTTGTCGTGCAACTCGTGCCACAACTTGGCCACCGGCGGCGACGACAATCATGAAACCTCGATCGGCCATGGTTGGCAGAAGGGACCGCGCAACGCGCCGACTGTACTAAACGCTGTCTTCAACATCGCCCAGTTCTGGGACGGTCGTGCCGAAGACCTGAAGGCTCAGGCGAAGGGACCGGTCCAAGCCGGCGTCGAAATGGCCAATACACCGGGTCAAGTCATGGCCACGCTCAAGTCGATGCCGCAATATCTCGAGTGGTTCGATGCAGCTTTTCCGGCTGAAGCCGATCGCGTCACCTTCGACAACGTCGCCAAGGCAATCGAAGCCTTCGAGGCGACACTTGTCACGCCGGCCCCCTTCGACGGCTTCCTCAATGGCGATGACGCCGCCATGACTTCCGAACAGAAACAGGGCCTGGCGCTTTTCATGGACAAAGGCTGCTCGTCCTGTCATGCCGGCATCAACGTTGGTGGGGAAGCCTATTACCCATTCGGCCTCGTGGAACAGCCCAGCGCCGAGGTCCTGCCGGAAAAAGACAAGGGCCGATTTGCGGTCACCAATGCAGCCGACGATTCCTATGTTTTCCGCGTGGCGCCGCTGCGCAACGTTGCACTCACCGCGCCATACTTTCATTCGGGCAAGGTTTGGGATCTGAAACAGGCCGTTGCCATCATGGGAACCACCCAGCTTGGCGTGGTACTGGCGGACGAAGAAGTCGACCTGCTTGTTGCCTTCCTGAACTCGCTGACCGGAAAGGCACCCGAGGTCGCCTATCCCATCTTACCCGCCGAAACGGCGACAACACCCCGGCCTATAATGCAGATCTTAGGAAAATAACGGCCAGCTGACTGCGGAACATCGCAATTGGCAATGATTGCGACTTTTACTGGGACGAGACGATCGCGACCTCCATGAGAACGCAAATGGCTCGTTTCCAAAGTGCAGACACTGCTTCCGTCACCAGCTCGTTGCGATGGAATCATGTTTGGGATCTGCCGTGCGACATGCCAAGGAAGGCGTCTGACGCATGAGGCTCGCGCGCTGTCGATACCGCGCGGCGGCCGGCCATCGCGCTGGCGGCCGAATAGCCGCGCGCCCGAGTGACCGGCCCCCCCCCTAGGGCGATGGGGCAGCCACTCCGTCCTCCATGTCCAGCGATTCTTCGACTGCTTCCGGATTCGGGGCGATGGTCCAAAGGAGAGTATTCGCCGCTGCATCCGGTTCCGAGCGACCTTGCTCCCAGTTTCGAAGCGTTGCCAGATCGAGACCATATCTCACGGAGAACGCCTCCTGGGACAGCTTCGTGCGATCCCGGACTTCGCGAACGCTTATCGGCCGCGGCGCATGAACCTTCGCGATCACTCCTGCGGACGAGAGTTCATCCTTCAGTGCCCGAAGGTCGTCGACGCAAGGAACCGTCACGAATGCCTTCCCGTGATCAACCATCTGCGTGAGGACCGCGTGGGCCGTCCTCAGCGGCAGCTGTCTCCTGACGAGAGCCCGAGCAGCCTCAGGAGTATTCGCGCCGTGAAGAAAGCTGAGGCTCAGTCGGACCGGAAAGCCTGACGATACCCGGACGACGTCCCGGGTTCGCACCCGTTGTCCGAACCGCTCCATGAACTTCGATGTAGTCGACATTAAGCTTCTCCGCGATCACTCGACCGAGCTTGCGCAATTTGGACCATCCCCACTGGAGGCATCGCGATAAAAGTACGCCAAACAACGCTAAGGGAGAACAAGCAGTGATCTGATTTCGTTCGACGCTCGTTTTCGAGAGCCGTTCTGGGTCGTTCGCAATCAACTGTGTAGGCCAGCGGAGCGAGCAAGGAGCGCCAGATCCGGACAGGGCTGAGTGGGGTGTTTCTCCGAAAGGTGGGCCATGCCCTAAGGGACACGAGATGTAGTGGATTCGTCGATCCGCGCTGTTTCGATTCGCGCACCCGGGCACAACGCTGGGATAAGTCCCATCAGATGCTCTCCGGTGGCCGTCATCTGTTTAGCTGACATTGGGCCGAGGGCTTCCAGCACGAGCCACATGGCGCGGGTATCGACCGTGACCATGGTGCGCCGCCCCTGCCGCCAGTTCCAGCGGCGGCACGTGACACCGGCATCATCGCACCAGATGACTTCGCCCGGTTCGGGATGCTCGGTTACCATTTCACCTTGCTCGATCGTGTCGAATGGCTCCGCTCCCTTCGCAATTAAAAGTCTCGGGACCCCCTGGTAAAGATCGAGATCCTCCCCGCCAATCGGAACGCCATACAACACGCTGACGGCATTGTAGGCATCAACAAGTGGGGAAATCCGCGGGAGAGAGCCATCTTTCCGCACCCGCTTGAGAAGCGCGGCGGCCGAGCACGGCGTTCGATTGGCTTTTGTGCCGAAAGCCTCGTAGGCAACGGCCCACGCCGCAAGATGCGCGTCCTTTTGGGCGTCATCGCGAAGCGCGGCCTGTTCCGCCGCCGCGATCGTGTCGTTCAACGCCTGTGCATCCGGCACGTCGATTTCAGCGTTCCGCACCACAATGCTGATCAGATGAAAATCCGGGTAGCGGGCCTTGATCTCGGGGTCAATCAATGGCGTGAAAGACATGGGAAGCTCTTTTCTCATGGGGAGGCTTTGCGCTGCGGGTCGTTCGGGAAATGTTTGAAGAAAGGTGCTTGTCGAGCGTCCAGATCTTCTGGCATCGGCATGGTGCATGCCGCACCATGGATAATTCCATCATTCGGCCGTGGACAAGGCCTGGTTAGAGATCGTCGATTATGTCTTGCGGGTGCTTGAGCCCGCTCGGCCGGCAACAAGCTACGCCTCCGCCAGATCCTCCATTTCATAAAAGGCAGCGGGCGCGATATGGATGTGAAGCAGTTTTCCTTGCCGCATGCATCGCTCTCGGAAATTCGTCTCGCACGAAAAATCTGCCGCCAAACTGGCCTGATCAACAGCACCAGTTGCATGGCGTATTCCCAGTCCAGTTGGCTTTGCAACGAAACGCGGTTCAGCCCAAGGATCGGTTTCCTCGCCAGCACGCCACGTCCCGCCGTTTTAGCCACCGTGTCCCGGCAACGCGTCTTGCACCTGCTTGACAACCGCTCGCAGGATCTCAATGCCCTTCTCGATTTGCCGAATGCTCAAGGCGGCATAGCCCATGACAAGCCCCACGCGATCGATGTGGCCTTCGTCCGATTGCCGCTCGTAAAGGGGCGAGATCAGGTGCAGCCCCAGGCCCGCGCCTCGGGCGGCTTCGACCATGGTCGTTTCCCGCGATCGCGGCAGTTCGTCGAACCAAACGACGACGTGCAGACCGGCCTCTGCTCCCTGGACAGCGATGCGATCTCCGAAGCTGCGCCGCAAGGCGCCCAACAACGTCTCCCGACGCTCGCCGTTCAGCCTGCGCACACGCCGCACATGGCTTTCGTAGCCGCCACTCTCGAACAAACAGGCCAGAGCCTCCTGTTCAGCCACCGGCGAATGCCGGTCCGCGAATTGTTTGGCGGTAGCGAAGACCTCCTGCAATTCCGTCGGGACGACGAGGTAGCCGATACGCAGCATCGGCGAGAGCGTTTTGGAGATCGTGCCGAGGTAGATGACAGCCCCGTGGTCCTCGAGACTGTGCAGCGGAGGGACCGGATTGATGTCGTAGCGATATTCGCTGTCGTAGTCGTCCTCGATCACATAGGCATTGTTGTGCCGCGCCCATTCCAGAAGCTGATGGCGGCGCGCGATCGGCATGACGCCGCCCAGCGGAAACTGATGCGATGGCGTGACATAGGCCAGTCGCGCCCCGATCCCCGCCAGCAACTCCGTCTTCATCCCGTCCTCGTCGACGGTGACCGGGATGGGCGAGGCACCCGTACTGGCAAAGACCTGACGCGCCATCCTATAGCACGGGTCCTCGATGACAAAGCGGTCGGCGGGATCGAGAAGCAGGCGCGCGCACAGGTCGAGGCCCTGCTGCGAACCGTTGACGATGATGATCTGCTCGAGGTCGCAGCTCAGGGTTCGGGCGCGCCAGAGATAGCCCTGGAGCGCTTGGCGCAGCCGGCGCGAGCCGCGCGGATCCTCATAGGCAAGACGCAACGGGCGCTGCCCCATCGCCTCGTTCATCGCACGTTTCCAGACCAATGCGGGGAAGTCTGACGACGCCAGGTCGCCATAGCGGAAATCGACCTTCAGCCCAGTCGGCAGATAATCCGGCCAGGGCGGCGTGACGCGCAGTCGGCCGCCATAGGCGGACAGAAGAACCGAGCCGACCCGTTTCGCAGGCGTGCGGCTTGTCTCAGGACCGATCAACGAAGATGCAACGCGGGGTCGTGCGCCTTTACGGACGTCGATGAAACCTTCCGCAGCCAGTTGCTCATAGGCGACCGTCACCGTCGTTCGCGAAACCCCAAGGTCATTTGCGAGGCCTCGGGAGGACGGCAGCTGACTGCCGGTTTCGTAGACACTTCCGAGGATCTGCTCGCGAAGAGCCTCGTAGATCTGGCGTGCACCCATCGCGTGCGTGCGACCTGCAGAACCGGCACTTGAAGACTGGACCATTTCATTCATCGCCAACTGGATATTTCACATTGGCCAGTTTGCCGGCAATCTTTCGGAAACCCAAGAAAGATCTAGAGGCCGAATGACCCGCTCCTATCAATCCGAGACCGATGCTCTCACGCGGTCGCTCAACGACACCGGTCCCGGATTCGCCACTCGGGCGATCCATCATGGCTACGATCCCGCCGGCTTTTCCAATGCCGTTCAGCCGCCAGTCTTCTTGACCTCGACCTATGGATTCGAAAGCGTGGCAGCGAACGAGGCCGCCG